>DATGSF010000109.1:0-18658 GCA_035302865.1 Chitinophagaceae bacterium
ACCCCCTGGTCCAGGATTTCCACGTGAAGCACCATCCGTATATAATTCAATATGCATAAAAGATAAAGTTAAAAATTCATGGGAACTAAAAAATAAAAGTTATAAACAACCATTATTTCAATTAATTCCTTTCTATATTAATAGCTATATTTATTTAAAAAAACAGACAATTTTCATTCTTTTTAAATAATTTCAAATGCAAAAGCCTATGTTGTTATTGAGAGAAATACCTTTTACTTATTAAAACATATTTTTATTGTATTTTCCCCAATAATAATTCATTTAATTTTTTTTAAAGAAGAATTTACATTTAAAATTTAAAATTATATTTAATCTATCTCGTGGATAGCTTTCCTTTATGAAAATTTAAGCCTTCAAAAAATAATTTTAGAAGGCTTATAATAAATTTATTTTTTCTTTTTTGTTTTAGTTTTGGTTTTTTTCTTTTTTAACAATTTAGGATCTGCTTCTTCAATCCATTTTTTTATTTGCTCTAATCCTACTTCTTTTAATTCTTCAGCTGAATACTTTTCACCATCTTTTTTAGTAGGAATTTTCACATTTTTTCTGTTTATTTTTATAAACGGACCCCATCTCCCATTTTCAATAGAAATTCCTTCTTCTTCAAACACTTTAATATATCTATTGGCTTCTTTTTCGATTTTTTTAGATACTAATTCATGAATTTCATCTTGAGTAAGATTATCGAAATCATATGCTTTGGGGACATTAACAAATAAGTTTCTCCATTTCAAGTATGGTCCAAACCTACCTACCCCTTTCGTAATTGGATAGCCATCATGTTCAGCGATAGGCGCATCTGCCTTAATTTTTTCATCTATTAACTCTTCAGCCCTTTTTTGATTTACATTAAGAGGATCTTCATCTTTAGGTATTGAAATAAAAGTATCACCCCAACGAACATAAGGTCCATATCTACCCACAGCAACCATAACCTCTTTATCTTTATAATCTTCAAGACTAAAAGGCAATTTAAAAAGATCCAAAGCCTCTTCCAAGTTTATTGTTTCTATGCTTTGATCCATTCTAAGTGATGCATATTTGGGTTTTTCTTCATCATCACCAGAACCAATTTGAACTATAGGTCCAAATTTTCCTAAACGAGCTATTATAGGTTTTCCTGATTCGGGGTCTTCACCCAACAATCTTTCTCCTGCTGTTCTTTCTGCAGTTTCTAAGGTTTCTTCAACTGTTTCATGAAATGGTTTATAAAACTGCCCCAGCATTTCATTCCACTCCTTTCCTCCTTCAGCAACTGTATCAAATTCTTCTTCTATTTTAGCAGTAAATTTATAATCCATTATTTGCGTAAAGTGCTTATTTAAAAAGTCAGTTACAACCATTCCCAAGTCGGTAGGAAATAATTTTTGCTTTTCTGCACCTGCAATTTCAGTTTTGGTCTTTTTTATTATTTTATTATTTTTTAATTCTAAAAAAGCATAAGAACGCTCTTCACCATCCAGATTCTTTTTCTCTACATATTTTCTCTGTTGAATAGTACTGATGGTTGGTGCATAAGTTGAGGGTCTTCCAATACCTAAATCTTCAAGTTTTTTCACAAGAGATGCTTCTGTATATCTAGCTGAAGATCTACTAAATCTTTCCGTTGCTGTTATCGAAGAATTTTTTAATGATGCTCCTATATTTAATTTAGGTAAAATTCCTTCTTGATTCTCTTCATCTTCATCATCATCTTTACCTTCAAGATACACTTTTAAGAATCCATCAAATTTTACCACTTCACCTTTGGCAATAAACTCTTCTTTTAATGTTGATACTCCAATATGTACACTAGTTCTTTCCATTTGTGCTTCTGCCATTTGAGAAGCAATAGTTCTTTTCCATATTAGTTCATACAATCTTTTTAAATTATTATTTTCGATTGTACTTAAATTCATATCTGTAGGTCGAATAGCCTCGTGTGCTTCTTGAGCAGATTGATTCCTTGTCTTATATACTCTTGCTTTATGGTATTTTTCACCGTAAAGTTTTTTAATAGTTTCTTCTGCTTGTTTTATAGCAGAGCCTGATAAAACTGTTGAATCTGTACGCATATAGGTTATATAACCAGATTCATATAATTGCTGAGCAATACGCATAGTTGTACCTACAGACATTCCTAATTTTCTACTTGCCTCCTGTTGTAATGTAGAAGTAGTAAAAGGAGCTGCGGGGTTTCTTTTACCTGGTTTTACTTCAACATTTTTAACGGTAAATTTTGCACCTTCACAGTTTTTTAAAAAGTTTTCTGCATCTTCTTGACTATTAAGACTTGGTGCTGATGCAGCAAATGAAACTTCTTTATCTGTATTACTATCTTTCCCTATAAAATCACCTACAATCCTAAAACTACTTTCTGGTTCAAAATTCTGAATTTCTCTTTCTCTTTCAACAATTAAACGAACAGCTACAGATTGCACTCTTCCTGCAGATAAACTTTGTGCTCCTGGAAGTTTTCTCCATAAAACGGGAGATATTTCAAAGCCGACTAATCTATCCAACACTCTCCTAGCCTGTTGTGCTTCCACTAAATGCATATTCACAGTACTAGGATTTTTAATAGCTTCTAGAATAGCTGATTTAGTAATTTCATTGAATATTATTCTCTTTGTTGTATTCGGATCAAGATTTAAAACTTCACATAAATGCCAACTAATAGCTTCACCTTCTCTATCACCATCCGTAGCTAACCAAACCTCTTCAGCTTTTTTAGCTTTACTTTTTAATTCCGAAACTACTTTTTTCTTTTCTGGTGAAACAACATAGGTTGGTGCAAATTCTTTTTCAACATCTACACCCATCCCTTCTTTCACTAAATCTCTTATATGGCCAAAACTGGAAACAACTTCAAAATCCTTACCTAAAAATTTTTCTATTGTTTTTGCTTTTGCAGGAGACTCAACGATTAACAGATTTTTTGCCATAGACTTATAATATTCTTTAATCTTATTGCATTTTGCAATATAAATGTTACAATTTTGCAGACAAAGTTCGTAAGAATTTAGATACTAGAAAATTTATTTATTATTTCGTATTAAAATTTTCATTTTATTAAAAGAAAAAGCATTAGTTAAAAACAATAATATCATTCCAATCACAGCACAAATAATACTTGTGACTATCCAGTTTAAAGAGAGATATTTTTCTATAAAATAAAAAGCAAAAGAAACTACTAAGAACCAAAATAGCATAAAAGCTAAAAATCTCCATGGCATTTTAAAAGCATATACTTTTTTCACTTTATTAATAACCCAAAAAACAAATACTCCATGAGTTATTATAGAAATAATACTCGAAGCAAAAGCTCCATATTTAGGAATAAAATAAGAATTTAAAACCAAGCTTAAAAAACCTGATACAAATGCAGTCCCTATTAAGAATTTCAGTTTCCCATCTGCTGTTAATAATGTAGAATAAATATAACTTAAGCTAGTAATTGGAAATACCCAAATAAGAATTTTCAAAACTCTTACTGTGTAATCATTCGCATGATCATATAAGAAATGAATAATGAAATCTCCATAAAATTGCACCCAAATGGCTATTAGCAAACTCACTGCTAGCATGATATAAGATACCAATTGTAATACTTCCTTTAAAGATTCTTTCATTGCCAATTTTCGGACAAAAAGTGGCATAAGTATACTAGCCATAAGTACACCAACCATATTATTAGATAAGTCTAACAACCTGAAACTAGCAGCATATATTCCACTTTCTTCAGATCCAGTTTCTTGCAATACATCAATTAATAAAATATCTACTCTTCCATAAATCCCCATAAAGAAAACCAATAAAGCATAAGGGATTCCTTTCCTAATAACAATCCAAACTTTATTTAATTGAAAGCCTTTCCATTTAAATTTATATAACCTCAAGGTTATAATCCAGCCTATTATTAAGCTCGTTGCATAGCCTATTACTTGAAATAATGCAAAATGATGAATTTTAAAATCAATAGCATTAGGTGCTATATAAAGAAAATAAGCACATAAAATAATTGCAACTACTTTATCTAATACTGTAAATATACTATCAAGATTAAAGCGCTGTAAAGCGGCTATATTCGAGCGTATAAAAATTAGAAATGATACAGCAATTTGCAACACCCCTAATAATAATAATAAATATAAATGCTCACCTCTATAGTTTAAAAAATAGGCAATCGCACTAATTAATATTACATATAATATAGCAAAAAACAATTTAGCTATAATCATATTGGGGAATAAACTTTGAAAGGTTTTAGGGGAACTAGCTACAGTGCGTGAATTATAAGTTTGGATACCCAAATCCAGTAAAATTGCAAATATCAGACTAAGACTCAATAGTGCCTGATAAGATCCATAGACATTATTTCCCAATTTATTCTGCACCTCTACATCTATACCTAAAATCCAAAAGGGCTTGATTAAAAGATTCAAGCCCAATAATAAAATTATATTTATAATTAATCGGAAATTCAAGTATTTAAAGGTTTTAAAGTTAAGAACTTTCCTTCATTAACGAATAATAAAGAGAAATCTTATCTTATTTAAGATAAATAGCAATTATTAGTCTAGAATATTAAACATTAAATCTAAAATGCATCACATCTCCATCTTTAACTATATACTCTTTACCTTCGACTCTAAATTTTCCTTTATCTTTTGCACCTTGTTCTCCTCCCAATTCGACAAAATCATTGTAATCAATCACTTCTGCACGGATAAAACCTCTTTCAAAATCACTGTGAATCACACCTGCAGCTTGAGGAGCTTTCCAACCTTTTCTAATTGTCCAAGCTCTTACTTCTTTCACTCCGCAAGTAAAATAAGTAATTAGATTTAATAATTTATACGTAGTACGAATCAAACGATTAAGAGCTGGTTCCGTTAATCCATATTCACTAAAAAACAATTCTTTATCTTCTTCTGATTCCAATTCTGAGATTTGAGCTTCAATATTATTATTCATTACAATAACTTCAGAACCTTCTTCTTTAGCCATTTTTTGAACTGCTTCGCTAAATCTATTTCCAGTTAGAATAGCCTCTTCATCCACATTTGCCACATACAAAACAGGCTTTCCTGTTAACAGAAACAAGTCCGCAATTGCTTCTTGATCTTCTTCCGTTAAATCCAATGCACGAATATTGTTCCCTTCTTCTAGCCAATTTTTACATTTTTCCAAAGATTCATAAACGGATTTCAATTTAGGTTCTGCTTTCATAGCTCTGCTTGTCCTCTCCATTTTCTTTTCTACACTTTCTAAATCCTTCAATTGCAATTCCGTATCAATAATTTCTTTATCAGAAAGTGGGTTTATTTCTCCTTCTTCTCTTAAGATATTTTCATCTTCAAAACAACGAACAACATGTATAATCGCATCTACTTCTCTAATATTTGCTAAAAACTTATTACCTAAGCCTTCGCCAGATGCTGCTCCTTTAACCAAGCCAGCTATATCTACAAACTCTACGCTGGTAGGCAATACTCTTTCTGGTTGAACAATATCAGCTAAAATCTTTAAACGCTCATCTGGAACATCCACCAATCCTACATTAGGTTCAATGGTACAAAATCTATAATTACTAGCTTGAGCTTGTGCATTTTTATTTACAGCATTAAAAAGCGTAGATTTTCCTACATTTGGCAAACCGACAATACCTGCCTTTAAACTCATAATAATATTTTTTTGCAAAGATAAGATTATTTATTTTGAACTAATTCTATTTTTTGATGGTTAAAAATAAATATTGCCTTATATTTATTGCTATGCATTATTTAATTTACATTTGCTCTAAACTGTTTATTGCGTATGGCTACTGTTCAATTCATAAATAAAGAAGATATCCCTTTTTTAAAAATCATTCCTGCTCAAGTAGATCTAAGTACTAAATGGCAAGAAAAATTAGAATATGGAGTGCGATTAGGGAATGAATTCAAAGGAAAAACAACAATATCTTTCCAAACTAGTGAAGGGATTAGGACTGTAGAAACCACAATATGGTCTGCTACTGAGAAATATATTTCATTAAAAGGTGGCATCAACATTCCTCTAAATAGCATTACTGATTTACATTTTTAAGTTATTTCCTAAAATGATTATAGGGGTTAATGCACGCTTGTTATTAAAAAATAAATTAGAAGGGATTGGGTGGTTTGCACATGAACTATTAAAAAGAATGGTCCGCAAGCACCCATCGTATAAATTTATTTTCTTTTTTGACAGACCCTACGATGATTCTTTTATATTTGGAGATAATGTTACTCCAGTTATATTAAAACCACCTGCGAGGCACCCTATTCTCTATTGGATTTGGACAAAATATGCCTTACCTAAAGCAATAAAAAAATATAAGGTTGATGTATATTTTTCCCCTGATTTTCTAGGTTTACATTCTAGCAAAACACCCTCAATTATAACTTTACATGATTTAGCATTTTTGCATTATCCTAGTTATATAGACAAGGCACATAAGTGGTATTTTAATAATTACACCCCTTTTTATGCTAAGCATACTAAAAAAATCATCACTGTTTCTCAATACAGTAAAAAGGATATTTTAAAACAATACCCCTTTATACCTGAAGAGCATATAGAAGTAATATATAATGCAGCAAATAAAGTATTTAAACCATTGTCGTGGAAAGAGCAAGAAGAAATAAAAGCTACCTATACTGATGGAGAAGAGTTTTTCTTATTTACATCTGCTATTCATCCTAGAAAGAATGTAATAAATCTACTAAAAGCCTTTGTTCATTTTAAACGAAGACAAAAAAACAATTTCAAATTAGTTTTAATTGGTAGAATGGCTTGGCAATCGAAAGAAATTGAAGAGGCAAAAAGAAGAATGCCATTTAAAGATGATGTTATCTGGTTGGACTATCAACCTATTGAAGTTGTTGCAAAATTAACAGCAGCTGCATGGGCCACGATTTATCCCTCTTTATTTGAAGGCTTTGGAATTCCCATAGTGGAATCTTACGCCTGCCACAAACCTGTTATCAGCTCTAGCACATCATCTATGCCTGAAGTGGTGGGTGAAGCAGGATTATTAGCAGATCCAGAAAACGTGGAAGATATAGCTGAGCAAATGATGGAAATCTACAGAAATGAAAAGTTGCATAGCTATTTAATTGAACAGTCTAAAAAAGAAAATTTACGATTTAATTGGGATTTTTCTGCAGATAGACTCATGAAAGTCATTGAAGAAGTTTATAAAAATTCTAAAAATTAGTTTTATCTGTTTAAAGACTAGCGAATCAACACTTCTCTATCAGCATCTAAACGCACTAGAATAAAAAGAAAAATACTAAAAGACAGTAAACTTGTTCCACCATAGCTTAACATTGGCAAAGTAATACCAATTACCGGTGCAAGTCCCATTGTCATAGATAAATTAATAGCAAAATGGAAGAATAGTATAGAAGCGACACTATAAGCATAAACTCTACTAAAGGTTGATCTTTGTCGTTCTGCTAGGTGAATTATTCTAAGTAATAACATCACAAAAAATAAAACTAATATACTGGAGCCTATAAAGCCAAACTGTTCTCCAATTCCACAAAACACAAAGTCTGTATGTTGTTCAGGAACAAAAGAATATTTAGTGTGTGTTCCATTCATAAAGCCTTTTCCAGAAAGACCTCCACTACCAATTGCAATTTTTGCTTGTCGTACATTATATTCAGCATCTTGACTTGGCGTGCTTCCTGGTTTCAAGTATTCGCTAGGCACATCTTGCCCAAACATTGTATAAATACGTTCCACTTGATATTCATGAAAAACATTTTTAAATACAAAAGGAACAATAACTTGAGAAAACATCACAGCAACAAACCAAGCAATACCAACAATGACAAAAAATATTTTATTATTTCTTAAGGCCTTTCTATTTAAAAAACTTACTAGGATTGCAATTGCTGTAATTATGATTAATAAAGGAATAGCTTCCACCAACAAAGTCGATATCATTAATGCAATAGAGGCAATTCCAAAAATTAATATTCCACTTGGTAAACCCTCGCGAAACATCACTAAAATAAAAGAAAAGTAAACTAATGCTAAACCTGTTTCATTTTGAAGAATAATAATTATACAAGGTAAAAAAGCAATAATCATACTGATTATTCGATTTTTCCATAAAGAATAGTCTAATTCTGGAGTGGCAATAAATCGAGCTAAAGCTAATGTAGTAGACACTTTTACTATCTCTCCTGGCTGAAAACTAAATCCACCAATTTGAATAAAACTATTTGATCCTTTTACCGACCCTCCTAAAACAAAAGTTAATAAAAGCAATATTATTCCTAGAACATATACCAAATAAGAAACGGAATAGAAAAATTTACTATCAGTCAATAAAATCAATAAACCTACAAATAAGGATATTCCTAACCAAGTCAATTGTTTCGTATGACTTCTAGAAAAATCCCAAAACTCTTGGTTCAAGCTAGAATATTCTGAAGAATATACCGCAGTAATACCTATACCTACAAGTATCAAATACAGAAGTAAGGTTAACCAATCAATTCTTAATAATAAGTTCTTTTTATAGTGAGTCATTTATCTAATCAATTTTCATATCATAGTATTCATTCAGAATATACTTTACCATCATAGTATCTTGCTGCTTTCTCAGTCTAATTTTTGTTTCCCTATCTGCATTTCTGAGCTCTTCTCTTTTAAGATCCTTCGCTCTCTGAATTGAGTCTAATGTATAAACATATTTTTTTATAGTATTTCCACTCTTAATTCGCTCCTCTAAAGCAGTACGGCTAACTTCAGATTTTAAGTATTTTTCTATCATTAAACTTGCTATTGGAGCTGCCCAAGTTGAACCGTAACCTGCATTTTGCACTACTACAGCTACGGCAATTTGAGGGTCTTCAACAGGTGCAAAACAAACAAACACTGAATGATTGTCTAGTTTTTCTCTTTTTCCATTTATCACATCATAATTTTCAACAGTACCTGTTTTTCCAGCAACACGTACTCCAGGTATTTGAGCAACCCTCCCTGTACCATTAGCTACAACCATTTCCATGCCTTCAATTACTGCATCAAATGATTCTTCCTGAATATCTAAGACTTTATGCTTTTCTAAATATTTTTCTAAAGATGGATGATTTTTATTCCCTCCTATCGATTCTACAAAATGAGGTATATAAAAATGCCCTTTATTTGCAATTATTGCCATTAAGTTTGCCATTTGCATAGGAGTTGCATCAATCTCTCCCTGACCCATTCCCATAACAACCATATTACAAGAATTCCAATGATTATTATATGCTTTATCAAAATAAGCTCTATCCGGTACATGTCCTTTATACTCACCAGTAATATCTACCCCCAAGGTATTTCCTAATCCAAAGGAACGTAAATAGTCATGCCATTTTTGAATACCTTCTTGTTTTCCACCTTGCCATTGTTTTGAATCAACAATTAAACGAAAAATATGACAAAAATAAGAATTGCAAGAAGTTGCAATAGCAATTTTCAAATTGGCAGCATGACCAGCTCTAGTATTTGTGCAACCTATTCTTTTCCCACAACCATAATAACCTCCAGCACAACCCATGCCAAAGCTTGGACTCACTACTCCAACATCTAATCCTACAAGGGCTGTAATGGGTTTAAATGTTGATCCAGGAGCATATTGTGCTTGAATAGCTCTATTAAATAATGGTCTCGTTGGATCTTGATATAAAGAGGAAAAGTTTTTTCCTAAATCACCGCCAGATAATAGATTGGGGTCAAAAGTTGGTGCAGATACCATAGCCAAAATACCTCCTGATTTCGGATCAATCGCTACCGCACTTCCGATTTTCCCTTCAAACAACTCTTCGCCATATGCTTGTAAATCAGCATCTAAATACAAATGTAAATTCTCTCCAGCTATAGCTTGAGTATCCAAAGCACCTTTCATATAGGAATCTTGCGGTCTATTCATAACATCTCTTACCCAATATTCAACTCCTCGTGTTCCTCTTAATTCTTCTTCATAAACACTTTCTAAACCAGTTATTCCAACAAAATCTCCAGATCTATAGGAACTATATCGCTCCGTTTCTAACATTCCTCTATTTATCTGATTAATATAACCAAGAAATAAAGAACCAATACCTAAGGGATATTCTCTTAAGCTTCTTTCCACCAATTCAAAGCCTGGAAAATCGTAAATATCTTCCTGCAATCTAGCATTTTGCTTATTCGTTAAAAATTTTTGGAAAACTGAGGAACGCAAGGGTCCATTTTGAATTTTAGCTTTTTCTATACGTTCTTCAAATTCTTCAGTTGTTATTCCTAAAATAGAGCATAGCTTTGAAGTATCAAAATCCTCAACCTTAACCGGTGTAACTGCTAAATCAACTGAAATTCTATTTGCTAAAACACTCTTTCCATTTCTATCAAGAATTATCCCCCGCTTAGGATAAATCACTTTTCGTATAACTGCTTGATTATGTGCCATTGTTTTATACTTATCGTCTAGTACTTGCATATTGAATAGACGAATAATAAGAATAGCTCCCATTAAAATGAATAGTATTCTTAGCACCCAAGCGCGTTTTTTATACATTTTATTATCCATATATCATTTAAACAACAAGCAAAATATTTTTCAGAATAGATTTTAAAACAATATAAGGCAAATTTTTATAGTTTTATTCTGTTTTTATTTTTTTATTTGAAAGCCATTAAAAGATTAAGAATTCTTTTACGTTTTTGAATGATTATAAAACGATTAATACTTTCTTCTCTACCGACAATCTATCTTAAGAAAATTAGGTATTAGAACATTTAAATTAATGAGCAATATTATTATGGCATTGAATAATCGAATCCCCTTTTTACTATTTCTATATTTGAAACCTATAAGCTAAGATGTTCAAAACTTCGACCTTATAGAATCATATGAAACATAAATTTTCTTTAAGAAAGTGCTTTTAAATTTTTTAGTTTATCAATATGGAGAATATAATTCAAAAACACTTTTTAAAATATATAAATCTTCAACTCAGTTTACTAAAGTACCAACTGATTTACCAACCACAACTGAACGTAAGTTCCCAGGTTTATTTATATCAAATACAATTATAGGTAGTTTATTTTCTTGACATAATGTAAATGCAGTCATATCCATAACTTGAAGACCTTTATTGATAACTTCTTTAAAACTTATCTTTTCAAAACGCACTGCATTTTCATCCTTTTCAGGATCTGCAGAATATATTCCATCGACACGGGTACCTTTCAGAATCACTTCTGCTTTTATTTCAATTGCTCTTAATGAACCAGCTGTGTCTGTTGTAAAATAGGGATTTCCTGTGCCTGCCGCAAATATAACTACACGTCCTTTTTCTAAATGTCGTATTGCTTTTCTCCGAATATAAGGTTCTGCAACCTGATCCATTTCTATTGCACTTTGCAATCGTGTTTTAACATCATTTTTTTCTAATGCTGCTTGCAAAGCCATGCCATTTATCACAGTGGCTAACATGCCCATATAATCACCATGAGCGCGCTCAATCCCTGTTTCCTTTTCATTCATTCCTCTATAAATATTCCCTCCGCCTATTACAACAGCAACTTGCACACCAAGATCGGTAATTTTTTTAATTTCAGAAGCATATTTTTCAAGCATAGCTGGATCTATTCCGTATTGCTTTTCGCCCATCATAGATTCTCCGGACAATTTCAATAAAACTCTATTATATTTTGGAAGCATTTTAAACAATTTTAATTATGAAAACTTATCTCCTTTTAATCTTTTAATTTCTGCAACATAATTTTTAATTTGTTGCTCATTTGACCTTTCGCAAATTAATAAAATTTCCTCAGTATCAATGATAATATATTTATTTAAGCCTTGTACAACTACTAGTTTCTCATCCTTACAATGAATTATACTTTCAGAAGTATCAAAAACGACTACATTTTTCCCTTGCACTGCATTTCCTAAATAATCTTTTTCACTATTTTCATATGCAGACTCCCATGTTCCCAAATCACTCCAACCAAAACTAGAAGGAATAACATATACATTCTGAGCTTTTTCCAATAAACCATGATCTATAGAAATACTTGGACATTGCATATATATCATCTCCATATTATCCACCTCGGTTGAAGTATTGTAATGTTCTTTAATTCTTCTAAAAGGCTCATCCACTTCGGGCAAATACTTTTGAAACAAAGGCAATATTATTTGAACATTCCAGAAGAAAATACCAGCATTCCATAAAAAGTCACCAGATTTTAAAAAGCTTTTTGCAATCTCTAAATTAGGCTTTTCCGTAAAAAGTTTCACTTTCCTAATTGGTATATCTAACTCATCTTGAAAATATTGAATATAACCATAGCCAGTATCTGGGCGTATTGGTTCCACACCTAAAGTTATAATAGCATCGTTTTCTTTTGAAAACTTAAATGCTTTATTCACAATATCAGTAAAAATATCCTCATTTAAAATTAAATGGTCTGCTGGACAAATCATTATATTGGCATTGGGATTTAAAGCATTTATTTTATGTGTAGAGTAAATGGCACTTGCAGCGGTGTTTTTTCTATACGGTTCTTGAATAATATTAGCATCTTGAAGTTCTGTAAGGTGTTGTTTTACATCCTTTATGTAACTATGATGAGTTATCACAAATATATTTTCCGCTAAGCAAAACTTTCGAACACGTTCATAAGTAATTTGAATAAGGCTTTTTCCAACACCTAAAATATCCAAAAATTGCTTTGGCGTTTTTAATCGACTCTTGGGCCAGAACCTACTCCCTATTCCTCCAGCCAAAATTACTACATAATTATTCTTATTGAACATTGTTACTGTCAAGATTATAATATTGCAAATGTACACAATTTTACTATATAACTAGGAATTAAATTTTGTATATTTGCATGTAATTAATTTTATACTATTTTAAAAATCAACTTTTAAAGTTAAGTAATATCTAATACTATTCTTTTATAAGTTTCTTTTATAAAACAAATCATGAATCAAAAAACAGGATTGTATTTCGGAAGCTTCAATCCAATACATAATGGTCATTTAATTATTGCTAACTTTATGTTAGAAGCGGCAAACTTAGATGAAGTGTGGTTTATTGTAACACCACAAAATCCACATAAAAATCCTAAAAACTTATTAAATGAATATGATCGTTTGCATTTAGTTGAATTAGCTATTGCCGACAACGATAGATTCTATTGTTCAAATATAGAATTTAGACTTCCAAGACCTTCTTATACAATTGACACCTTGACTTATTTAAAGGAAAATTATCCAAATAAAGATTTTCAAATTATCATAGGAGGTGATAGTTACCAAAACATTTTATCATGGAAAAATGCGGAAGTGCTTTTGCGAAACCATACTATTTTAGTATATAATAGACCGGGATTTGAAACTAAAAAACTGGACATCCCGTCTAATATACACTTCTTCGATAGTCCTGCATTACACATATCGGCAACTTATATAAGAAATCAAATAAAAAATAAAAAGTCAATAAAGTACTTAGTACCTGAAGCAGTTGAAAAGTATTTAGAAGAATCAGGTTCTTATCAATCTTAATAATTATGAGAATATTATTTGTTTGTATTGGAAATATTTGTCGTTCTCCCATTGCTGAAGGAGTTTTAAAAGACATAGTAGACAAAAAGCAAAAAAACTGGAAAATAGCCTCTGCTGCAGTTCGAGATTATCATATTGGGAAAGCGCCTCACCCATCCTCCCAAAAGGTTTGTGCAGCTCATGGCATAGATATTTCAACACAAAAAGCTATGCTTTTTAAAGTAGAACATCTCGACCAATATGACAAAATATATGCAATGGCAACAGATGTTATAGAAGAAATTAAAGATATAGCAGGTGAAAAATATGATTCAAAAAAAATCTCCTTATTTTTAGACTATAAATACCCGGGTGAAAACAAATCCGTTACCGATCCTTACTATGGAGATGAAAGCGGATATTTACCAGTTTTCTCACAAATAAAAGAAAACTGTGCAATAATTTACGAAAAATACGAAAATAAATAAAATGAAGAAACCAAGCATAGCAAAAGGCACAAGAGATTTTAATGCTCAAACTTTATTTAAAAGAAGATATATACTGAATACTATTCAAAAACAGTTTGAAATTTATGGATTTGAACCACTTGAAACTCCCAGTTTTGAGCAATTAGAAACTTTACTAGGAAAATACGGAGAAGAAGGCGATCAACTTATATTTAAAATATTAAATAATGGCTTAGACCATCCAAACAAACAAGAAAAAACTAGAGAAGCATTAGAAGACATTTTAATAGGAAAAGCAAATACTAATTTGACTGAACGCGCTTTACGTTATGATTTAACAATTCCATTTGCACGCTATGTAGCAATGAATCATCATAATCTTATTATGCCTTTTAAAAGATATCAAATGCAAAATGTTTGGAGAGCTGATCGACCTCAAAGAGGAAGATATAGAGAATTCATGCAATGCGATGTTGATATAATTGGATCAGATTCCTTACTACACGAAGCAGAGTTACTATCCATTTATTCTCGTGTTTTTAACAATTTAAACATTCCAGAAATTTCTATTTTAATAAATAATAGAAAAATTCTTGCAGGATTAGCTGAAAGCATTAATGCAACGGACAAAATGATGGAAATGACTATAGCCATTGATAAATTGGATAAAATACAATGGGATGGAGTCGAAAAAGAATTGCAAAATGCTGCTTTCAATAAAGAACAAATTCAAAAAATTCAAGCTTTCATCCAAATTCAAAATAAAGACAATACGCAACTCCTAGAAGAAATGGAAGAGGAGTTAAAGCACTCAAAAATTGGACAAGAAGGTATAAAAGAATTACGTGAAACTTTAAAATACACAAAACACTTATGCGACTCTGAGGAATATAATAATATTAAAATACAGTTTTCTTTAGCAAGAGGGTTAAATTATTATACTGGATTTATTGTAGAAGTTGCTACTTCTGCTGTAAAAATGGGTAGTATCGGTGGTGGAGGCAGATACGATGATCTGACTGGCTTATTTGGATTAAAAGGAATGTCAGGTGTAGGAATATCTTTTGGTATTGATAGAATATACGATGTTATGGAAGAATTGGAATTATTTCCAAAAACTATTCAAAGCGGAGTACAAGTTTTGTTTTTAAATATGGAAGAATTAGCCATTCCAAAAATACTAGAAACAATGCAAGTACTTAGAAATAAGAACATTGCTACAGAATTATATCCTAAAGCAAGAAAAATGGGACAACAAATGAAATATGCAGATAAAAAGGAGATTCCTTATGTCATAATTATTGGCTCTGATGAATGGAATAATCAACAAGCTCAAGTGCGCAATATGCAAACTGGAGAGCAAAAATTAATAGCTATTAAAGATATACAAGAAGAATTTTAAATTTTGAATAATGAATAAAGTAATAGGTCAAAATAGAGCAAAAGCTTTACTACATCAATGGTGGATGTCTCAAACAATTCCTCATGCTATTCTAATTAAAGGAAAATCAGGCTGGGGAAGTTTAGCATTAGCTTATTCCTTTATTCAATATATTTTTTGTACAAATAAACAAGGACTAAACAGCTGTGGCGCATGTGAAAGTTGTATAAAAACACAAAAAGGTATTCATCCTGACGTGCATTTCACTTTTCCAGCTGTACGTCCAAAATCAAATGAAAAAGCTTTAAGTAGACATTATTTACCAGAGTTTAGAGATTTTTTACAAAATCACATTTACGAAAATGTTTGGAATTGGCTACAATATATAAATGCAGAAAATAAACAAGGAAATATTACAGCCGATGAGTGTCGTCAAATAATTAATCAACTAAACCTAACAGCTTATGAGAGCGGCTGGAAAGTACAACTAATCTGGAAGCCTGAATATTTAAAAGAAAATGGAAATATCCTGCTTAAAATTATTGAAGAACCCCCTGCGAAAACATTAATAATTTTAGTAGCTGAATCCATTGAAGAGATACTTCCAACCATAATCTCTCGGGTACAATTATTGCCTTTACAACCTCTAACAATTAATGAAATAAGTGATACATTAAAAGTTGAATTTCCTCATAGTAAAAAAGAAGATCGAGATCAAGTTGCACAATGGGCTGAAGGGGATTATTTCTTAGCAAAATCGCTATTACAAAAAGGAGTAAGTAATTATTTAGAGACTATACGCCAGTGGTTTAATGGAATTTTTGGAAATAATCAATTCTTAAGAATTCATGAATTTGTAGAAGAAACAAGCAATGGAGGAAGAGAATATATCAAGGCTATATTAAATTATTCACAGCAATTAATTGGCAACTTAATTAAGGTTAAAATTGCACCAGAATTTGCATCACAATATATTGATGAAGAAGCAGATTTTTTATTACGTTTTTCCAAACTTCCGGTCAATCATGAACAGTTGTTACAAATGCAAAAACGTATTTCTGATACTATATATTATATTGAAAGAAACGCACATGCAAAAACACAATTACTTGCATTAAGTGTAGCTATTCAATCCATTTATCGTCAAAAAAAATAATCTATTTTAAAAAAGTAAATTTTAAATGCACATCAATTTTGTTATGCAAGGCATTTACCGTTCCCCACAGTACGGCTTTGGCTACTTTTTTTGCAAACAAATGATTTACCTTATTTTCCAGAAATTTATTTGCATCTTCTCTATCGACTTGATAACATACATGCTCGCCTTTAATTTTATACTTTATAGCCAATTCCCCCATAAATATATTGGGCAAAGTATAAACAAATAAAGCAGGACTAGGTATAAGATTTCTACTATTATTGAACTTTTTATCCACATCCTCACTTCCTGTATTTGTATTACATAGCAAAGCTCTTTCAAATGCATCAATATTGGATATATTTTTTTCAATTTGTAAAAAATGAGCACTTAAAAAAGCAACTTTCGAGAGAAGATCCATCTTATGAAATTTAGGATAGGACAAAGCATTTAATTTATATATATCCTTCAAAGCATCTACTATTTCATGAGTAGTATTTAAAATAGTAGTTTCTTCATTTAATTTTTGCTTATTTACAAATATTCCATCTTCATTCCATATTACCTCATCGGTATGCAACATATCATTAACCTTAAAATAGTATATAGTTCTTAGTTCGTTCAACTAAAGACTATTATCTTTGTATTAAATACATAATAATAAATACTAACAAAAATAGGAAGATTAATTAAATTATGCGAGAGAAACAAATAAGTAATTTTGAGGAACATGTGAATAAATATTCCAATTTTATATCTCAATATACTTTTGATCAAATTATAGATTGGGGCATTTCAGAAAAGTATGCTGCTTTTATTAATGCACTTGTATTGTTATTATTATTAGCAGTAATAGTTTACCTTGTTCATCTTGTTTCATTTAAAGCCTTACGATTTTTCTTTCAAAAAATAACAAATAGAAATAAAAATGGGTTTTTAAGGCGATTAATGAAATATAAAATATCGAATTACATTTCAATGGTAATTCCTTTATTTATTATTTACGAATCCTTACCTATAGTATTTGAGCATTATCCTAGCCTGCTTAAATTCATGTTAGCAATTCATGACATATTAATTATCTTGTTATTTATTGCAATACTAATGACAATTATTAGATCAGTGGCAGATGCTTTAAAAGAAAACACAAGTTTTGCAAAGCGACCTATCGAAAGCTATATACAAGTAGTACGAATAATTGTTTATTTTATTGCAGCTATACTATTATTTTCCAAATTTACAGGAAAAGACGTAAAAGCATTTTTTGGAGTTTTGGGTGCCACATCTGCTATTTTACTATTAATGTTCAAGGACACTATTATGGGCTTTGTAGCAAGCATTCAAGTTACTACAAATGATATGGTGCGAATTGGAGATTGGATAACAATGCCAAGCTTTGGAGCTGATGGAGATGTTTTAGAGATTACATTAACCACAGTTAAAGTGCAAAACTTTGATAAAACAGTAACTACCATTCCTACACATAATTTAATAACTTCCTCCTTTCAAAACTGGCGTGGCATGCAAGAATTTGGAGGAAGAAGAATAAAACGCTCATTGTATATTAAACAAAGTACCATTCGCTATGTCCAAGATGATGAATTAGAAAATTTCATGAAAATTCAAGCCATTAAAGATTATATTATTGAAAGAAAAAAGGAAATTGACAATCATAATAAAAAATTAAACATTGATAAATCAATAGCAATAAATGGTCGAAATTTTACAAATTCAGGATTGTTTAGAAAATATGCCCAATGGTATATAGAAAATCATCCTGGAGTTGATAAAAATAAAACTATAATGTTGCGTCAATTGCAACCAACGGAACATGGAATTCCTTTTGAAGTATATTTATTTGCTAATACTGTTAATTGGCTTCCTTACGAAACCATAATGGGTGATATTTTTGATCATTTAATAGCAGCAATACCTTATTTTGATTTAGAAGTATATGAATTGCCTACAGGAAGTGATATAAGTAAGAGTTTCAAAAAAGAAGGATTTGAAGATCTTGATATAAATGACTTAAATTCAAACAAATAAATCATGTATAAATACTTAACAATTTTAAGTTTATTAATTTTATCTTTTGATAAACTTAA
>DATGSF010000110.1:0-14983 GCA_035302865.1 Chitinophagaceae bacterium
CGCCAAGGATATGGTGACAATTCTCTACCGCCTCTAGCAGCCCATTCCCATTGAGATTCACTTGGAAGTCTAAATCTACCTTCAAAGTATAAACCTCTAGACTCACGTCCATCTCTCCACAAAGTTGTTCTCCAATCACAAAATGCATTTGCTTGATGCCAATTAACTCCTACAACAGGATACTCATCAAAAGCTTGAAAGGAATTATATTGACGAGCAATAGGCTCATTATTTGAATAGTTGAATTGACGCATCCATACTAATGTGTCCGGATATATATTAATACTAATAGTATTTACAAAATCCTTAGGATCTGCTCCTCTGTTTCTAGCAGCTAAATCATAATCAAAATAATCATAAGTATAAACTAATGCTTCCGTATTTAATTCTCTTTTTCCATATACCGATTGCATTGGATCTAGAAACAAGCCCATTAAATCTTCCAATACTTCTTGATTGTCGTATCTTAATCTATAGCGCCAATTTAAAGACTGTGAGCCATCTTCATTGTCAACAAACTCACCTAAAGTTGTTAAAGCAATAGAGTCGCGAACCCAATTAGTAAACTGTCTATATTGTGCATTTGTAATAGCAGTTTCATCCATATAAAAGCCAGACATATTTAATGTCCTTACTTCAGCATCAAGTGAATGCGATATATCTTGATCACTATAACCACTTTTCATTACCCCTGGTGGAATACTAACCATTCCAATAGGAGTAGGTGCCTTATAATTCACACGATTTGAATAATCGCCTACCAATTGATCTTGCGAAGTCGGTTTTCCACAACTAACGGCAAACATTCCAATTGCCATAATGGAAAGATGCAGGGAAACTTTTCTCATCTTATAAAATTTTATCATTTTATCGTTTTTCTCAATTAATACTAAAAGTTTGCTTCTATTTTTAAAAAAATCTTTGTTCTTTACGCAACTTTGGCTGAAAGATAATAAAAGTTTTTAAAATTCAAACTTCAAGCTAAAGGATTTTTAAAAAGAGTTTCAATTTTTACAATCTAAATTAGTTAAAAATCTACAAATCTCATCTTAAAGACCACAATATTCAAATTAATTTTTGATTATGCAATAATTAAAGAAGATTTTTTTAAAATTTTTATTTTCCTCTTTATAAAACACTAATTATAATAATTATTATTTCTAAGCTACAACTATTTATTAGTAAGATTTTTATAATAATAAAATGCTATTAATTAAGCTTTTTACTGCTAATTTAATAACTTTGAGTATAAAGTTATATTATTTGTGAATAAAAAAGAAAAAAAAAATCAAGATAATTCTTCCAGGCAAAGATTAATCATTGGAAGAAAGCCACTTATTGAAGCTATAAGTGCAGGAAATAGTATAGAGAAAATATACTTACAACAAGGGGTGCAAGGAGAAGAAATAGGCATAATAAGAAGATTAGCAAAAGAACATGCTATAAGTATTTCACAAGTTCCAAGCCAACGCTTAAATAAAATGACAAAACATAATCATCAGGGTGTAGTAGCTAAAGCTGCACTAATTGCTTATTATGAAATAGAAGACATTTTAAATAATGCGGACAATAATAAAAAATCACCTTTTATTATACTACTAGATGGCGTTACAGATATTAGAAATCTAGGAGCAATTGCTAGAAGTGCTTATGCTTTTGAAGCGGATGCCATTATAATACCTAGTAGTTTTAATGCAGGCATTACTGAAGAGGCAATAAAAACCTCGGCTGGTGCTTTAGAACATATCCCTATTTGTAGATCTTCTAGTGTTGAAACTGCTATTGATTTATTGAAACTACATGAGTTAAAAATCTTAACAAGTACATTAGAAGGAGAAACAAAGATTTCTGAATTAAATAATTTCGATAATTCCGGGATAGCTGTAATTATCGGATCAGAAGAAAGAGGGGTAGGAAAATATGCTTTAAAACAAGCTGATTATAAAATTAAAATTCCAATAAATCCCAATCTGGATTCTTTAAATGCAAGCGTAAGTGCTGGTATAATTTTCCATCATCTTTATACATTAAAAAGTAAGTAAAATGAAACGAATCAATTTTTTTTCAATTTGGGCTTTATTATTAAGCTTAAGTATTTTTCTTTTTTCCTGCGAGAAAGAGGTTTCTTTTGATTTTAAAGATTCTGAGAAAAAAACTGTTGTAGAAGGTTTTATTGATAAAGGTGCCCCTCCAATTGTACGTTTATCCAATAGCATGAGTTATTTTGGCCTAATAGATTTTCAAAATCTAGGTGATATTTTTATCCATGATGCATATGTAGAAGTTTCTGATGGTAATAGAAAGGTAATTTTAAAAGAATATAACATAAACTTCCCTGATACAGATTTTATGTTTTATTATTACTCTGTCGATAGCTCCAAGCCTGCAGATCTTGACTTTTTAGGCGAATTAGGCAAAACTTATAGTTTAAAAATCATCAAAGATTCTGATACTTTTTATAGCAAAACATATATACCACATCCAAAGCCTTTGGATTCCTTATGGACACAAATACCTGACTCCGATTGGATTACTGATAGCTTTCCGAATGCTAGAGAATTATATGCACTTTATAATGATCCAGACACCCTAGGAAATTTTGCACGTATCTTTACTAGTATCAATAGTGCTCCTTTTTATACCGGAGGTATGTCCGTATTATCTGATGAATTAGGAAATGGTGTAGAAATCAATATCCCTTTAAGTCCCGGTATATCTCCTGGAGATACCAGTACAGATTTTGCAAGTCGTTATTACTTTAACTTAAACGATACTGTTATAGTTAAATGGAGTGCAATTGATAAAGCCACCTATGATTTTTACAATAGTTTAGAGTTTTCTGTCGGACTTACTGGCAATCCTTTTGCTGCACCAATACACCTTATATCAAATATAGAAGGTAAAAATGTTTTAGGGGTTTGGGCTGGTTATGGTAGTACTTATCATTCTATTATCATAAAAGACCCTGAGCCTTAACGCCTATTTAATTATTCATTTTAATAAAAATGCTTATTTTTGCATACAAAATTATAAAATTATGACCCAAGAAAGAAATATACAAAAAAGAACTAAATGCCTAATTATAGGTTCAGGACCTGCAGGTTACACTGCAGCAATATATGCAGCTCGCGCAAATTTAAATCCTATCTTATATTCAGGTTTACAACCGGGCGGTCAACTTACTATAACTACTGATGTGGAGAACTTCCCTGGTTATCCTAATGGAGTATTGGGACCACAAATGATGAAAGATTTAGAAGAACAAGCCAGAAGAATGGGTACAGATTTGCAATGGGGAAGCGTTACTAAAGTGGATTTTTCAAAACGTCCTTTTTTAGCTGAAATAGATGAAGATTACTGGGTAGAAGCAGATAGTGTTATAATATCCACTGGTGCTTCTGCGAGATGGCTAGGCTTACCTTCTGAGCAACGTCTTAGCGGTTTTGGAGTATCAGCTTGTGCGGTTTGTGATGGATTCTTTTTTAAAGATAAAGAAGTTGCAATTGTAGGAGCAGGAGATACTGCTGCAGAGGAAGCTTTATATCTTTCAAAAATTTGCAAAAAAGTACATATGTTTGTAAGACGAGATGAAATGCGTGCTTCCAAAATCATGCAAGATCGTGTTTTTAAAACAGAAAATATAGATATTTATTGGAATACAGAAGTTGAGGAAGTTCTTGGAGAAAATAAAGTGGAAGCCGTTCGTATTATTAATAACCAAACTAAGAAAAACCAAGAGATAGATTTATCTGCCTTATTTATAGCAATAGGACATGATCCTAATTCAAAAATATTTGAAGGGCAAATTGATTTAGATGAAGAGGGTTATATCATTACTAAACCGAATAGCACTGAAACAAATATACCTGGGGTATTTGCTTCTGGTGATGTACAGGATAAAATATATCGTCAAGCTGTTACTGCAGCGGGGACAGGTTGTATGGCAGCTTTAGAAGCTGAGCGTTATTTAGCAACTGTAGAGGTTGAAGGGTTAAAAGTTTAATTTTATTAAACCATACAATTATCATAAAAATAAAAACAAGACCTGTTAATTCAAGTCTTGTTTTTATTTTACATTACATTATCTTTTCCAATTCTCTGGATTTTCTCTCCATTTATGCAATTCTTCAACTTGATTTTCTTTGATAATTCCTTGCTTTAAAGCAACCTCTAAAAGTGCACTATAATGACTAATACTTTTTAAATTTACATTAGCTTTTTCTAAAGCTTCTCTCGATTGAGGAAATTCATAAGTAAATAAGGAACACATTCCAATTACTTCAGCACCAGCTTCTTTTAATGCATCTACAGCCTTTAAACTACTTTTCCCTGTAGAAACCAAATCTTCAATCACTACAACTTTTTGTCCTTCTTTAATTACCCCTTCAATTTGATTACCCAGCCCATGCCCTTTTGCTTTATCACGCACATATACAAAAGGAAGCTTAATTAAGTCTGCAACTAAAACTCCATGTGGAATCCCAGCAGTAGCAACCCCTGCGATTACTTCCGCATCTTCAAATTCCTCCAAAATCATATTTGCCAACTCGCTTTTTACATAATCTCTTACAAAAGGGTAAGACAATATTTTTCTATTATCGCAATATATGGGAGAATTCCACCCAGATGCCCAGGTGTAGGGTTTTTCTATATTAATTTGCAATGCCTTAATTTGCAATAATTTTTCTGCTAATGTTATTGATTTATCCATAGAATTGCAAACCTAATTAAAAATTAGCTTATTTTCCAGAATATTATTTTTTTTTTGAGCAATAGATTATTTAACTTCGGAGAATTGAAGCAATTTATATCCAAGATGGCAATAAAGAAAATATATGTTTACAATAAACCAATAATATTAACTAATGAGGCCGAACGGTACTCTTTAGAAAATCCCAACACAGTACATTATTTATTTTTAAAAGGAAATGATTCAAGCAACTTTAGAACAGCTTTGACACATTTAGAGCAAGCCAATAGCTATGGCGTAGTATTAGAAAATAAAGATGTAGACGAATTATTATCTGGATTTAAGAAAGCTTTTAAAAATGTAGTTGCGGCTGGTGGCATAGTATTAAGTGCCGACGATTCTCTTTTAATGATATATAGAAGAGGAAAATGGGATCTACCTAAAGGCAAGTTAGAAATTGGAGAAGATATTAAAAGTTGTGCAATACGAGAGGTTCAAGAAGAAACCGGTATTCAAACACTTAATATTCGAGATGAAGTTGGTCCTAGTTTCCATTTATACAAAGAAAAGGATGAAATCATTTTAAAAATAACCTATTGGTATTTAATGGAAGGTTTTAAAGAAGAAGAATTAAAACCTGAAACTAGAGAGCAAATATTAGAAGCCAAATGGGTTTCTAAAGAAAAGTTAGATTTATATCTTTCAGAAACTTTTGCTTCAATAAAAGACATTGTGCAAAGGGGTTTAAAAAAATAAATGAGCACTTTTGTGCTCATTTATAAATATAAAACCTTCTATTTAAATATTAATCTTCAAATCCTTTTTCTGCCACTCCATCTTTTATTGCTTGTAGCGCTCTTTCTTTTCCAACAATAGCACTCATTTTATTACCATTTTCATCTTCACCTTTAGCCATAAAAGTACCTCTTGAAGTTTTTGTAATTACTGCTTTATGCATAGGTACATTTTTTTCTTTAGTTTTCATGCAGTAAGCAGTTAACATTTTTGATTTGTCCATTTTAATTTTATTTTTAATTAATTAATGATGTATAGCCAAATAAGCTATAAATTCCAGGAATTCAAATGTAAAGCATTATTTCGAATTCCAATTGAAATTTCATCATTAAATTTTACAATTTTAATAATGATTCAATAGGATCTTTACCCATTAGTAATAAAGACGGGTTTTCTAACAATTCCTTAACTCTCACTAGGAATCCAACCGACTCTCTACCATCAATAATTCTATGGTCATAACTTAAAGCTAAATACATCATAGGTCTTATCTCCACTTTTCCATTTATGGCCATAGGTCTTTCCTGAATTTTATGCATTCCTAAGATTGCTGATTGTGGTAGGTTAATAATAGGTGTAGACATTAAAGAACCAAAAACTCCACCATTTGTAATGGTAAATGTTCCTCCTGTCATTTCCTCAAGCGTTAATTTATTATTTCTAGCTTTAGTTGCCACGTCAACTACTGCTTTTTCTATTTCAGCCATATCTAAGCTTTCAACATTCCTTATAACAGGTACCACTAAACCTTTAGGGGCTGAAACTGCAATAGAAATATCCACATAGGAGTGTTCAATAATTTCATCTTCGGCTATATATGAATTTACTGCTGGCCATTCTTGTAGGGCAATAGCGCAAGCTTTTGCAAAAAAGGACATAAATCCTAGATTAACATCAAACTCTTCTCTAAATTTATCTTTATACTTTTTACGTATAGCCATTATTTCCGTCATATCTGCCTCATTAAACGTAGTTAGCATAGCAGTGGAGTTTTTTGCTTCTACTAAACGACGGGAAATTGTTTTTCTCAAGTTACTCATTCTTTGAGTAGACTTCTCTCTACTAAATAAAGCTTGACTAGTTGCAGCACCAGGATTTTGCAAAGCTTGATATACATCCATTTTACCAATTTTGCCTTGGCTACCAGATCCTTTGATTTGTGAAGCATCCATCTTTACATCAGCCATCATTGCTTGTGCAAGAGGTGTTGCTTTTATCCCCGCAGCTTTAAAATCCTCTTTAGTTTTTGTTGCTGTTGAAGAGTTACTTTCTTCTTTATTTGATTCAGCAGTTTTAGTTTCTTCCTTTACTTCTGTAGTTTTTTCTTCTGCTTTAGGTAAATCTGCTGGTCTTTCAGCACTTGTATCAATCTTACAAGCAACTGCACCCACTTCTAAATCTTCCCCTTCTTCTGCTACAATATGCAATATTCCAGCCTCTTCTGCATTTAATTCAAAAGTAGCTTTTTCGGACTCGAACTCACATAATAATTCATCTCTTTCAACCCAATCACCGTCTTGTTTCAACCATTCTACTAATGTTACCTCGTTAATAGATTCTCCAACTTGTGGAACTTTGATTTCAATCATTTCAAAATTGTATAAATAGTGTTAATTGATGTATTTAAATCTTAATTCGGTAAAATTACGGATATTCATCCACTTAAAAAAGTGTATATTTGTTTTTTTTACAGACTTATTTTAATAAATATTTTTTCATTAAAAAATCTTACCTTATATTTGCACTTCCAAGTAGCCAATTAAATAAATTTAAAGGCTATTTTTTTATAAACACACGGGTATAGTTCAATGGTAGAATAGAGGTCTCCAAAACCTTTGGTCCGGGTTCGAATCCTGGTACCCGTGCATATTTACATATAATCTCACAATATTATGGCCAAAATTAAAAACTATGTTCGAGATTCATACTACGAATTATTACACAAGGTAACTTGGCCTACGTGGTCTGAACTTCAATCAACTACTGTTATAGTTATTGTATCTTTAATAATAATTACTTTAATTATTTTTGGTATGGATAAAGCTGCAGAAGCAGTTATGAAGTTAATTTACGGTGTAGCATAGTATTCAATATTAAAATTAGAATTTGTAAAAATGAATGATACAAACCCTTCCAACAACTTAGATCAGGATACTAAATGGTATGTACTCCGTATTGTTGGTGGTAGAGAAAAGAAGGTGCAAGAATATTTAAAAAAGGAAATAGAAATTAATCGTTGGGATACAGATATCCTACAAATACTTTGTCCTACTGAAAAAATATATAAAGAGGTTGGTGGAAAGAAAGTAATACGAGAAAGAGTTTTATATCCTGGTTATATTCTTTTACAAGTTAAAGAAGGAAAGCTAAATGGTGATATGATTTCAGGTATCCAATCCATTACCAATGTGATTCATTTCTTAGGAAGAGATAATCCTGAAGCATTAAGAGAGTCAGAGGTTCGTAAAATGTTTGGTAACTTTGATGATCAAGAAGATAAAGGCATAGGAGTAGAAAATCAATACATGGTAGGTGAAACTGTAAAAATTAAAGATGGCGCATTTAATGATTTTACAGGAACAATTGAAAGTATTAGTGAAGATGGTAAAAAATTAACCGTAATTGTAAAAATATTCGGAAGAGAAACTCCAGTAGAACTTTCCTTTACGCAAGTAAAAAAAGAAAGTTAATCGATTTAATATTTAGTAAAAAAGCAGCTTCTAATTTTTGAAGCTGCTTTTTTATTTACTCTTGATATTTGAATATTATTGTCAATAATTATTAAAGGAGTTATTCACGGCAAAAACCACTGAAATTTTTATAGTCCAAACTTGGAGCATTATATTTTCATTTTGTTAGGATGTGTTTTTATATCTTTTTCCTTAGTTCTTCTTTGCAGTACCGCGAGGTGCAACGATAAAGTATGATTCTTCAAAGCCATCTAAAATAAATCTTTAATATTGCAGGTTAAAACAAATACTCTTTTAAAAAGCTTCCTGTGCTACTTTTCATCGATTTAGCAAGCTCTTCAGGACTGCCTTTAGCTACAACTCTTCCACCAGCCTCCCCACCTGTTGGACCCATATCTATAATATAATCTGCAGATTTAATAATATCCATATTGTGTTCAATTACTAAAACAGTATTTCCTCTATCTGCTAAAGTATTTAAAACATTTAATAACATGCGTATATCCTCAAAATGCAAACCCGTAGAAGGTTCATCTAAAATGAAAAATGTTTTCCCTGTGTCCCGTTTAGCTAATTCTTTAGCTAATTTTACTCTCTGTGCTTCTCCTCCACTTAATGTTACAGCATTTTGTCCCAAGGTTAAATAACCTAAACCTACATCCAAAAGCGTTTTTGTTTGACGATAGATTTTAGGAATTGCTTCAAAGAAAACCTTAGCCTCTTCGATAGTCATATCTAAAACATCTGCAATGGACTTTCCTTTATAACGAATTTCTAAAGTTTCTCTATTATATCTCTTTCCTCTACATACTTCACAAGGCACATATACATCTGGAAGAAAATTCATTTCTATTGTTTTAATTCCTGCTCCTTGACATGTTTCGCATCTTCCTCCTTTCACATTAAAAGAAAAACGACCGGGTTTATATCCTCGCACTTTAGCTTCAGGAACCGAAGCAAAAAGCATGCGTACTTCAGTAAAGATCCCGGTATATGTTGCCGGATTGCTTCTAGGCGTTCTCCCTATTGGACTTTGATTGATTTCTATCACCTTATCTATATGCTCTAGTCCAGATATTGCTTTATATTCCATTGCTGTTTTCTTGGAATTTGCAAAAGAATGATTCGACAATATTGGATATAAAGTTTGATTAATCAAAGTGCTCTTTCCGCTACCTGAAAGTCCTGTCACACAAATAAATTTCCCTAAAGGAAAGTCAACTTTAATATTTTTTAGATTATTTCCACTTGCTCCTTCTAATACAATTTTTTCTCCATTTCCTTTTCTTCTTGTTTTAGGTACTTCAATTTTCATTTTCCCTTTCAAATAATCAGCGGTTAAAGAAGAGGCTTGTATTATAGTACTATAGTCTCCTTCAGTAACAATATATCCACCATTTTTACCAGCACCTGGCCCCATATCAATAATATAATCTGCTGCTTTCATCATATCCTCATCGTGTTCTACTACTAAAACAGAATTACCCAAGTCTCTCATATCTTGAAGCGCCTCAATAAGTTGCTGATTATCATGCTGATGTAAGCCAATTGAAGGTTCATCCAAGATATAGGTAATTCCTTGCAATTGCGATCCAATCTGAGTCGCCAAGCGAATTCTTTGGCTTTCTCCTCCAGAAAGGGATTTACTTTGTCGATTTAAACTTAAATAGTGCAAACCAACATTCATTAAAAAGCGCAGTCTATCCCGAATTTCCTTCAATATATCTTTTGCAATTTTATTTTCAGTAGCACTTAGTTTTGTGTGTAGATTTTGGAAAACTTCATACAAATCCCCTATTGCCATTTCTGCATATTCTGCAATATTTTTATCTAAGATTTTAAAATAAAGGCTTTCCGACTTTAATTTAGCTCCCTTACATTGTGAACAGGTTTTTAACTCCATAAAATCCTCCGCCCAATTATAAATAGCATCTGAAGGGGATTCTTCAAACCAGCGCAATAGCATATTTATAATTCCCTCATAAGTTCTACTTCTCCTTTTTTTAGAAGTTTTAGCATTTGCATTAAAGGTAATTTCTCCTTTTTTATTACCGTATAAAATCCAATTTAGATCATCTTCCTTTAATTTATTAATCGGTTCATCAATATTAACGTTCTTAGATTTTGCAAACTTTTCAGCAATTTTCCAAGACCCTGCAGATCTTTTTTCCCCCAGAGGTGCGATTCCACCTTCTGCTATGGTTTTTTGCGTATTTGGAATAACCTTTTCTAAACTAATTTGATGCACCTCTCCTAATCCTTTGCAGGTTGGACAGGCACCATAGGGTGAATTAAAAGAAAATGTATTTGGATTTGGCAAATCATAAGAAATCCCCGTTTCCATTTCCATCAAAAACTTGGAATAACTAAAGCTTTCTTGTGTATCATGATCTTGCAAATATAAAAAACCCTCTCCCAGCTCTAAAGCTCTAGAAATAGATTGACTTAAACGTGTATAAAACTCCTTTTCTACTTTTAACCGATCAATGACAACTTCAATATCATGAATCTTATATCGATCCAATTGCATATTTTCCACCAAATCTACAATTTCTCCATCCACACGTGCTTTAACAAAACCTCTTTTTCTAAATTGTTCAAAAAGCTCTCTATAATGCCCTTTTCTTCCACGAACAATTGGAGCTAAGATGACAACTCTCTTATTATCAAATTTATTCTTGATATTTTCTAAAATTCCTGCTTCAGTCATCGCCTCCATCTTCTTGCCTGTTTTATAACTATAGGCAACACCTATCTTAGCAAATAAAAGCCTTAAAAAATCATAAATTTCTGTAACCGTACCTACTGTAGAACGCGGATTTTTATTGGTTGTTTTTTGTTCAATAGAAATAACGGGCGACAAGCCTCGTATTTTATCAACGTCTGGCCTTTCTAAATCACCTAAAAACTGTCTCGCATAAGCTGCAAAAGATTCAATATATCTTCTTTGCCCTTCAGCATAAATAGTATCAAAAGCTAAAGAAGATTTACCGCTACCACTCAAACCTGTAATTACCACTAACTTCTTTTTAGGTATATCAACATTGATATTTTTCAAATTATGTGTTCTAGCACCAACAACTTGAATATTTTCATTTATCTTACTCATTATAAAACGCTTCAATTGCCTCCTCTGATCTCGCTATAATTGCTTTATCTCCTCTAATTAATATAGGTCTTTGGATTAATTTAGGGTATTGAATCATTGCTTCTATCCAATCTTCCTCAGACATTATTTTATCTTTAAAATTTTCTTTATATTCTGCTTCTGTTTTTCGAATTATCTTTTCAGCTGGGAGGTTTAGTTTTTTTAATATTCCTCGCAACTCTTCTTTATCAAGAGGCTTCTTCAAGTATTCACGTACTTCAAAACTTTCACCCTTCTCTTCTAATATTTGAAAGCAATTTCTACTTTTTGAACATCTTGCATTATGAATAATCTTTGTCATAAATTATTATTTTGTCTTACAAATTTACTGATTATTCGGGATAATATTATACAGAATTAAGAAAAAATGCAAAGGATGTTTTTTATACATTTTCAATTATTAAAAATATTCAGCCATTATATAAAAAACACATAAATAATTACAAACTCAACTCTGTAGCTTTAGATATAGGTGGGGTAACTCAATTTTCTATCAACAATACACAATCATTGACTTTAGGGGTAAAATATAGTTATGGTTTTCGACCTATAGAAAAAGAGCACTAGGAGATTGATTATTTCTATCATGGTCTTAACGATGAATTTACAGTACTAACCGGGAAGCATAGTTTACTAATTTACGCCGCTTATCTCATTGTGTTGTATGGAAAACAAAGCGCAAAGAGATTTAATAGGAAAAAAGAAAGAATGAGTAAGGAAGGGGATAAAACAAACCTTACTTATTCTCTTAAATTCGTATCTTTGTAGCAAATAGCTTTTTAAATCATTAGAAATGGAACAATACCTAAAATTAGTTAGACATATTTTAGATAATGGTATAGACAAATCGGACCGAACTGGAGTAGGGACACGTAGTGTATTTGGGTACCAAATGCGTTTTAATTTAGCAAAAGGTTTTCCTATTTTAACCACAAAAAAATTACATTTACCTTCCATTATTTATGAATTATTATGGTTTATCAAAGGAGATACTAATATAAAGTACTTACAAGAAAATGGAGTACGTATCTGGAATGAATGGGCTGATGAAAATGGAGATTTAGGACCTGTTTATGGTAAACAATGGAGAAGTTGGAAGGGTGCAGATGGAAAGGTGCATGACCAATTGAAAAAAGCTATAGATAATATTAAGAACAATCCAGATAGTAGAAGAATTATTATCAACGCTTGGAATGTAGGGGAATTAGAAGATATGGCACTAACTCCTTGTCATGCTTTATTTCAATTTTATGTAGCAAATGGCAAATTGAGCTGTCAATTATATCAGAGAAGCGCAGATGTCTTCTTGGGTGTTCCTTTTAATATTGCCTCTTATGCATTATTAACTATGATGATTGCACAGGTTTGTGGCTTAGAATTAGGAGATTTTGTGCATACTTTTGGTGATGTACATCTATATAATAATCATTTTGAACAAGCTGAAGAACAATTAAAACGTACTCCTTACACTTTACCAAAAATGAAAATTAACCCTACAGTTAAAAACATTGAAGATTTTAATTTTGAAGATTTCAATTTAGAGGATTATGAAGCACATCCACATATTAAAGCCAAAGTAGCAGTATAAAAAAAACACCATATAACTGTTTTAGATTCTTATTATACAGAGATTTATATGATTATTATAATGCAAAAACATTCAATATAAAAACTAGCACTCTAAGCTTTATTTTAAAATGAAATAGAATAGAGTGCTTGCTTTGAAAAAATACTAAAGTTTACCTACACAAATTAATTTATTTTTTGAACTTCATAATCAGTCTCGGGCTGTTATTTCTATCATAATCCGACAAATTATAATTGCCATAAGCCTTTACAAATTTAAAATCTTGTTTTTTTGTAAACATTTCCAGAAAGTCATTTAATTCAAATGCACTAACTCTTTCTTCAAAGTAATGTTTCCCATTAACAGGATCATTCACCATAATCTCTTTAATTATTTCTTTATCTTCTACTTTTTTAAAGATTTCAAAAGTTAAATTATTTCTTTGTATTTTCTCTTCGGATATTAGTTCTTTTATCACTAATGGAGCATTAAAGTAATCTATTATTAATACACCACCTTTTTTTAAGGATTGAAACATAGTGCGCACTGCTGATTGTGTATCACGCATATTTTTAAAATAACCAAAGCTAGTAAAGAAATTAAAAGCATAATCAAAATACTGCGTATAATAAGGCAAGCGCATATCGTGTACTTGAAATTCCAAATCCACTTCATCTGAAACTAGCTCTTTAGCAATTTCTATTCGATTTTTTGACAAATCAATTCCAGTAACCTTATGCCCTCTTTTAGCCATTTGATAAGCAAATCTACCCTCACCACAAGCAATATCTAATATTTTCTGTTGTGCAGGTAATTGTAATTTATCAAATAATCTATTTATAAAGCCTTCTGCTTCTTGTACATCTCTATTTTTATATAAAATTGGATAATAGGAAGAATCAAACCAATTTTCGAACCATTCTTTTTTCAATTTTTTTCACAAAGATACTGAAAATTGATTAATTGAAGCGGGGACATACTCAGTTACTAAACTTATTATCAAAGTGTGAAATAATTACCTGTTTCATTTCACTCAAACGCCACATTCAAATTCATTTATTATTGGAGCTTTACAGATAAAAACAACAGATATCCTACCGCAGATAATCAATATCCATAAATAAAATAGAAGTAATAAAACTACCACAAACTTTTTTAACAACGCAAGTATGCATTTTGCAGTGGCATTACAAGCTCAAGAATTCTCAATGAAATAAAAATTTATACAAATGAATAATAACACCCCTATTTCTTTTACCCCAAAAGTAGGGTTTTCCCTGACTATTGATAATAAAAACAAAATTATATTTGCATATATAAACACTTAAAATATGAAAATTATCAAATCGACTAAACTTTGGTCAATCGTATGCCTTTCAGTCTTGATGGCATCACTTTATTCATGTGATAAAAAAGACAAAGATGAAGATGGAACTAAAACTGGAACTGAAACACCTATAGTACTGGATTGTAATTACTTTAATAATAACCCTAATGCTGTTTTGGTTGATAATCCTAATGCTGAAGTTGATTATTTGGTAACGTGCAGATTAAATATCAATGATGACGTGACAATAGAGCCAGGAGTTGTCATTGAATTTGAAAAGAACACCGGATTTTCAATTAAAAGTGAAGGTTCTTTAAAAGCTATTGGATCTCAGAATAATAAAATTATTTTTAGAGGAACACAACCCAATAAAGGACATTGGGATGGATTGTTTTTTGATTACAGCAATAATGCTAATAATATCTTAGATCATGTTGTAGTTCGAGATGGTGGAGGTCGTGCGCGTTCCAATAGAAGCCAAGGGGGCGTATCAGTATATGCACAATCTTCGTTAACAATAAAGAACTCAACGATTAATAATAATGAGGAATATGGATTTAGTGGTACTGTAGCGGATTTCAATTCTCTTGTAATAGAAAATAACACATTTGAGAATAATGAATATCCTGTATTGATCAATACAAGGAATTTACATTTCTTTAAAAATAATAGTTTTGAAAATAATCAAAATCAAGTTATTTTAGTAAGTGGAAATCAAGTTGTGGAGGGAGATATCACATGGAATAAAGCAGATGTGCCTTATAGA
>DATGSF010000111.1:0-17452 GCA_035302865.1 Chitinophagaceae bacterium
AAAGGATTATCAGCAATTACTACTTTGAAATTTTCTTTAACTAGGAAGGAAATTTTGGCTTCAGGATAAGTTAAACGCAAGGCACGAACTATTGGAGTTGTTAATACTAAATCGCCAATAGAGGAAAAACGTATAATTAAAAAAGATTTTTTTTTCGTAACTTTTGAACTTTCTTCAATCATATTTCATTTTAATAGGAAAACGAATATACAGCTAATTTATATTTTCATTTAATAAAAAACAGAAATTATAAAATCTTAGTCTTTATATTATTTATATCTTTAATAATAATAAATGAAGTGAATTTCAAATTAGTGCATTACTTAAAACGCTATTTTGATGCATTATACTTCCATCTTTCATGTATTTGTTTTAGGTTTATTATAGAATCTTTTTGTAATCTTAAAGTGAAATAATAGGTATTGATGTTTCTAAGCTTACTAAAATAAAACTCACGAACAAGATGAGTAAAAAAAAAAACTGCGTTAAGTATAGTCTTAACGCAGTAGAAATTATTATTAAATAACTATTTTTATTTTTTGATAAACATTTCTTTCAATGCTTTAGTAGTTATTGATTTAGGTCTTTCTATTGGCATTCCTAATGCTCTATCCCAACACAAACTAGCTAAAACACCTAAGGCTCTACTTACGCCAAATAAAACAGTATAAAACTCTTCTTCTACAAAACCATAATGTTTTAATAATGCACCTGAATGCGCATCAACATTTGGCCATGGATTTTTAATTTTACCAGTTGCTTTTAATATGTCTGGAGCAACCTCATACATATTCCATACTGTTTGTACCAATTTACTATCAGAACAGTGTTCCTTACCAAATTCCATTTGAGCTATAAAACGAGGGTCTGTTTTACGTAATACAGCATGTCCATAACCTGGAACTACTTTACCTTCATCTAGAGTTTTTTGTATATAAGCAGCAATTTCTTCTTTCGTAGGTAAATCTGTATTTAATGCTGCATTCATTTCTTCTATCCATTTTATCACCTCTTGGTTAGCTAAACCATGTAAAGGTCCTGCTAAACCATTAATCCCAGCTGCAAAAGCTAAATAAGGATCACTTAAAGCTGAACCTACTAAATGAGTAGTATGTGCCGAAACATTTCCACCTTCATGATCTGCATGAATAGTTAAATAAAGACGCATTAATGCATAAAATCCTTTATCTTCATATCCTAACATATGAGCAAAGTTACCAGCCCAATCTAACATTCCATCAGGATTAATATGATCACCTCCTTTATATTTTCTTCTATATATATATGCTGCAATTCTAGGTAATCTAGCTACAAGATTCAATGCATCTTCAAATACAAACTCCCAGTAATCTTTTTTATTTAATCCCTTTGCATATTCTTTTGCAAATAAAGACTCTTTTTGTAAAGCTGTAATTGCAATACTAAATTGAGTCATCGGATGGGTAGCAACAGGTAGGGATTCAATTACATCAAAGACATAATTAGGGACATGTGAACGACGCGCAAAAGCTGAAGATAAGAAATTCACATCTTCTTCTGTTGGCAATTCTCCAATTAACATTAAATAGAACAGACCTTCTGGTAAAGGTTCGCTTCCACCTGGAGCTTTAGGCAACTTTTCTCTTAATTCTGGAATGGAATACCCTCTAAAACGAATACCTTCTTCCGCATCTAATAAGGAAGTTTCAGTAACCAAGCCCATCATTCCACGCATTCCTTGATATAATTGAGTTACTTTTATTTCCCCAAGGGATTCATTACCATATTCTGCAAGAAATTCTCTAACTTCAGCATTTAATTCTTCTGCTTTTTGTTTAAATCGGTCTTTTATGTAACTCATATATATGTATTTAATTAATTGTTAATAATTTTTTTGCAACAAAGATAATACATTTCACTTACTTGTTAAAATTTATTTTTTATTCTTTGATAAATTATATTGATTTTATCTTTCCTTCCGATTGCTTTTTATTATTACCTATAATTATTAAATATATTACTCCAATAAATGCGGAAATCAAAGATGCAATTAAAACAGAAATTTTAGCTATATCCATATAAGTCTCATCCTCAAATGCTAATCCGCTTATAAATATTGACATAGTAAATCCAATACCGGAAAGCATTCCTATCCCTAAAATATGTTTCCAGAAAACCCCTTCAGGCAAAGAAGATATTTTTAATTTCACCATTAAAAAAGGTAATAAGAAAATACCAATTGGTTTTCCTAGCATTAAGCCTGCCATAATTCCATGACTAACATTAGAGTTCAAAGCAGCTCCAAAATCACTTGGAAATGCTATCGCCGTATTTGCTAATGCAAATATTGGTAAAACGATAAAGCTTACCGGAATATGTAGCTTCTGCTCTAATTTAGGTGCTTTTTCCATGGGAATAGTAAAAGCTAAAACTACAGCAGCTAATGTTGCATGCACTCCTGAATTATATACTAAATACCATAATAAAACACCAAGGATAATATATAAGCTGATATTCCTTACTTTTTTCATATTCATCGCTACTAATATAGCTATCAACGCTATGGATAATCCGAGATATAATAAAGATAAGGATTCTTCTCCCGTATAAAATAGAGCTATTACTACAATTGCCATCAAATCGTCAATTATAGCTAATGCAGCCAAAATTACCTTTAGACCTAAAGGTACACGTTTAGCTATCAAAGCTAAAATACCTAAAGCAAATGCAATATCTGTTGCCATTGGAATACCCCATCCATGAGAAGTGTCAGGATTTCCCGAATTGAAAATTGCATACAAGCCTGCTGGCACTAAGACCCCACCAACTGCAGCAAAAACTGGAAAAGAAGCTTGTTTTAAACTTGATAACTCTCCAACTTTTAATTCTCTTTTTATTTCCAAACCAACCATAAAAAAGAAAAAAGCCATCAAAATATCATTTACTATTAACATGATATCATGTGGCAATTTTTCACCAATCCAAGATGGCCATTCCCAAGCGTAATTCCAAAATCCTATATAATTTTCTCCATTTGAAATATTACTAAAAATTAAAGAAAATACAGTACAGAGTATTAAAATAATTCCTACTGATCGAGAATCATTTACAATTTTTGATAATAAACCTTCTTTACTTTGCATTTTTTATACTTAATTCTATATCTATATACTTTTTTTAACTAAGAAAGCCGAAGGAAATATTCGGCTTTTAATTTTTATTATAGGACAATTCCTATACCAACATATTTACTGGATTTTCCAAATACGATTTTAGTGTTTGCAAAAATGCTGCTCCTACAGCACCATCCACAACACGATGATCACAACTTAAGCTTATACGTAAAATATGTCTAATTACTATTTCTCCATCTTCTACAACAGGCTCTGGATTAATTTTTCCGATTGCTAAAATACAAGCATCTGGTGGATTAATAATAGCAGTAAAATCATCTATATCCATCATACCTAAATTGGAAACAGTAAATGTATTTCCTGTATACTCTTCAGGTTGTAATTTTTTATCTCTTGCCTTTTGAATCAACTCTTTGGACTCTCCTGCTATTTGCGATAAAGATTTTAAATCTGCATGTTTAATAACAGGGACAATTAGTCCTTCCTCTACAGCAACAGCAGTTCCAATATTTACATGATGATTTTCACGGATAAAATCACCCATCCATGAGCTATTTACCTGAGGGTGACGCTTTAATGCTACTGCACATGCTTTAATAATAAAATCATTAAAAGATATTTTATTTTCCGAAAGTACGTTCATAGCTTTGCGAGCAGCCATTGCATTATCCATTTTAATGGACATTTTCAAATAGAAATGAGGTGCTTCAAACTTACTTTCACTTAATCTTCTTGCAACTGTTTTACGCATTTGCGTCAATGGAATATCTTTATATGATTCTTCCATTCCATATTTTATTGAAGATGAAGCTTCTTTGACTGCTTTTTTCTTTCCACCCGCCTTAATAAACTTCTCAATATCTTTTTTAACTATTCTTCCTCCATCTCCAGTTCCTTGAACATCTTTTAATGCAATTTTTTCCTCTTTAGCCATTCTTCTTGCCAAGGGAGAAGCTTTTATTCTGGAATCATCTTCTTGTGCTGCAAAATCATTTGATTGCTTATTATCTTCTTTTTCAGATTTTTGCTCTGTTTCTTTTTCTACAATTCCTTCATCTTCATCAGCAATAATCTCTAAAAGAGTATCGATATCATGATCTTTTTCAGCTATTATTGCAATAATATCATTAACAGGCACACTTTCCCCTTCTTCAATTCCAATATGTAATAATTTACCTTCAACATAAGGAATCACCTCCATAGTTGCTTTGTCTGTTTCAACTTCAGCAATAGGCTCATCTGCTGCTACAGTATCTCCAACACTTTTCAACCAGGCTACAATAGTACCCTCTTTCATCGTATCGCTTAATAAAGGCATACGAATCACAGATACATCTGTTGGTAATTCTTTTTTATCTTTTTTTGCTTTCTTTTCAGGTTTTTTAGAAGTATTTTCTTGCTCTTCTTTCACTTTATTTGAATTGGAAGATTCTTCTGCTTCTGCTAATGCTACTTTATAATCTTCACCCTTCTCTCCTATTACAGCAATTATTTCATTTACAGGTACAGCATCACCTTCTTCCACACCAATATATAAAAGGGTCCCATCAACATAAGGAATCACCTCCATAGTTGCTTTATCTGTTTCAACGTCTGCAATAGGTTCATCTGCTGCTACAGAATCTCCTACTTTCTTATGCCATTCCACAATAACACCTTCCGTCATAGTGTCACTTAAAAGGGGCATACGTATTATTTCTGCCATAAAAGTTTTATTTAATTTTCTTAGAGTCCCAAAAATAATAAAAAAGGTTTGGATTTTTGCATTTCAGGAAGGAAATAAGTCATTTTGTTTTAAAAATCTTTAATTTATGCTTGTTTTAACTAATTAAATGCCATTTTATTCCTTCTTTAGTATTTTGTTCTTCAAATTTTTTAAGCATATTTTTTATTCCTTTATACTTCTCACTAAGCATTTTAGGATCTTCCTCAATTATTTGATTTACTAATTTTTTTGTCATTTCGACCAATTCAACATCTTCTACTATATCTACTAATCTAAAATCCAAAGCTCCACTTTGTTTTGTTCCATATATATCTCCTGGTCCACGTAATTTTAAATCCTCTTCGGCTATTTTAAAACCATCGGTACTTTGTACCATAATACTCATTCTCTGAGCACTTTCCTTAGAAATATTACTTGCTGTCAATAAAATACAATAACTTTTTTCCGCTCCTCTTCCTACTCTTCCGCGTAATTGATGCAATTGCGCCAAGCCAAATCTTTCTGCACTTTCTATGACCATAATCGATGCATTTGGTACATTTACACCAACCTCGATAACTGTTGTTGATACTAAAATATGAGCTTCTCCTTTAACAAAGCGATCCATATTTCTCTGTTTTTGGTCTGCTGCTTGTTTTCCATGCACCATAGCTATATTATAACGCTCTTCTGGGAACCACATTTTCACTTGTTCCAATCCTGCAAGTAACGATTCAAATTGCAAATGGTCGCTCTCCTCAATTAATGGATAAACAATATACACTTGTCTCCCTTTTGAAATTTCTTGTTTTATAAACTGCATAACTTGCGGTCTGAAATTCTCAGTTCTATGAAAAGTTTGAATAGGAATTCTCCCTGGCGGCAATTCGTCAATCATAGACACCTCTAAATCACCATATAAAGTCATAGCCAATGTTCTTGGAATAGGCGTCGCTGTCATTACTAATACATGTGGTGGAATAGCGTTTTTTTTCCAGAATTGAGCTCTTTGCGAAACTCCAAATCTATGCTGTTCATCTATTACTGCTAAACCTAACTGTTTAAATGTTACATTGTCTTCTATTAATGCATGTGTTCCAATGGTTATTTGTGCTGACCCATCCTCTATTGATAGCATAACCTCTTTTCTTAATTTGCCTTTTACGGAACCTGTTAATAAAACTACTTTAATTCCTAAAGGTTCCACCAAAGAATGTATAGATTCATAATGTTGTCTAGCTAAAATCTCTGTTGGAGCCATTAAAGAAGCTTGAAAGCCATTATCTAAGGCTAATAACATAGCCAAAAGTGCCACCATGGTTTTTCCACTTCCAACATCGCCTTGAACCAACCTATTCATTTGCCTACCTGTATTAACATCCTGTCTGATTTCTCGTAAAACACGTTTTTGGGCATTAGTTAATTCGAAGGGGAGAATCTCATGATAAAATCTATTAAAATAATCCCTTACATTTTCAAATCTAAATCCAATTAATGTTTGAGATGAAAGTTTTAATTTGTTAATTTTGAATTGAGTAACCAAGAGCTCTTCAAATTTAAATCTTTTTTGGGCATAAAAAGCTTCTTCTGCATTTTGTGGAAAATGAATTTTATATAATGCCCACAATCTTGGAGGAAGAGCATATTCCTTTTTAATTTCTTCTGTAAAAAAATCAGTAATTAAATTCGGTGGAAGTTTGTTTAGAATCTGTTGGGTTAATTTTCCTAAATTTCTATTGTCTAAACCTTTTTTTCGTAACTTTTCAGTAGTTGAATACAGCGGAATCATTTCTTGTTGTGATTTTTCTTTTTCACCGCTCCATAAATTGAACTCTGGATGATTTATTGATGCTTTTTGATTAAAGAATGTCAATTTGCCAAATACTGAATAAAAAGCATTAGCTTGAATTTTATTTTTTATCCATTCCCCACCTTGAAACCATACTAAATCTATGTTCCCTGTTCCATCACTAAGTGTTACAATTAATCGCTTTTTAAAACCTCCGCCCTCTTCACGTAAATCTACCACTCTTCCTTTAAGGTATACCCAATCCATCCCTGAATGTATAGATTGAATTGATTGTACCGTATTTACATCCATATAACGATAAGGGAAATATAATAACATATCTTCAAAAGTGAAAATTTTCAATTCCTCTTTTAATAGCTTCCCTTTTTGCGGACCTACACCCTTCAAATATTCAATAGATGTTTGTAAATAAGATTCCATATTTATTTTTGGCTAATCCTTCTTCTAAATCCTTTTCTCAAAGGAGATTTAGGTACATTTCTTCTCGATTTTTGTGTTGAAAAATACAATTGTCCTAACAAAGATAAAAAGATAATAATTAATCCTAAATAAAATCCATTTCCTAACTGCTCATTTTCATTAAAAAAGATAAAAGCTAGGAAAATTCCATATACTGGCTCTAAATTTACTGATAATGTAACAGTAAAAGCAGATAATTTTTGTAAAGCTGCCGTTGCGAGAGATTGAGCAATAACAGTACAGAAATAAACTAATATTCCTAACCACAACCAATCAATACCATTGGGGATATACCCTAAATTCTCTGTAATGGAAAATCCGGAAAATAAAAGAAAAAATAATAAAACTACCCAACCACTTGTCATTTCATAAAACACCAATAATTGCGCTGGATATTTTTCTGCTAATGGTTTATTTAAAATGCTAAAAAAAGCATTGACCATAGCTGCTAATACACCCACTAACACTCCTTTTTCAAAATGAGGTATCTCTGTACTTGCATCTTTTGCTTCCCCAGGAAAAAAGTAAATACATACCACTCCTAATAAAGCAATTAAACCAAAAATAAACTCCGAAAGAACTAAAGGTCTTTTGCGTATTATAGGTTCTAGTATAGATGCTAATACTGAAGATGTAGCCATGCAAATCATTGCAACAGAGGCATTAGCCCATTTCACACTATAATAGAAAAGCACCCAATGAATTGCAAATAAAACACCTACAAGAAACAATTTATAATAATCCTTCTTTTCTACTTTAACGAATTTCTTTCCGAGTTTTAAAAGGACGAATAAAATAAGACTTGCTAGAAACATTCGCCACCAAACTAAAATTGGCGCAGCGAGATGAATAGCTTTTCCTAAAATTCCAGTAAAACCCCAAAGAAAAACTGCAATATTTAATTGAGCGTAAGCCTTTCTCATAAAAAATAATTGCGACAAAAATAGGTTATTTTTAAAAACTCTTCGGTTAAAGACATGAATTTATAAATCCTGTATTTATAAAGATTATCTATTTTTTAGTTGAAAGGAAAAAAAAATTAAACAAAGAAAATTTGTCTTTTTCTGTAATTCCAACAAGATTTTAAACAAAACCTTTCATTTCATTCTTTATTCCTTATTTTTGCAGGGTTAAGGTTTAATAAATTATGACAGATATACAAAAACAATTTAATTCGACGGAAGCAGAAAAAAAATGGTATCAACATTGGATGGATAAAGGATATTTCAATAGCCAGCCGGATGATAGACCCGCATATTCAATTGTTATGCCGCCTCCTAATGTAACTGGAGTTTTGCATATGGGACATGCCTTAAATAATACAGTGCAAGATATTTTAATCCGTCGTGCTAAATCACTTGGTTATAATACATGTTGGGTTCCAGGTACGGATCATGCATCAATTGCAACGGAAGCTAAAGTTGTAGAACTTTTACAAGAAAAAGGAATAGATAAAAACAATTTAAGTAGAGAGGATTTTTTAGAACATGCTTGGGAGTGGAAAGAAAAATATGGAAATATAATTTTAGAACAATTAAAGAAACTAGGTTGCTCTCTAGATTGGAATAGAACTAATTTCACCTTAGATGATCATTATTATGATGCAGTAATTCGCACTTTTGTTGATTTATATAATAAAGGATATATCTACAAAGCTGCAAGAATGACTAATTGGGATCCAGTAGCTTTAACTGCTTTAAGTGATGAAGAAGTATATTATAAAGAAACACAATCTAAGTTATATTATGTTTCTTACAAAATAGCAGAATCGAAAGAGTCCATAACAATTGCTACAGTGCGTCCAGAAACCATACTTGGAGACACTGCAATTTGTGTGCATCCAGAAGATGAACGTTACAAACATCTTATTGGTAAAAAAGCAATAGTTCCTATAGTTAATAGAGAAGTTCCTATTATTGCCGATGATTATATTGACTTAGAATTTGGAACAGGTGCACTGAAAGTAACTCCTGCTCACGATATAAATGACTATAATTTAGGTGAAAAACATAATTTAGAAGTAATTAATGTTTTAAATGATAATGGAACAATTAATGAATTATTCCCTGAATATGAAGGGAAGGACCGTATGGAAGTTCGAAAAATAATAGTAAAAGATATTGAAGCAATCGGTCAATTAGAAAAAGTTGAGGATTATACAAATCAAGTTGGTTTAAGTGAACGAACACATGCTGTAGTTGAACCCAAAATCTCAATGCAATGGTGGTGCAAAATGGAAGATTTAGCAAAACCAGCATTAGAAGTAGTAGAAAATGATACCATTCAGTTTTTCCCATCAAAGTTTAAAAATCTCTATAGACATTGGATGGAAAATATTCAAGATTGGTGTATTAGTCGACAATTACGCTGGGGACATCGAATTCCAGCTTGGTATGATACTGAAGGAAATATTTATGTAGGTGAAACTAAAGAAGAAGCATTTGTAAAATACCAAGAAAAAAACTCATCAGCTTCCATTGACGATTTAAAACAAGATGAAGATGTTTTAGATACTTGGTTTAGTTCATGGCTATGGCCAATTGAAGTTTTTCAAAAGGATGTAACAAGTTCTGATAAAGACTTGGCTTATTATTATCCTACACAAACTTTAGTTACTGCACCTGAAATAATATTTTTCTGGGTTGCTCGTATGATAATTGCAGGAATGGAATATAAAAATACTATTCCATTTAAAGATGTATATTTTACAGGAATTGTTAGAGATAAAGAAGGTAAAAAAATGAGTAAATCATTAGGAAACTCTCCTGATTTACTACAACTTATTGAAGAACATGGTGCAGATGCGGTGCGATTTAGTGTTTTAATTGCTTCACCTGCAGGAAATGATATTTTATATGATGAAGCTTTCTTAGAACAAGGCAAGCAATTCAATCATAAAATGTGGAATGCTATGCGTTTGGTGAAAATGTGGGAAGAAAAACAAGAAGAAAGAGCATTAAACGATATTGAAAGTTTTGCAATAGAATGGATGAAAGCTAAATTGGAAGATGCAAAAGAGAAAACCCAAAATCATTTCAATCATTATCAACTAAGTGAAGCATTAAAGTTAATTTATTCTCTGATATGGGACGACTTTTGTTCTTGGTATTTAGAATGGATGAAGCCAGGAAAAGAAGAAACAATTGCAACAGCAGCTTATCAAGAAAGTATAAAAATATTTGATGAGTTATTGTTATTGTTACATCCCTTTATGCCTTTTATTACTGAAGAAATTCATCATAATTTATTAGATAATGAAGAAGATTTAATGCTTAAGCAATTGTCTAAAAATGAAAATTTAAATAAAGAAATTTTAGAACAAGGAAAGAAATTACAAAATATAATAACTGCAATTAGAGAGGCAAAACAAAAAAATCAGATGAAGCCAAGAGATGTAATTCAGTTATATTATATTTCTAAGGATGTTTCTTTTTATGAAAAAACTAAAGCTTTGTTAAAAAATCAAATTTTTGCAGATAAAGTGGAAGCTTGTACTGAAGCTATAGACAATGCCATTACTTTAGTTATTCAAGCTGATAAATTATTCATGCAATCCGATATAGAAATTGATTACTCTGTACAAATTGAAAAACTAAAGGGTGAATTAACGCACTTAGAAAAATTCTTATTTGGAATAAATAAAAAATTAAGCAATGAACGTTTTCTTGCAAATGCTAAGAAAGAAGTTGTAGATTTAGAGTATAAAAAACAAGCAGATACTGAAGCAAAAATAACTTCAATCAAAGAAAGTTTAGCAAGAATGGAAAATTAAAAATCATTTTATGAAAGCAAGAAGCCTAAAGATTGCCAATATTACTTTATGTTTAATAATTAGTATAATCCTAATTTCATGGACAAAAAAAGATCAAAATAAAAAAATAAATCCTGAACCAAAAGAGAAAATAAAAGTAGAAGAAGCACAGGTATTTTTTTATAATGATACTCCTAATGAAGGTATGGTACATAGGGATAAACTAGCTGATGCACTTAAACATCCTCTTATTGTAAAAGATAAAAATGGTAAAGAATATCCTGTGGTATTTTATCAATTTATGTTTGTTGATATGAATATATATGCGGATTCTACAGGAAGAAATATTATAGTTCCAGAATATCATACTGGTTATGGAAGAAAGGGAATTATGCCAGAAGATCGTTGGGAATATTTTGATTATCATGCGAGTTTTGGAGATACTTTAGTAATAGAAAAAGTGCAATTTTTACTACCCGATTCCACCTTGGCAGAAGAATATGCTAAAGGTATGCGAATTCATATAGATGACGATGAATAATAATAATACGAAGAAAAATCTAGTTATAAAGTCCGGAAATTTATTCTGGACTTTTTTAATAAAAATTCTAGACTTCCTACTAATTTTTAAAAAATGGGTAATTCAGAGTAAAGGACTTCAAATACCATTATATTTACAGCCAAAACACATAATAAGATTTCCATTTATCATGTATTGTTTTTTTATCAATTGTTCCTTAATATAAAAAGTATAAAAAGGACCTTCTCCCAAAACCTTATTCTCATCAATATCGCTATTTTATAATTTCCAATGCTGACCTAATCCAATGCTGCCATAATAATGCTAAAATAGACATAGATATTGAACTCAAACAAATTATTCTAGAGATTTATGGTAAAATCTTTGTTGCAGTATATTACATAGATTTTGATATATCAATAGATCCAAAAAATGAAAGCATTAATTATATGCTATTTTAAGAAATTAAATGAAAGAAATAGTAGTGCCATATAAGCATTTTTTATTCAAACTTAAAGTTTAATTATATTTTATGAATGAGAATTCCCATAACTTTACTTTAAATAAACGAGAGATACTATGCAAGAATTTGAAAAATTAGATGATAATGCAAAAATATGGATTTATCCTTCGAATAAAGAGTTGAATGTGGAAGAACAAAATACCATTCACAGGGAAATTGCAGATTTTACTTTAAATTGGGATTCTCATGGTGAGAAATTGCATGCATATTCGAAAATAATAGATGACCATTTCGTCATCATAGGATTAAAACCAACAGAAAGTGCTATTTGTGGAGGTGCTATTGATGCATCTTTTAGATTTATGAAACAACTGGGTGAAAAATTAAAAATTGATTTTTTAAATAGAATGCAAGCATTAACAATTGATGAAAATGATAATAAAGAATTTGTGCATTTTTCTGAATTAAGAAACTTTCCTGATAGAAAAACCTATAATATAACACTTACTGATAAAGCAAATTTAGATAAAAACTTCATAGTTAAAGTATCAGAATATTTAGGTGGATTATAGTTTTTCAATAAATAAGCAATATAGAAGTAAAAAAAAGAGGAGTTTAATGCTCCTCCTCAAAATATAATTTATAGTATTTTCTTCCCTGTTCATCCACTCCTTGTTCTATCATTTCTTTATTTCCATGCACATAAATATGGAAATTTTTATCTAACTTAATTACAGATTTATAAAAACGTTGATTCTTTTTTACAGCATCAGGCACCATTTCAAAATTATCCTCAAATGACCAACCTTGTTCTTCAAAAGCTTGATTTCTAAAACCTCTAAATGACTCAATTAGATTTTCATCTTGTAAAACCACCTCTTCAAATTCTTCATGATTGTATGAATCAGCTACTTTAAAATACTCCATACTTCTATTTAATAAATCTGCTTGATCAACCTTGCTCACTTCAAATTCTTGAGGAAATTCTTCTTTGATAAAATGTTGCGTAATTTCCATGGTTTGTTGCGTTTTATTATAATGATCATTTTTTAAAACCACAGATACAAAATTATATTTCCAATAAGCTGCTTCCTCTTTATTTCCATCAACTATATATACTTCTGGACCCGAAGGCAAATCAACAATAAAACAAGCTTTATCTAGTTTCCCGGAACTAACCCCTTCTTGCAAAGAAATTTTAGCTTGTTTATTATTCTCCCAATTACTGCTTAAAAAGAAATCTTTTTGTTCTACTTTATAAATACCAATAGCACGCCTTTTTTCATTATGTATAACAACATTCTCAAACTCAAGAATAAAAACATCACCATCTTTAATGTTTGGATGATCCGATGCATTTTTAAGATGTGTAAACACTTTATGCGAATACTCCACAAAATCTACAGCATTCGACCATAGTTCTTCTGTGCATTTATAAAGAACATTAAAATCTATATCTACTTCATGGTAAAAATTATAGCTTGATTGAGCTTTTGTAAAAGGCTTAGTAAATAATTTTCTAATAACTGCCTCATCTACTTCATTCTCAATAACAATTTCTTCAGTTGCAATTTTTTCTTCTAATAATTCTTGACTAAAATGATGTAAAACAAAATGCGTAATTCTAGCATCTTCTACATGTATCATATTCTATTTATTTTTGTAATCTTTCTTCTTCTATATATTTAAAATCAGGAACATACTTATTTAATATTTCATAAATTTTTAAGTTTACTTCCTGGCGAACCAATTCAGAACGTAATTCTTTAATAATAATTATAAAGTAACGAACTGTTATCTGTAAAGTATCTGCATTAACGGTATCAATATAAACTAAAGGTTTTTCAATTGTTCCATTTGTTTTTTCTATGCACTTTTGAATTTCTTCTTGCAAGGCTAAGATACTTTCTTTTTGAAGACCATAAGAGATTTTCAAATGAATTAAAACTCTTCTTTTTCCCGTTTCAGACATATTTTCTAATTGGTTATCAATTAGTTTTTTATTTGGAACAATTATCAAGGATCGATCTACAGAACGAATGCGAGTACTTCTAAATCCAATGCGCTCTACTCTCCCTTCAATCTTGTCTATTTTAATTAAATCCCCTATTAAAAAAGGCTTATCAATTAAAACCATAAAAGAAGCAATCAAGTTTTCTAAACTATCCTTTGCAGCAAAAGCAATTGCAATACCTCCAATCCCTAGACCTGCAACTATAGTTCCTACATTCACATTAAAAACTGCACTTAATATCAATAATACACCTAAAAACCATAATATCACTTTGACAACATCGCGTAATAAGGGAAGTATTTGTTGTTTTTCTTTATTATTTACTTTTTTAGCATTGGATAAAGAAATATGAAAAACGAAATCTACTGTTCTGGCTATTAATGAAATAAAGAAATAAAATAAAAAGAATAAAAAAACATGTTCTATTAAAGTGCCTAAAGATAAAGTATTAGAAGATTTAAGAATACCAGATTTTACAAAAATATTTTTTTGTTTTAATAAAACTATTTCAGCAAGAAGTGAATAAAATTGATGAAAAGCTAAATATAAAAAGAAGGTATAAATTAAGTTTTGGAGAGGTTTTAGAACATAATTTTCAAACTCTTGCCAAGTATCTGAGATACTCCATTTTTTATATAATTTATGTAATATTTTTGCTATCCATGTAGAAATCGTATTTTTTAGAAATAAAGCTATAAAAATAAAAATGGAGGCTAATAATATATTCCATAAGGCAATATCATAAAATTGAGTTTCTTTTAAATAACCAATCCAATTCTTAAGCATAGTAAATTCAATTTCCTTGTTTTCATTAATAAACAAAAATAAAGATTCTTTGTTGTTTTATAATAATATAAGTACTTTTTAATTCTAAATTCAGGATTTTAGCACACTCATTGTAAGTTTAAAACACCAGCAAAATTCATTCAAAATAATTATTAGAGAAATCATTTTGCTAGCATTTTAATTGTACACAATTTTTCTCATGCATTTTAGGACTTTATATTTATTGCATTAAGAATTCCTACTGCACAATTTATTTTAGGAGAAAAATTTCCAAAAACCATTTCTAAATAAATGCTTATCTTAATATCTATTTTAAGATTAAAAATTAGATTCAAATTTTCTTTTTTGATTTTTGATTTAGTTTAATTTTGATTTTCTAAATTACAAGGAATATGCAGTCAAATAAAAATCCCCATAGAGTACTTTCAATTGCTGGTGCAGCTTCAGGAGGCACGGCAGGAATTCAAGCTGATATAAAAACTTTTCAAGAATTAGATACCTATTCCTGGACAGTAATAACAGCAATAGTAGGTCAACATCCAGAAACTGGTAAAAATATCCATCCATTAGACTTAGAAGCTATACAAGCTCAATTTGCTACTGGTCTGAAGCAAATTGGAGTCGATGCTTTAAAAACGGGCATGTTGTTTTCTAAAGAAATAATAGAATATATTGTACAAGAATTAAAAAATCTTAAGAACATACCAAAAGTAGTAGATCCCGTAATGATAGGAAAATTAGATTCTGTTTTATTAGCAAAAGAAGCAGAAGAAGCTTTGGTAAAGGAGTTAATTCCCCTAGCCTATATAATCACTCCAAATATGGGGGAAGCATCTCATATTTTAAAAAACAGACCTTTAAAAAACATAGAAGATTTAATCCAAGCAGCTAAGGATTTATATACTTTAGGTCCTAAAAATGTTTTAGTAAAGGGTGGTAGATTAGAAAATACAGCAACAGATGTTTTATATAATGGTAAGGATATTTACTTATTTAAAACTTCAAAAATAGATACTTTACACACCAGCGGTGCAGGATGTTCTTTTGCAGCTGCTATAACAGCCAATTTAGCAAAAGATCATGATTTATTACAATCCATTAAAAATGCTAAATCTTTTATTACCCAAGCTATAAAGCATGGATTTTCTTATAATAACTATATAGGTCCTACTTATCATGCTGCAAATAGAAAATATAATGATCCTATTGAAATTGATATTATAAAAATATAATTTGCCTTTCGACTCAACAATTTCAGGATTATTTCTGTATCTTTATAAAAGAAAAGTCATTGAATTATGAATAAAAAAATTTTAGTAGCCTTAGATTTTAGTTCTTCCGCACATTTAGTTGCAGAACAAGGACAAGTCTTAGCAGAATCCTTAAATGCCGAGTTGCATTTAGTACATATTTTAGCAGATTGGACCTATTATTCTGGAATGAATTATTCCCCTATTTTAGGATTCACAAGTGCTGATTTTGGAGCACATCAAAGTGTTCAAAACCAAGAGCTTAGAAATAGTGCAATGTCTTATTTAGAAAAAACTAAAAGTTATTTAAATTATGACAATACGCATCTACATGTAGAAGAAGGTACAGTAGAGAATGTAATTGCAAGAATGTGTGACGATTTAGATTTAGACTATATTGTTATTGGATCACATGGAAGAAATAAAATTGATAAAATATTAATAGGTAGTAATACTGAAAAAGTACTAGCTTCTGTTAATATTCCAACCTTAGTGATACCAGTTGGGGTTGAAAAAGAATAAGGATTTATAATAAAAATGCTGCTCACGGTATAAAAACGATTAGCAGCATTTTTTTTGTTAATTATGTATCATCAGCTTAGCGAAGGCAAGCATTAATCTTCTACTACCCGCTTTTTCAAAAATTACAGTTGCAATTTTATTTTGTGAACCTTCATCTATATATTCCACTGTGCCAAAACCAAATTTAACATGCTCCACTCTATGACCTACTTGAATAGCGTCAGGATCAGAAGGAGTAAAGTCTTCAGTTAGTACATGATTAAAAGTTTCATTCTTTTTCTTTTCTAATATTTGTTTTTTTAATGTACTAGTTGTAGAAGATTGTGGTTTTTCATTATAATATTGCGTACTTTTCCTTTTGGGTTTATAAGTATTACTAGATTGATTACGCGAATAAGAGGTATATTTTTCTGAAAAGAAATTATCTTGATTTTCTCTACTATGATTAAAACCCGTACCTCCGCCAACAAGACTAAAATCCAAATACTCAGGTGGAATTTCAGCAATAAATCGACTAGGTTCATTAGAAACCAGGTTTCCAAATCTATATCTATTATTTGCATAAGTAATCCAAAGATTTTTCTCTGCCCGAGTAACAACTACATAGAATAATCTTCTTTCTTCTTCTAACCCTTCTCTATCATAAACAGACATAGCAGAGGGAAATATAGTTTCTTCTACACCTACAGCAAAAACATTAGGAAATTCCAATCCTTTAGAAGCATGTATAGTCATTAATTTAACAACATCTTGATTTTCATCATCATCATCTTGATCCGTCAATAATGTAATATTCTGTAGATATGTACTTAAGCTTTTATCTTCTTCTACCTCTCCATCTTCATTAGGACTTTCAACATATTCCTTAATAGAATTTAATAATTCTTGCACATTTTCATATCTAGCTTGACCCTCAGGAGTTTTATCTTCATATAATAATTTAACTAATCCAGATTGCTTTCCAACTTCAAAGGCAATTTCATAAGCATTTTTATGTTGCATTGCTTCTCTAAAATAAGAAATCATTAAAGCAAAATTTTTAATATTTTGAACAGCAGC
>DATGSF010000112.1:0-3294 GCA_035302865.1 Chitinophagaceae bacterium
TCACTCACAAATAATTGTCCTCTACTAATAAAAGCTAATTTACTAGCATCCGGAGAAACATCAAAATAAGAGATATCTGTGGAAGTATTGAAGGTTTGTAACTTTTGTAAGCTTTCAAAGTTATTTAATAAGGGTTGTATGTTTTCTATCTGTCCACTTTCAATATCAAAGAGGTATAACTGATAATTTTTGGTAAATACAACTTTAGTGCCTTCAGTATTTACCTGCGGCATGGCAATATCTTCTTCAAAATTAGTTAATGTTTCTTTTTTACCATTTTTATAAACCATTAAATTATTAAAACCATTCTCTTCATCTGATTGATAGTAAATTATGCCATTTTTATCGACACTTGGATAAAGATCCTTTCCTTCATATTGGCTTAAATTTTCAAGTGCATTATTGTTTAAATAATAAATTTCTGGATTATTGGGTCCTTTATATCTTTTTCTACTTAATTGGCTTGTGCTTTCCATTCCAGTAGTAAAAATATATCCGCCATTTGGGTGTTCAATCAATTGATTGGTAATATTGAAATAGTTTTTAAAAAGTGCCTTTGCTGTTCCACCTTGAGCAGAAATAGCATAACTCCTGCTCATGTTATATCGATTGCTGGTGAAGTAAATTGTAGTATTATCCCAAGACCATCCACTAACTTCATTGCTAGCATCATGATAGGTTAATTGCTTCGTTTGACCTTTTTGTAAATCCAAAACGTATACATCATTTTGTCCGTATTTGTTTGAACTGAAGGCTAATTTATTTCCATCTGGAGAAAGAGAAAGGGCAGAAATATTTCCTCTTAAATTCGTCAATCGAGACGATTGTTTATGTCTAATATTATATTTCCATATATCACTATCATAAGTGAAATAAAGAGTGTTACCGTCTGGACTAATTTGGGGGTGACTTAAAAAATAATTTTGAGTAAAAGCAGGATTAGCTAATAGTAAAATGCTAAAAAAAGCAAGTAAAATAGATCGCATTGTGAAAATAAATTAGTTTTTGCTAAAATAGCAAATTTTAAAGGAAATTTAATGTATTTGAGTTGTATGTTTATAATTTATAAACTGCTCTTAATTTATAACTATCTTAAGAAATATACCTTTATTGTTTTTTTAGAGAGTTGTTTTTATTATTCGTGCACCTCAACACCCTCCATTGCTAATAGTTCTTTTTTTATCTCTTTTCCCCATAAATAGCTTTGCCATTTCCCTGATTTTTGTAAGACTCTATGACATGGGATTATAATGCTAATAGGGTTGCTTCCAACTGCTGTGCCACAAGCTCGAGCATAAGAAGATTGTGGATGTAAGTCTTGGTAATGACGCACCTCTCCTGAAGGAATTTTCAATAATTCCTTCCAAATTTGTATTTGAAAAGGCGTACCCTTTATGTGTAAAGGTATAGCGGAATAGTTTTTTGCTTTTATTTTTGAAAAGGTTTCGTCCAAAAAGGCACTATGTTTTTTTTGTAAGGTGTTTTTAGGAAAGGTTTTTTGTAAATGCTCTTTGGAATTATGCGTGTCAGTTTCAAATCCTAAATAACATAAGCCTTTGGAGCTATGTGCTAAACCTATTTGCCAATTTTTAAAAGGGAATAATTCATAATAAATAGTTTCTTTTTCATCATTTTTTGTCCAAATCGTCATAAGGTACCTGCTTTTTAGTAAAAATACACAATTTTTTTTATGAAATTTAATCTTTGATTTTTGTTTCAACCAGCTTCGCCTAATTAATTCCTTGTAAAATTAAATAATCTGTGACTATGGTCACTTTCGACTCTATCTGTCTTCGTAACTTTGTATTCCAATTATTAATACTTTATGTTAGCTAGAATAATCTATATTTTATTTGCTGTTTTATCTTTAACACCTTGGATAAATGCACCTATTGCTTTATTATTAGGTTTATTAGTTGCATTTGTCATGGGAAATCCTTTCGTGGATGTTAGTAAAAAAGCATCTAAAAAAGTTTTACAATGGTCTATCATAGGCTTAGGTTTTGGTCTGCAATTAAACAGTGCTTTTGAAGTAAGTAAGGATGCATTTTGGCTCACTTTAGGAACTATAGTATTTGTTTTTGTTAGTGTATATTTATTTAATAAGTTTTTTAAATTACCCGTTAAAACAGCCAAATTAATTGCTTCAGGAACTGCAATTTGTGGTGGTTCCGCAATAGCAGCTATTGCTCCTACCATAAATGCTGAAAATAAAGATATTAGTATTGCAATGGGAACTGTTTTTATATTAAATGCTATTGCTTTATTTTTATTTCCTTTAATTGGTAAAGGATTAGAAATGACAGATATGCAATTTGGCTTATGGTCTGCGGTAGCAATTCATGATACTAGTTCAGTGGTAGGTGCAGCACAAGCTTATAGTGAAGAAGCTTTAAAATTAGCAACTACAATTAAATTAAGCCGTGCATTATGGATTATCCCTCTAACTTTGCTTTTTTCCTTTCTTAATAAAAGTCAAGTAAAGATTACAGTACCTTATTTTATTGTTGGATTTATTTTGACTATGTTAATTGCATATATCTTTCCTGCTGGTGAAAAAGTATATGATGTGGTTTCCAGTATTGCAAAGCAATTATTGGTTTTTGCTTTATTTTTAATTGGAACTGTAATGGATATTAAAGATGTGAAAAAAGCAGGATCAAAATCTATACTTCTAGGATCTGTAGTGTGGATATTGGTTTCGGTGCTTTCTTTATACTTGATTATGCAATTTTATTAAAGGAAAATCTTTATTTACAATAAACTTTTTTACATTTACCTTGTCTTGTTTAAAGAGATAATTAAAAAATATAACTATGTTTAAAAATATTCTTAAAATAACTGGATTTCTTTTTCTGTCTTTAGGAGTGCTATCTTCTACCTTTGCGCAGGATGAAATAAAAAATAAAAATGCTGTTGAATTTGTAAGTGATTATAATAAGCATGCAGCTGAAAGTATATTGATAGATGTACGTACGCCTCAAGAGTATGCTGAAGGATCTTTAGAAAATGCTAGAAATATCAACTTTTTTGATGATGATTTCGTACAACAAATTCAGTATGCTGTTACAGATAAAGCTCAAAGAATTTATTTGTATTGCAAATCGGGAAATAGAAGTGGAAAAGCTGCAAGAAAACTTAAAGAGGCTGGATATACAAATATTATTAATGCCACAGTAGGCTATGATAAGCTTAAAAAATAATTAAAAATCGTATTACATCTTTATTTAGAGAGGAATGATAACATAAAAATCATTCCTTCTTTCTTTCTGCTCTATTATTAATTTTATTATT
>DATGSF010000113.1:0-9466 GCA_035302865.1 Chitinophagaceae bacterium
TTTATGCTTCTTCCGCTGCTACTTATGGAGATGGTAGTCATGGGTTTTCAGATCAATTAAACAGAGAAGAATTAGAAAAGATAAGTCCTTTAAATCCTTATGGTTGGTCTAAACACGTTGTAGATATTTGGGCTTTAGATCAAAGAAAAAAACCTCCTTTTTGGGCAGGTTTAAAATTCTTTAATGTTTATGGGCCTCATGAAAATCATAAAAACAGAATGGCTTCTGTCGTTTATCATGCATTTCACCAGATTAAAGAAACGGGGAAAATGAAGCTATTTAAAAGCCACAATCCTAAGTTCAAAGATGGAGAACAGTTAAGAGATTTTATCTATGTAAAAGATTTGGTAAAAATAATAAAGTTTATGATGCAAAACAGTACATCTTTAAATTCTGGCATCTACAATGTAGGCACAGGAAATGCACGAAGCTTTAAAGACTTATCTGAGGCTGTTTTTAAAACTCTTAATTTAAAGACAGAAATTATATATATAGACACACCTCAAGATATTAGAGATAAATACCAATATTTTACGGAAGCTGAAATGGAAAAGCTTAAAAATGCAGGATATAAAGAAAAATTTTATAGCCTTGAAGAAGGAGTGAACGACTATATTAAAAACTATTTATTAAAAGAAGCAAATAATTAATTTCTTAATTTACAATAATTAACTTACATTTGCAGAGCTTAATCGAGACGTGGCGCAGTCCGGTAGCGCACTTGCATGGGGTGCAAGGGGCCGCAGGTTCGAATCCTGTCGTCTCGACTTCCAAACTGGTAAAAATAAGATCAAGAAATTTATCCTTACATCTCGGATCTTCTTAAACATTATTATAATATCAATACCGAAAAAAAATTATTTCAACATCTTAATTTCCTTTTCTAATTGATCTATCCTTTTTAATAAGGTATCTATCAAATCTAAATCTTGATTTCTCAGTTCAAAACTTCTTTGCAAGCGTATAAGTCTTTCCACTTTATAAACAGTTTCACAAGAAATACATAGATTTTCTTCAATATTAATTAACTCAATAATACCCATTTCTTCCAAGTCTTGTAATAAACTTACCTCAACTTCATGAAAACTACAAAATTCTTCTATTATTATAAACTCATCTTGTTTCATAATCTATTTTTTAGCTAATTGTTCAAATAAAGCTTTTTCCTCTTCAGTTAAATTAGTTGGCAAAACTATGTGCCAAGTTATAAACAAATCACCTTTTTTTGTAGCATTTTTGAACTCTGGATAACCTTTTCCTTTTATTCGTATTTGTTGCCCATTTTGAGTTATAGGAACAATAGTGATATCAATAGGACCATATGGTGTATCTACTCTTTCCTTTCCACCTAAAATTGCAGTATATAAAGGCAAGTCTTTTTCCATATAAATATCCAAGTTTTTTATCTTATAATCCACATCCTCTTTTACCTCGAAAGTAATAATCAAATCTCCTTTTTTTCCATTTTGATATCCTTCTTCACCCAAGCCTTTCAAGCGTATTTTTTGACCGTCCTGTATTCCAGCTGGTATCTTAATTTTGATTTTTTTCTCATTTATCTCTATTATTCGTTCTTGGTCTTCAAATAAACTCGAACGTTCGATAAGCATTTTAGCTTGAATATCATTTCCATGGTAACTTCTTTTATAAGCATTGCTACCTGAAAAATGAGCACCGAATAAATCTTCAAAGAAGTCAGAAAACTCTGAACTTCCTGAAGATCTACTGTAAGAATGGTATCCATATTGACCTGCTTGGTCGTAATGAGTATTTCGATTTTGATTTTGTTGTTCATAAGCCTCCCCATGCTTCCAATTCTCTCCATATTTATCGTATTTTTCTCTTTTTATGGGATCACTAAGAACTTCGTGTGCTTCATTGATTTCTTGGAATTTTTTTGCAGCTTCAGGATTGTCTTTGTTCACATCGGGATGATATTTTCTTGCCAGCTTTCTATACGCTTTTTTTATAGCATCAGCATCTGCATCTTTACTAACTCCTAAAGTTTTATAATAATCTATAAATTCCATTTTTATTATTTTTTCTAGTAAAACACTAATTCAGTTGCATTTCTTTCAAGTTTTCCGCAAAAGTTAACTTACCAGCTGTTTTTTCTTGGATTTCCTCTTTACTAACACCAGGAGCGTATTCAGTACATAAAAATCCATTTTCTGTTATTTCAAACACTCCTAAATCAGTTACTACTTTTTTTACACATTTCAAACCGGTAATTGGTAATTTACACTCTGGTAATAATTTAGAGTTTCCACTTCTATCTGTATGCTGCATGGCTACTATAATATTTTTTGCTGAAGCTACTAAATCCATTGCTCCACCCATACCTTTTACCATTTTCCCTGGTATTTTCCAATTTGCGATGTCTCCATTTTCAGAAACTTCCATAGCTCCTAATACTGTTAAATCTACTCTTCCTGCCCTAATCATTCCGAAACTCATAGCACTATCAAAATAACTTCCACCAGTTTTTAAAGTAACAGTTTGTTTTCCAGCATTAATTAAATCTGCATCCACATCCTCTTCAGTAGGAAAAGGCCCAATACCTAACATACCATTTTCACTTTGTAATTGAATTTCAATATCATCTGGAACATAATTAGCAACCATAGTTGGAATTCCTATACCTAAGTTGACATACATACCATCTTTTAATTCTTGCGATATACGCATCGCAATTTGCTCTTTCGTTAAAGCCATTATTTATCCAATTTATTTTAGGTAAATTTAAGTATATTTACCTATAATTCCATTAAAATTTTAGATAAACTCAAAATATTTATTAAATGATTTCTATTTATTTAAATATATTTCTATTTTTACGCTTTAAAAATTTAATACTAAAATATTAAAAATACATTTATGAGCTTTGTAAAAGAATTTAAAGAATTTGCAGTAAAAGGTAATGCCATAGATCTTGCTGTTGGTGTTATCATTGGTGGTGCTTTTGGAACTATTATCGATAGTGTGGTAAACGATTTAATTATGCCAGTTGTTTCTGCTATTATTGGAACTCCTGATTTTTCAAATTTATATGTAGTTCTCAAAGAAGGTGCTGGAGTAACTGCTAATGCGAGTTTGGAAGCTGCAAGAGAAGTAGAAGGTGCTGTTGTCTTTGCTTATGGTAATTTTATTACTGTATTAATTAACTTTATTTTACTTGCTCTTGTTGTTTTCTTAATGGTTAAAGGAATCAACAATCTAAAACGTAAAGAAGAAGCTGCACCTGAACCAGATCCAGGTCCAACTGAAACTGAAAAGTTATTAATGGAAATAAGAGATTCTTTGAAGAAACAATAATTTCTATAAAAATTCATGAATTCCAGCCCAAAAGTAATTACTTTTGGGCTGTATTATTACTTTTACTATGCAAAATAAATTAGAAATACTTTCCCAATTTCAAACACTAAAACAAGAAAACAAACATGCCTTCAGTGTCCTAATTGACCCAGATGATACAAATAAAAAGCATATTCAGATACTTGCTGAAAAATGTGAATTAGCTCAAGTTGAATTTGTATTTATGGGTGGAAGTATTATGCTTAGTCAACAAGTTGAAGAAGTAATAGCAGCGTTTAAAGAAGTTTCTAATATTCCAATCGTTTTATTTCCTGGAAGTCCCTCACAAATTGCCAATAATGCAGATGCATTATTATATCTTTCTGTAATTTCGGGTAGAAACCCTGAATTATTAATAGGTCAGCATGTTGTTTCAGCTCCTCAAGTAAAATCCAGTAATCTTGAGATTATCCCAACCGGATATATGATTATAGATGGAGGAAAAGCAACTACCGTTTCTTATATGAGTCATTCCTTCCCAATACCAAAAGATAAAAAAGATTTGGCTCTATGCACTGCATGGGCTGGAGAAATGCAAGGTAAGCAAGTTATATACATGGATTCTGGAAGTGGAGCCGAATATCCCATTTCTAAAGAAATGATTAATAAAGTTAGTAGTAATATAGCAATTCCATTAATTGTTGGTGGCGGAATAAAAACTCCTGAAAAAGTAAAAGAAAACTGCGAAGCAGGAGCACAAATAATTGTGGTAGGTGATGCTATAGAAAAGGATATTTCTCTAATTAAAGAATTAAAAGATGCTTGTTTATAAATTTAAAGCTTGTCGATTGACAAGCTTTAAATTTATAAACTATTCAACATTAAATGATTAAAACCCTCATAATAATATAATTCTTGTTTATATTAATGAATTGTTTTCTTGGAAGCTCAAAAGGCTTTATGGAGCTTGAACACGTAAACTTTGACCGATTTTAACTGTTAAATTACCTTTTAAATCATTCCATTCATTTAATTCTTTCAAACTAATACCAAATCTTTTGGATATTCCGTAAGCAGTATCGCCTTTTTTAACTGTATAATATCCATTACTTGTACTTTCTTGCTGATTCGCTCTGTCTACAACATGAGTACCTGCAGGGCGTGTTTCATAAGAATTAACTACTTGATTCTTTTTTTCTTTAGTAGCATTTACATTATCATTAGCACCATAAACATTCTTATCCATATGCGCTTTTAATCTATCTAAGGGAGACAAATCCTTCTCTTCTTCAAAACTTTCTTTCTTTTCAGATGTTGGTACAGCCCCATAACCATAATCAATTACTTCTTTACTCCTTTCTTCTGATTCAACAATTTTTGCTCCTTGCGTTTTATTAAGCTTTTCTACTGTTTCAACCTTTTCTTCCTTTTGTTTTTTGCTATGATTTATTGTAATAAATTCATCCTCTTCCTGGATTCTGTTGTTTTCTTCAATTATAGGTAGATTTTCCTTTTGATTCTCTACTATACTCAAAGCGTTTTCTCTATTGTTTTTCAAATACACTTTTTCTCCCTTGGATAAAATTGCTTTTTCATTTTCTACACCATTAAGTGCTTTTAATGATTTTAACTGCACACCCGTTTTTTGACTAATTAATTGTAAATTCTCTCCTTCTTTAATTGTGTAGTAATCTTCCTCTCTACTAATTCTAAGTTTGGGTTCTAAATAAATAAACATATCATAATCTAAAGGAGCATCTTCTAATTCATTAATTTGCAACAACCTAACATATCTAATTCTAAAATTAATTGCACTTTCTAAAAGCAAATCTCCTTTTCTAGCATAAAACCCTTTAAGACCATTCTTTGTAGTCTGAGTATAATACTCAATATTTTCTTTTTCTTCTAATTCTTTACCAGCATAAGCATAGGTTTTATTTTGGCTAACTTTTTCAGGAACTTCTCCTTTTTCTAGCAATGATGTGTAATATGCTTCATTTTCAATAGCTTTTAATGTATATTCTTGCAGATTAAATTCTTCTATATAATTTATCAACAATTGTGCATAATGAGGATTTGTTGCATATCCAGCAGCTTTTAATCCTTTACACCATGCATGATAATCATCATTTTTCAATGTAAATAAGGAGGCATATCTTTTATTATTTCTTAAAAAATCTGAATGATCTTTATAGGAAAAATACTCAGAATCATAAGCTCTAAAACATTCATCAGGTTTATCATCCGTATAAGAATAACTTTTCCCTGACCAATTACTCCCTCTACATTTCACTCCAAAATGGTTTTTTGCATATATGGCCAATTCAGAGGTTCCAGCAGCTGTTTCGTGTATTCCTTGTGCTAGCTTTATTGCAGCAGGTACACCCGTACGTACTTGCTCTAACATAGCCCATTCCTTATAATTATCTATATATTCTTGAATTTTCACTTCTCTGTTTGCAAATGCATAAAGAGAGAAGGTACATAAAAGTATAAATAGTAGTATTTTGCGCATTGTTTTATTTTTTTACAAGTTTTTTATTTTTTTACTAATATGCTAATTCCATCACGTAAAGGTAATATAATTTGATGTACTCTATTATCTTCTGCCATTTTTTGATTAAATGCATCCATAAATTTTCCCGTTTTACTTTGATATTTCTCCTCTAAAATTGGTTCTTTTCTAAAAAGAACATTATCAACAATAATACATCCACCTTTTGGCATCTTAGGTAAGACTAAATTCATATAATTCTCATAAGCTCTTTTGTTTGCATCAATAAACACTAGATCAAAAGTCATATCTAAATTTGGAATTAACTCTTCGGCATCTCCTTTAATAAATTGTATTTGTTTATCCTTACCAGCATCTTTCCATATTGTTGACATAAAACTCAAGTGTTCATCACTTTTATCTAATGTAATCAGTTTTCCATCTTTTTTCAAGCCTTCCACTAAGCATAAAGCAGAATACCCTGTAAAAGTACCAATTTCTAAGATATTTTCAGGTTGTTTTAAAAGACTCATTGCTCTTAGAAAAGCCCCCTGTAAAGAACCAGAAATCATATGTGCACCATGTGCATTCTGTATAGTGTACTCATGTAAAGCTTTAAGATAGGAAGTTTCTTTTTCAGAAAATGCTGTAATATATTCTTCTAAAACAGAATCAATCATATTAAAAATTAGGTTTTAATTGATTATTTTTATAAAAATCCAAAATGAACTCTACTGCCTCATCTCCATCATCAAATACTTCTACCAAAGATAAATCATCTGGTGAAATATGTTTATATTGACCTAACATCATTTCTTCCATCCAACTGAACAATCCTTCCCAATATGCTTTTCCTACACAAACTAAAGGAGTTCTCTTAAATTTATTAGTTTGTACCAAAGTTAATACTTCAAAAAACTCATCTAAAGTTCCCCACCCTCCTGGCATCATTATAAATCCTTGAGCATATTTGGTAAACATAACTTTTCGTACAAAAAAGTATTCAAAATCTAAATTACAATCTTTATCTATATATATATTATGATGTTGTTCGAAAGGCAAATCAATATTTAAGCCTACAGATTTTCCACCTCCCAAATGTGCTCCTTTATTTGCAGCCTCCATAATCCCAGGACCGCCACCGCTAATAATTCCAAAACCTGATTCTGCAAGTTTTTTAGCGATATTTACCGTTAATTCATAATTAGGATGATCTTCCGCAGTTCTTGCTGATCCAAAAATAGAGATACAAGGACCTATTTCTGCCAAGCGCTCAAAACCATGCACAAATTCACTCATGATTTTAAAAATTTGCCAACTAGAGTGTGCTTGTGGCTCTGTCCATCTTCTTTTTTTAATCTTTTGAATCGCCATACGTTTAATACTTTTTATGCAAATATATAAAAGAACAATAGGATAATTATTAAATTGAAGCAATTTTGATAGATAGATTTGTATCTTTGTATATAATAATATACATTTTTTGCAATGAAGCCTACTGTATATATAATTGATTATGAAATTCTATCTGCTATAGGAACAAATAAGAAGGAATGTCTGGAAAATTTAATAGAGGGACAATTTGGAATAAAAACCCAAGAAAACTCTTTTTCTAAACATGTGCTTCCTTTTGGCAAAGTTCCATTGTCTGATCAAATGATAAATGATAGATTAAATAAAATTGATACAGACCTAGCTATAAACTGGGAAGTTATACCTAGAACAACAAAGATTAATATCCTTTTGAGTACTTTACTGAAGCAATGGTTTGATTTTCCGATAAATTCAGAAAGAAAAGCCTATATTTCAGCAAATACCGTAGGAGGGATTGATAGAACAGAAGTGTTTTTAGCTACCAATCAGGATATTGATAATTTAAAGTATCATGAGGCAGGTTCCTCTACAAGTCTTTTTTTGGATTTAATAGGCAGTTCAATATACCATACCACCATCTCAACGGCATGTTCTTCATCCGCAAATAGCATAATGCTTGCTGGAAAGATGATAGAAAACCAAGAAAAAGATTTAGTTATAGCGGGAGGTATTGATGCCTTATCCAAATATACCATAAATGGCTTCAATAGCTTAAAGATTTTAGATTCCGAACATTGCAAACCATTTGATAAAAACAGAAAAGGTTTAAATTTAGGAGAAGGTGGTGCTTATATTGTTTTAGCATCAGAGCAATTTATCCAGAAGCATTCAATACAACCCATTGCAAAGTTAAGTGGCTTTGCTAATGCTAATGACGCTTTTCACCAGACTGCTTCTTCTCCAGAAGGTATTGGCAATTATACTGCTATGAAAGCTGCATTACAAAAGGCTAATTTAATAGCGGATGATATAAATTATATTAATGCCCATGGTACTGGAACTGAAAATAATGACTTTTCAGAAAATCATGCAATTGCTCGTATTTTTACAAATAAAAAACCCTATATGAGTTCTACTAAGACTTATACAGGACACACCTTAGGCGCTGCAGGAGCTATAGAAGCTGTATTTAGCATAATGGCAATTGAAAACCAAGTAGCGTGGGGCCAAGGTAAGAAAATAAACAAAATAGAAGATATACATCTCCCTTTATTGACAGAGCATAAAAAACATGAAATTAAACATGTGCTTTCTAATTCATTTGGCTTTGGAGGAAATTGTTCAAGCTTAATAATCAGTAAAATAACAAATTAAAATGACCATAAAAGAACGTTATGCTTTTGTTTTGGATTTTTTTGAAAAACAAAACCCTAATCCAGAAACAGAATTAATATACGATTCACCTTATCAATTATTAGTAGCAGTAATTTTATCTGCACAATGTACTGATGTCCGAGTAAATTTAACTACTCCCGCTTTATTTGAAAAATTCCCTGATCCTGAAACACTTGCGAAAGCTGAGGTAGAAGAAGTTTTTGAATACATTAAAAGCATTACTTTTCCTAATAACAAATCCAAACAATTGGTAGGAATGGCTAAAATGCTAATGGAGAAACATAATGGCAAGATTCCATTAGAACATAAAGAATTAATTAAATTACCTGGAGTAGGTAGAAAAACAGCCAATGTAGTAACTTCAGTATTAGATAACCAACCTCATATGGCAGTTGATACACATGTTTTCAGGGTCTCCAATAGAATTGGATTAACAAGAGCAAAAAATGTATTAGAGTCTGAGAAACAATTATTGCGGCATATTCCAAAAGATTTAGTACATAAAGCACATCATTGGATTATCCTACATGGTAGATACATTTGTAAAGCGAGAACACCCTTATGTGCACAATGTGGTTTGCAAGTAGCTTGTAAATATTTTCAAAAAGAAATAAAGGGTAAATAATAGATTTATAGATTATTTTATAGGTGCCAAAATAATTTTCTGTAATTTTGAAACGATTATTAATTAATTTATGCAACAAATATTAAGACCAGGTGGTTTTCAAATACTACCTCCAATTATTAAAAATCTACTAATAATAAATGTTTTATTTTATTTTGCAACTGTTGTTTTAAAACAAGCTCAGATTGTAGATTTAAATTATTATTTAGCTTTATTCCATTGGGATTCACCTTATTTTAAACCCTGGCAAATACTTACGCATATGTTTATGCATGGAAATTTTGCCCATTTATTTTTTAATATGTTTGCCTTATGGATATTTGGAAACATGCTTGAAGGCGTCT
>DATGSF010000114.1:0-6806 GCA_035302865.1 Chitinophagaceae bacterium
AAGTTTTATGTGATAATACGGTAGAACTCACCTCTGACGAAGTTGAAGTATATGTAAACCAACCCGGATTTTTAGAAGTTTATGATGGTAATAGATGTGGAGATGGTGAAGTTGTTCTTCACGTTCAACCCACTGAAAGTACAACAGAAGTAAATTGGTATGCTAGTGAAACTGATGATATAGTATTAGGAACTGGTAATACATTTATAACTGATCCATTAACAGATACCGATACGTTTTGGGCAGAAGCTAGTACAGGAACTCCCCAAAATGAAACAGCATGGATTGGCGATGGAACAACTATGTCAACCACAAGCAGTACACCATTTTATAACTTATATGAAGCACATAAATTACAAGTTATGTTTACTGCACAAGAATTAATTGATGCTGATTTTGATGCAGGTCTTATAAATAGTATTAGTATAAATGTTGGAACAGCAGGTAGCAGACCATTGAGCAACTTTGTTTTAAAAGTAGGAACCACAACTGAATCTGACCTTAATTCCGCTTTTATATCAAATATGACAGAAGTATATTCAGACCCTTCACTTACTCCTACAATCAACTCTGCTAACGAATTTGTATTTGATACTCCATATCAATGGGATGGAGTAAGTAATGTTGTTCTTGAATTTTGCTATGTTAATAATGATTGGGGTTCTCCTTATTATCAAGTTGAAACTTCTTCAGTAAGTGGAAATTACACTCGTTATCAATATGCAGATAACAACCCTAATCACTGTAGTAATCCAACTGGTTCTAATGGTTCTACTACAACTAGAATTAATGTAGCCTTCAATATTACAAAAGGCTGTCCAGGAGAACGCGTTCCAGTAATAGCTAATGTAAATCCAACAAATGATGATCCAATCATTGATTTAGGAGATGACGGTGATATTTGTAGTGATGTATTATTAGATGCAGGAAGTGAGGGAGTAAGCTATTTATGGAGCACTTGGGATACTACTCAAACAATTACTCCTGAAGAAAATACTTCATATTGGGTTCAAGTAACTAATGCTGATGGTTGTACCTCTTTTGATACTATAGATGTAGAAAACTTTTTACCTTTAGTTGAAATAGATGATATTGTAGCTAACGAAATAGGAGTAGGAGAATTTGAATTTGAAGCTATAGATGTCGAGAATGCAGATAATTATACTTGGGATTTTGGTGATGGAAACACTTCTAATGATGAAAACCCAACACATACTTATGCTGATAACGGAAACTATACAGTTACATTAACAGTAAGTAACGAATGTAATGAAGAAACAGTAAGTCATGAAATAGAAGTAACAGACATTGTGGGAATAAATGAAATCTTTAAAGAGAATATTAATTTATACCCTAATCCTGCTAATAACTATATTATTATAGAAAATGGAGGAAATTTACAATTTAATTCTATTACTCTTTTAAATAGCATAGGTCAAGAAGTGCTAAAAGACAATAATCCAAATCTTGATAAACATCAAATAGACATTTCAAAATTAAATTCTGGAACATATATGATAAGAATTGAAACAAATAATGGAATTCTTTATCATAAAGTTGAAGTAATAAAATAATAGTAATGTTTATTACATAAAAAATGGAAGTTGGCTGTTCAGCCAACTTCCATTTTTTATGTATATTTGTAGGTTTAAAAAGCATTTTAAAAGCTCAAATCAATATTCATTTGATTAAAATCATATAGAAAATTGGATAAAAAGTTATTGCGTTATTATAGTTCTTCTATTAATCAAAAATTAAAAATATATTTAAAAAAAGATAAAAAGATTCTCAATACAAAGAATGCAAACTACTCTTACGATGGTCTCCAAAAAGTACTAAATAAGGGATTAAAACGCATTCCAATAAATAAAATAAACTCTGTTTTAATATTGGGTATGGGAGCGGGTTCAGTAGTAGAATCCTTAAGAAATATTTTTTTTTATTATGGTCCAATATTAGGAGTGGAATTAGATCCTGTTGTGATTGAAATAGCAGAAAAGGAGTTTAATATTTCGCAATTTCATGATGTAGAAATCGTAAAAGCTGATGGTAAAAAATTTTTAAAAAACCATACCAAGCAGTATGATCTAATTATCATTGATATTTTTATTGATATTAAAGTTCCTAAACGTTTTTATTCGCAAAAATTTTGGAAAAAAGTAGAAAATAGAGTGCAACTAAATGGATTTGTACTTTTTAATGCAGGTATTGATTTAACTGAGAAAGAAATAGATAAATTTTTAAATTCTTTACCAATTAGTTTTGTTTATATGGTAAAGACAGAGGTACTAAAAAGCAATACTTTAATTATTTTACAAAAAATAATAGAATAAAAATAAAAGGGTAAAAACATTCAAATTTTTACCCTTTCTTTAAAATTTAAAACTAAAATCAAAATTCATTGCTCTATATCTCCTCGCCAAGCACGGATTCCTCCATCTAAATCTATTATATTTTCAAAACCCATTTCTTGCATTTTACTTGCTGCCTTTTTACTCCTATTACCGCTTAAACAATAAATATAAACAGGTTCATTCTTATTAATGTTTAAAGCTGCAATCTTGTCTTCAAATTCTTTAGATTCTATATTTGCTTGAATCGCTCCGGGTATATGACCATTTTTATATTCCCCTGAACTACGTACATCTATAAGAACAACTTCATTTTTTTCAATTTCTTCAGCGTAATCTTCATAAGATAATACTGAATAAGCTTTTAATTTCTCTTCCTCGTTTTGATTTATACAAGAAGTAAAGACTAAAATAGTACTAAAAACAATTAATAATAATTGATTAAATGAGCAAATACGCATTACATATGACTTTTTAATATACCCTCTAATGTTTTTGCAGGAACAACTCCTGACTGTCTCCATTTCACTTCTCCATTTTTGAAAATAATAAGTGTTGGTACTCCACTTACTTGATAGGCCATAGCAGCTTGTTGATTTTTATCCACATCAATTTTAAGAATATCAGCTTGGTCACCAATACTGGACTTCAATTCTTCTAATATTGGATGCATCATTTTACATGGTCCACACCATGTTGCATAAAAATCAACTAAAACTGGTTTATCTTGATTAATTTTTTCTTGAAATGTCATATTTTTTTATTTTAATTTAATTTCACTTTCCAAATTCCTCTAAAATCCCCTTGTTCATAGCCTGTAGCTAAATCTTTCGGATATTTCTCTTTAATTTTTGACAAAACCATTGCATCAATGTCTTCATTTTCTTTTCCATGACATTTCATGCAAGTTGGCATTGCTAAATATATCCCTTTATAATAATACACCTCGTCTCCTTCTATTGCTAAATAATTTAAATTATGCTTTTCATTTTTATTATAAGCTTCTTTTATTTGTTTCCAAGCTTCTTTATCCATATCGGTTTCTAAAGTATTATTAGGATTTCTATTTCTATCAGACAATCTTTTTATCTTATGATGAATGGATACATTTTCAGTAATTTCTATAGCATTTTCATTGCAAAAAGACACTGCATATTCCAAGCCACCTTCTTTTATGGCTTCTTGCACATTATTTAACAATATCCCTTGTGCTTGATTTGCAATACTATCACCTACTATTTTAAAGTTTAATCTATCTTCCTCCGTCCAACCTTCATTATTAGTTTCTTTCGTCTCTGAAGAATTTTGATCAGAACAAGAAAGTAAATAAAAACTGCAAGTAATAACAACAAAACTAATTCCAAAAAGTTTTTTCATAATTCAATTATTTTACCTCTTCGTAATCAATACTTTCTTTATTGAAGTCCTCCGTTTTAAATTTATTATACTTTGAAGCGCAAGAATTATTAATGCCACATGTGGACAAATTCAATAAAGCTAAAATAGAAAACATAGCTCCTAAAACTACAAATAACCATTCACCATGCTGTACACCTTGTACCACAATAATAACTCCTAAAACTAAGCGTAAAAAACGCATAAAGTTCCATTTTTTAATATAATCTTTCATTATTTTATTTTTTTTCTGCAAAAATCCGAATAACTTGTGCTCTACCTTTATGATTTTCCCCTTCTGCTAATTCTATTTCTTCCACTTTAGCTTCTTTAAAATCAAAATTTTTAAAATCTTTTTTCAACTCCTCCAAATCATACAACATTTTAATATCTTTAGGTCCTCCAACCTGAGGATTAATTGATTGAAACTTCTGATGTCCTTTTTCAAATGCCTCAAGTAAAAGCACTCCTCCTTTTTTCAAATAGGATATTACTTTTTTATGATAAGCTCTTCTTTTATCTTCATGTACATGGGCATATATCAATACAATTGCATCAAAACACTCTTTTGTGTATGTGACCTCTTCCCAGGTTTTTACCTGATAATCTATTTTTACATCTTCTGCTGTAGCTAAAAGAATTGCTTTTTTTTTGCCTTTGAACTACTATCAAAAGCAAAAACCTCCCATCCATTTTTAGCTGCAAATACAGCGTTTCTACCCTCCCCTTCTGCAGGAAACAATACTTTTCCTTTTGAAATTTCTTTCAACTTTTCTTGCAAATACACATTTGCTCGTTTTCCATAAATATATTCTTCTGAAGAATATATTTCATTCCAAAATGAAATCATATTTATTTCTTTTCTTGTACAAAACGATCTACTTTTTGCCAAGTTCCACCATTAAAAACATTAGAAAAACCTTCTTTTTCTAAGATAATTTTTGCTTGACCACTTCTAGCACCACTTCTACAAAAAAGAACAATATTCTTTTTTCCTTTAAATAAAGAAAGCTTTTCTCTTAATTGATCTAAAGGTATATTTACTGCATTTTCTACAGTTCCAGCCGCAAATTCTCCTGGACTACGGACATCGACAAGAAATGCTCCTTGTTGTATAGCATCTTTAATAGCATCATCCGAGCCACCCATGATATTTCTTAAAAAACCTAACATATTTATTAATTTTATTACTACAAAGATGCATTTTAAAAATTAAATATTTTGTAGCAAAAGTCACAAAGTGTATACTTATAAAAAATGAAGGAGCCAATCCTGTTCCTTCACTTTTTTTTAAAATGCAACACAAAAACTAAAGTTCTTTTTTAGCAAGATACCAATCAATAATTTCTAGTTCTTTATCTGCTTTTCTTGCAGCTAAGCCTTCTAAAGTATTGGGTGCACCAACAATTACTTTTTCACCTGGAGTCCAGTTTAAAGGCATTGCAACTTTATGTTCATCAGAAGTTTGTAAAGCAACTAAACTGCGTTTAATCTCTTCCATATTACGACCTACATTTAATGGGTAATACATAATAAGCCTTACCTTTCCTGTTGGATCTATAATAAAAACTGCACGCACTGCCGCGGTTTCACTTTCTCCTGGTTGCAACATACCGTAAAGCTTAGCAACTTTCATATCAATATCCGCAATAATTGGGAAATCAAATAAAACACCTGTTTTTTCATGAACTGCATTTGTCCAAGCTATATGTGAATGAATACTGTCAATACTCAATCCAATTAATTTAGTGTTTCTTTCTTTAAAAAACTCTTTATCATTTGCAAAACCACTTAATTCCGTGGTGCACACTGGTGTAAAGTCAGCTGGATGTGAAAACAATATCACCCAACTGCCTTCATTATATTCCGAAAATTGTAATGGTCCAGTCGTGGTAACTGCTTTAAAATCTGGTGCCATATCACCAATTCGTGGCATACTGTAACTCTGTTCTTGATTTTCTATTAATTTGTCCATATTTTTTAATTTAATTTAGTAAATAAACATTTCGCCAATCTTTACTTTGATTAATGACAAAATGTAATTGATGAAATAATTGATTAATTAGACACAAACTGGATTTTCCTCTCCTTTCCATTCTTTCATCCCACCTAAAAAGTTCTTAACATCTTTAAAGCCATTTCTTTTTAAAATAGAGTAACCTATTGATGCACGATCTCCAGCTTGACAATGTATTACTATCTGCTTGTCTTTACTGATTTTATCTAAATTGTCCTCTAAAGTTCCAACAAATACATGATCAGCTCCTTCAACATGCCCCGCTTCAAACTCAGATTTCCCTCTTAAATCTACAATTTGAACATCCTCTTTTCCAATATAGGTTTTAAACTCATCTAAACTCAATATATGGGCTGTCTCTAATTCAATACCCAATTCGTCAATTTGGTTCAATGGGAAAAATCCATAAATATTATCTAAACCTATACGCATTAGTTTACGAGTTAAATCTTCCTTATCCTCTTCATCTGCTAATAGGATGAACTGTTCTTCATAATTCATCAACCAACCCATCCAATTAGCAAAGGTTTTGCTTCCTTTTATACTTAAAGTATTAGGCAAATATCCTTTCGCATATTCAGATTTATCTCTTGTATCAATAACTTTCATTCCTTTCTTATATGCGCTTAAAAAAGCTTCTTTAGATAAAGTAGGATGTTGCGGAACTTCAACTAGTAAAGGTCGAGCTACTTTATTTAAATGCTTCATCATAGCAAAATACTTTGGAGGTTCTGGTTGTCCAGAAAGTAATTCTTCAGTAAATGCTTTTTCATCTTCACCAAATTGAAATGCCCAATTTCGAATTTTTTCATAACCAACAGTGGAACTTGGAACTGCACCTAGTGCTTTACCACAAGCTGATCCAGCACCATGCGCAGACCATACTTGAACATAATCAGGTAATGCTGCAAACTTTTTTAACGATTCCCACATCTGAGCAGCTCCTGCATCTGCAGTACCAACCAAACCTGCAGCTTCTTCTAGTAAATCAGGACGACCAATATCTCCTACAAAAACAAAGTCTCCAGTAAACACCATTACTG
>DATGSF010000115.1:0-3667 GCA_035302865.1 Chitinophagaceae bacterium
TATATTTCACAATGATGTGGACAGTTCATTGGTTTTAATAAAAACTCTTCTCCTTCATTAGGAGTGGAAATAGGATGGAAAGAATCTTCTCCGTATTTTTCCCAATGACCTGAGGTAATATAAAGATCTTTATGACCAATATGTGGAGTTACTACAGGTAAATATCCCGTTTCTAATTGCGCTTTTTGCAAGAAATTCATTAATCGAACTCGCATTAATGCTCCCTTTGGTAACCACATCGGTAAACCACTACCTACTTTTTCTGAGAAAGTAAACAAACCTTGCTCTTTTCCTAAAGTACGATGATCTCGTTTTTTTGCTTCAGCTAAAAATTCCAGATATTCTTCCAGCAACTTTTTGGAAGGATAACTCACACCATAAATACGAGTCATACTTTTATTATTTTGATCGCCTTTCCAATAAGCTGCAGAAATATTAGTTAATTTTAATGCTTTAATAAGTCCAGTATGCGGAATATGAGGTCCTCTACATAAATCTATAAAATTACCTTGTTCATAAAATGTAATTTTACCATCTTCTAAATCTTCTAAAAGTTCTAATTTATAAGGGTCATTTTTTTCTTCAAAGTATTTTATAGCCTCCTCTTTAGATATTTCTTTTCTAATATATCTATTTTTTTCTTTTGCCAAGCTTTTCATCTTAGCTTCAATTTTCGCTAAATCTTCCTCACCGATGGAATGTCCATCTAAATCTAAATCGTAAAAAAATCCTGTTTCAATAGAGGGACCTACTCCAAATTTTGCACCTGGATACAAAGCTTCTATAGCTTCTGCCATCAAATGCGCGGTAGAATGCCAAAAAGTTTGTTGTCCTTCTTTATCATCCCAAGTTAATAATTGCAAGTTTGCATCTTTTTCTATAGGTCTAAAGGCATCAACAACTACTCCGTCAACCTTAGCTGCTAAAACATTTCTAGCAAGACCTTCGCTTATAGATTTTGCAATGTCTAAAGCTGAACTACCTGCTTCATATTGACGTACTGCTCCATCTGGTAATGTAATATTAATCATGTATATTTTGTATTACTATAATTGTTAAATACTATTGCAAAGTTAAGAAAATCTTAGGTACTTTGCTTCCTTCTGCTCACAAATTGATTTTTTTTAATTTTCTTCTAAAAATAAGAAATTTCCAGGACCTATTCCAACGGAGCTTTCGTGTATTAATTCTTTGTTTGTATTGTAAATGCTAATCCTTCCTTGTTGAATAAATCCTCTAGGGTCAGCTATATAAATATGATTTTCTTTATTGTCATAGGCTAATCCCCAAAAATATTGATAGGGTTCTGCCGCTAAAAAGAGTTCTTCCTTTATTTCCTCTGAATTAACCAAAGAATAGAATACACCATTGAATTGGGTATTACCTTCGTAATTTACAGAAAGAAAATATATTGTATCTCTGTTTGGAGTTGTGATAGGTTTCATTCGTTCTGAAACACCAGGAAATATCTTCTGATTTTCTATAGTTTTTGTAAATGGATTATATATTGTTATTGCAGAAGGAATATTATCACTAGGTTGTCCGGAAAATATCCATAAATTTTCATTTTTATCTTGAATAATTCCATGACTGGCTTTTACCCCTAATGGTATATTTTCTTCTATTTGATTCGTTTGGGTATTTATTTTATAAATAAACTCACTTTCTTTATTCCAATTACATACATAAACGTTGTCGTTAAATTTTAATAAGTTTTCTGTGTTTTTATAAGGCACTTGAATGCTGTCAATTACTTGCTTTGAGTCAATATTGAGAATATAAATTTGGTCATGAAATAAACTAGTGACGTAAGCTAAGTCGGCATTTATTTGCAACATGTTTCTAGGACTACGTACTGGAATTCTTTTTTTAAATTTATAATCCTTGGCATTAATAACTAAAATTTCATGGGAATTATTAATGAGTAAAAATATTTCATCTTCTATTTGGTATGCAGATTGGAATATATCTCCCATAGGTAAATCGTTCGTTCTTTGAAATACCTGATTGTGCATTTTATAATCATTTTTATCAAAAATTGATAAACTAGCATTCCCCAAACCTAAGCTACCTTCATTTACAATTAAAACCCTTGAGTGAATATCTAAAAGGTCATTATCTCCATTTTTATTTTCAGGCTTATCCTTTACGCAGGCAGTTAAAAATAATAAAATGCTAATTATTAAAATGTTTTTTTGCATAGAAAACTTTAATTTATCTTATGTAATTTTTGTACACTACCATCTATATAAAGGAAATAAAAACCTTTCCTTAAGAAGTCTAAATTCCATTGATTGTTTTTAGGGATTTTTCCTTCCCAATATATCCTTCCTTGAAGGTCGATAATTTTTGCAATTTTTCCTTGAATATGATTATTTATATAAATTGTTCCAGAGTTTGGATTAGGATAAAACCAAATCTTTTCCTCTTCTAATTCATTCACTGTTTGCGATTTATTTTCATGCAATACAGCAATGGCTGCTAAATCAAAACCTCCACTTGGGAAATTTGTAGGGTAGGGGTCATTAATAATATTTCCATAAGAATCTAAACTACCATAATTTGGATCGATGCTACCAATAACATCAATTATTTTCACATGAGTAATTGCGTTCTTATCTAAATCAGGATGCTCTGGTAAATCATCTAAATCGAAAGGAGTCCCATAACCTGCAATATGTTTTCCGGCTAAATTATGATATAAGCGGGCATCAGCAAATGTAGAGTTGTCAATTTGTGTATCTGTTTGCATCAAGCTAACAGAAGGAAAACGAAAATAATCTATTCCATTAGAACTGACCTCAACAAATGCTAATTCTAAAAAAGCCATAGTGTCATTCTCTAAATCAGTAAATCCATTTTCAAATACTGCAAAATCTGGTCCATCTCCATTAGTAATTGGATATTCAAATTGAAGAATCGCTTGTCCACCATCTCCCAAACTTAGAACATTAACTGTTGGGGGACCTAAGGGTGTTTGTTCATCTCCTATTGTAGGATAACCGTTTTCGGGATATTGTATATCTTTAGGTCCTCTATCAAATGTGACGAAACTTGCCCAGTTTTTAATTCTTTCATCTGTATATTTAATTCCTTCATGTCCCGTAAGAGGTGACTGAATGGAATATTGTGCTAAGGAAGAAAAAGAATTTACTATTAAAAATAAAAATAAATAATAAAACTTTGTCATGAATTCATTTTTTATTTATCAAAATTACGATTATTTTTTATAAAAACTAGATTGAAAAAATGATAAAATGCTATTTTAATTTTTATTTTTATTAAGTGTGGAAAGGAATCTTGCATTTAAAATATTGAATATTAAAAATGACTGTAAAAGCATTATTAAATATATTTTTTATTTTATTGTATGAAGTGAAAAAGTAATATTTAAGTCGTTTTTCGTATTTGCTAATAAATTGAAGTTTAAACTTTCTTATTTTTATTATTCAAGATAGTTATTTTAGAAAGCTTTTAGAAACTCATGACATGTTGCTATATCTTGATACTGCAAAGATGCTCTAATTAAAAAAAAGATATAACAATAAATCCAAGTAAAATGAAAATATAATGCTCCGAATTTGAATTAAAAATATTTTAATGGTTTTTATCTTAAAGTCTTGTTAGTTAGAAATTTATATACTATTATGAGTTTTTCTATGACCAC
>DATGSF010000116.1:0-6907 GCA_035302865.1 Chitinophagaceae bacterium
TTAAAAGAAGTTAATCGACCATTTGCTTTTTTAAATATAAATTTTTCTGTTTTTTCCTTACTGATTTCCACTTTGACTTTTTTCATTTCTTTAATTACAAAATCCTCTATTTTATTTAAATCCATTTCTTCACCAATCAAAATAATGTCGTCGGAATATCGTCTGTAAAAACAATTATGTTTTTTCACTAATTCATTTACAATTACTTTATCAAATTCGAGAAGATAAAGATTAGCTAAAACTGCACTTATTGGTAACCCTTGAGGGATTCCTATCATTTCACCTTTTTTATTCTTGAAATTATTTTTATAAACAAATATTTCTTTATTTTTAATAGCTTCCCTAAAGTCTTTAGGATTTTTAAAAAAAGCATTTATACCTTTTTTATTTCTAATTTCGGCTATTTTCTTTTCATTAAAGTTAGCTTTCCTTCCTTTTCTTGTTTTAAATTTTCGCAAATCATTTTTATAAACAAAAGAAAAATTCGTTACAGATTTAAAAACATTAAAATGATCAGATGGCAAATTTGGTACACCTAAAATATACTCCCATAATTTTTTCAAATAAACATGATCCAAACTAGAAAAAAAACTTTTGATATCTAAGGCTATTACAGCAACTTTGTCTTTATATTTAGCTCTTTCTTTAATTTCTTTAAAAACCTCAGCAGCAAAATGTAAAGAACCTTTATTTTTTATCTTTTCATCAGCTAAAGTACTATTTAAAACAGGTATTTTTCTATAAGCAGTTATAGATGCATTTAATTGTGGGAATGTTTTTAAATAATTCTCATAATATTTGTTGAGAATAAATGCATAATAAGAATATATTACAGCATCTTTATGATTAGCATAATGCAAAGGTCTTATTTTAGTAGTTTTTACAAACTTTTTCTTATCCTCATCATAATAAGAATGAACACGAATAGCTTTGCCCTTTTTATTTAATTTCGAAGGATGTTTCTTATATCTTCTTTCTTTTATATTTGTATGTAATAAAGGAAAAAAAGCATATTTAGCAATATAATTTTTATTTTGAACATGTTGAATTAATAATTTCTGTCTTCGCCAATCATTAGAGACTTGCGAAGAAAAATGATAATATCCTTTAATTTTTAACCATTCCATAATAAAAATGCTCTGTATGCAGTTTGGATTTAATCGAAATACATACCTCTCTCGAGCGAACCGGCACTCAAATTCTTGAGTCACTGTAAAATTTCAATAACAACATGAAAATAAAGACAATTAAGGAAGTTATAGTTCATCCCCTATTTGTAATAATAATACATGCTTATCTAGAAAATGTAGAAATGTTTATATATCTTTGGGTAAGATATTTATTTATAAACGATTTAAACAATTCCTCTCCCCTTTCGGGTATGTAACTACATATTTTTGTAGTTACCAATGGTTCTAAACCAAACGTATTTCATTTCCCATACAGAGCATATCAAATTTAAGAAAATATTTTGTATATTTAAACAAAATAATAATTCATGTTAGATAATAATACAAACATCAAGCCAAAATGGAGAATTGGAAATGTAGTTAGTTTAAAAAACAACCCACTTAAATGTATAGAATCGTATAAAAACTTACGCTTAATGGGTGATGAAGATTATATTACCCCATTAATGGTAATTACGGAAATCTTATACTCTCCTAATCAAGAAATGAATCAATTTACTGGAGAAGTTGATAATTCTAAAGGAAAATTTCAATATAAATGTACTTGGTTTTCTAAAAAACAATTTCGATTTGAAGAAAAATGGTTTTTTGAAAAGGAATTAGAAATATATGAAGAAAATAATCAAGAATATGAGGATAAAAAATTCAAATATGGAGATGAAATCATTTTTAAAACTAGTAAAAAAGAAATATTAAAGAGTAAAATTAGTTACTCTTCAAAAAATAGTTATTCTTCATATATTAAATCCTCTTTTTTGCATTTTTCAAGTCCTAGTTTTATATTAGTTGGTTTCAAAAACACAGTAAAAGAAAAAGAAGAAATTGACAGGAAGCATTTGATTAGAATTAGATGGTATCCTAAAAAACTTGTAAAAATCAAAACCTTTAATAAACATGCGGACAAGTTTTCAGAATTCTTAATTCCAATTGAAGCTATATCTAAAACAGATAATATTGAAAAGGCAGCTTTGAAACAATTTATAGATATAGTTAATTATAATAAAAGTACAGATGAAGATTTTATCCATATCGTATACAATAGAAAAAAAACAATCTACAATCACAAAAAAAATAATTTTGAGGAATCTTATATGAGTAGAATTATGACTCCTTATGAATTATCTACACAATCGGGTATTGTTTCTATAATAGGAAAAGACCTATTTACTAACAAACAAACCATTTCGAATTTAACCTCATTAAAAAACCTCAATGATGACAAGAAAAATAAAATATATCTTAAAAAAGTCAAAGAAATATACCCAAATATACAATTAATAGAAGAAAACAACGCTTATATTACACTAGGAGAAATTTCAAATATATTTAAAGAATTAGAGTATATTTTAAATCATAATAAAAGAAACATTTTATTATATATAGAGTATGTGAACGATTTCAATAAACACACAAAAAGATATATCATTCCAGAAAGAGTTGTTAATTTAAATAATAAAGATAAAGATAAAGATAAAGATAAAAGCCAAGATTATTATTTAAAGGCATTCTGTTTATTAAGAGAAGATTATAGGCACTTCAAAGCTTCAAAGATAAAAAAAATAGATACAATTCATTGCATGCCTAATAATAATATTTCTAAAGTAGATAAGGAAAAATTAATATTAATATTCCTAAAAGTCAATAATCTGGATTTTTACCAAATTGCTAAGGCAATAGAGGCTGAAAAGTTAATAGAAAATGAATAAAAGCAAGGAATTAATACTTTTACTATATAAAAAATTGTATTTTAGCTATAATATTCCTATATGAATTCAAATGAGTGGAGAAGAAGTAATAGAATTAATTGGTTTTGACAGAACTATACATATCAATTCTAAAAGCAAATTAGAGTCTGAATATATAGTGCCTGATAAAATTCGTAATTTTAGCATTGATTCTGTTTACTTTAATATAGATGAAAGCGGAAACAAGTTTCCTGCTGTATTTCTAAAAAAGGTGCAATCTTTTGATGAAAAAACATTACATGAAATAGCTGATATTCATAAAAAAATTTGGAACTATAAAAAAGTATTATTTTTATACGTTTATTCTGATACAGAAATTCGCATTTACAACTGTTTTGAAAAGCCATTTATTAAAACTAAAGAAGATTTTGATTTTGAAAAAGCAATACATCAATTTCTTTCAAAAGCTAAGATGTTAAAAAATGAGTCTACAGAAAAAGCTTATTCCATGGAAACAATAAGAGAAAAGCACAAAAACGCTTATATGCCCAGGACGAATGAAGATGATGAGAGACTTGAATTATTATATTGTGAAAAACCCCTCTGGTGGAACTTAGTTCTATTTTTGGTAGAAATGCTGGAGCGATTCAATCAAGGATCAATAAATTACAATTAAAAGAGAAATATGATTTTTAGTCGGTTTATCCTAAGCAAGTTTACGATTCGATTTAACAGATGGTATTATTTTAAGTATTGGGCATGTGTTTATTGGGATTTAGATGGTATTTAAGGAGTAGGAAATGAGTTTCCTTCATTTTTTCTGTTATAATTGTTATAAAAATGGGTGGAATTTGTTAAGCTTGAGGGGTGGAAGGAATTGATAGCGGAGAGGAGTTAGGAGGTGGGTTGTGTGTAGGCTATTTAGTGGAGGGGTGAGCGAGTTATGGGACATTAATTTTCATCCAAATCAAGGGGTATTTTTAACTATAGAAATCGAGAAAAATCTTCAAACTTTTTTTTAAAAATTTTAAATAATCAAATCTTTCAAACAATGATGACAAAATCAAAAAACATTTCATTAAAAACAATTTTAATTTCTATTGGAGTTGGCATTTGGGTAATAGTTTTACAATATGCAGGAATTATACCAACAAAACAGAATGTATATGTAAAAGGTGGTCCTATTGACGCAAACATCAACAAAGCTGTTAATGTTCGTGGTTCAGTCGACATAGCCAATACAGTTCGTGTTCGAGGGTCGGTTGATGTTGATAATACTGTTTCAGTATCAATAGACGAAGTGCTAGGTAGAGACGGAAGAAAATACTATTACAATAACCACTAAAAACGTCCTATAACAAAAAAATCTCCTTCGGTGCTTCTTCGTGATGGCAAGAGTGGCAGAAACATCTTCGATTGAACGTTTAAGTAAAATAAAAGATTCTTTTTCAGTTAAAAGTTTATAGTAAAAATGTTTCCGTCACCAACTTTTCAAACTGTTGGCAGCAATTAAAAAAACTCTTATAGATACGAGACCCCAAACAACAATCAAAATGAGTAGAGAAAAAATTTTCAATATTTTCCCCATTGTTATTGATGAAATCATTTCATCGATTGGATATAAAACACATCTTGTGAAAGGAGATGATGACTATAAAATCGACTTCTTAAAGGAAAATATAAATAATGACTTAAAAGATTTAAAATATATTAGCATACCAATGGATTTTAATATTTCTAAAGGAAAAATTAAAAAAATGGAATAAGTCTACTCAATTATAATAATTTGCTTCTCAATAATCAACTAACTATTCTGTTCGAAAACATATTTATGATTGAAAATGCATTTAAAGAATTATTATTCGTAGCTACATTACTTGATAATAAAAGTATTCGGATAGATGAAACAATAGAAACCCTGCCCATTAAAGATATGTTATTTAAAAAACCTATTATAGAAGAGATTCCTGAATATTATCTTACAGCATATCATACTGAAGAAGGATTTGATTTTAGCAACCTTTTAAATGATGATTTTTTAAAAGCCTCAAAATTGTTATATCAAAATGGATTATATGTCTCAGCACTAAAACTTCTACTCTCGGCAATTGATAGTTTTGCTTTTTTAGAGTATGGAGATTCACAAAATATTTTTAAAAAATGGATTGACATTTATTGTACAATTGACCCAATCGGAATAAACAGTGATGAACTGTGGGAATATCGTAATTCATTACCGCATATGACAAATAATAAATCTCGCAAAGTGCTAAATAATTTAGTAGCACCTATTTCTTTCTATGTGACTAGCAGAAACGACTTTATACCAACTTCGGGTGGCAATCTTAAATACTTCAATTTAATTAAATTAATCCAGGTAATTACAAACGGAATTGTGGTTTGGATTGATTCATTTGATAAGAATCCAGAAAAAATAGAGTTATTTTTTAAGAGGTATGATTTAATAATATCAGATGTTAGATATTCCAAGACATACTTTGGAGATTAAAATAACTACTACCAACAAACGGTTTTCCATAAACTGCAATAACTCCTTCGACTTCAAGATCATTGTTACATTTTATTTACTGCTTCGATTGAAAGTTACGTCAAAATTACCACCTTTGCCAAATTTTTAACCGTACTCAATAAATAATTATTTTTTTATTAAGTTTAATAAAAAAAATACACAAAACTTGTTAATTTTATGGAAAGAAAGTATTTTTGTGAAATATGTTACTTTATAGCGGAAATAAGTCGAGTGGATGCAGTATATACGCTATTTAGTAGCGGGTATAAGTAAGTTATGCGACACCCTATTTGAACAGTCGTACCAAAATTCAACAAGAGAGAGATGAACGAAATTACCAACGCTTCACAAAAAACAAAAGAGGTGCAACCCTACGCACAAAGCCAAGGCATTGCACCACATTTGTTTTTAACCATACTGCTGAATTAATACTATGAAGAAACAACTACAAGCTGGTTTCGTACTCGATTGTGTAAAAGAAACATTAGAAACGGAGTATAAAACTTCAGAAGTCCAAGGACTTTTGAAACAACTATCATATTTTGATATTGAAGTAAAAAGTAACAATTCACAATTTGACAATTCTGAGTTAGAACAAACATTATTTGTTGCTAACAACATAATATCAAGAGGACTACCAACACGACCAACATTATGGTTAGAAAATAAAATTTTAGATTGCTTTAAAAACATAATTGAACAAGACAAAAAACTACTTGAAATTGGTTCTATAAGACAAGAACTAAAAGTCGATGAAACATTCATCCAACAATTATTTAGGGCTTTACACATTATTGACCCCGAAATAAAAGGAGAAAAAATATCCAAACATCAAATGCCTTCTTGGGAAAATCTGGGAAGCGATTTTGAAGAAGGATTTTTATTTGAGCAACTACCAAAACACGTTTCTCAAATGTGGACACAACTTTTTGAACCACAGAGAGAATTAGAAAATATTTTGAGATTTTCCGCAACCACAGAAGACGAAATCGATAAGTATTTAAACGGAAGTATACAGATCTTCAACGAACAACATTTAGATTTTTCTTTAGAGTTCCCATACGAAGTAAATAATCAAAGAGGTGTGATTGTAGAAGTTGATGGAAGTCAGCACGAAGAAGCTAATCAGAAGTTTATTGATGGAAATAGAGATACAGCTACTGAAAAAGCTAAATGGGGGAAAGCAATTCGTATAAAAACAACAGAATGGAATAACATACAAAACAAACTTGGTTTAATAAAAAATCTTGAAGAAGAACAATTGTTTAAGCTATTAAAACAAAATTTTGAAAGCCCTCTTTATTCTGACAAAAACGGATTAAACGCTTTGGAGCTATCTCTTATTCCTTTTGCTGTTGCAAGAATTCAAAAAACAATTCTTCATCTAATTTTTGAAGGAACTTTAAATATCTACTCAAATGAATGGAACATAGCGATATTAGAAAGAGACATTCCTTGCGGACATCTTGCTATTCAAGACTTTGAAGAACATTTGAAACCAC
>DATGSF010000117.1:0-8588 GCA_035302865.1 Chitinophagaceae bacterium
AATCAGTAAACTATCTCCTTGCCATTCATAGCCATATGAACTTTGAAAAGCAATCGTTGCCCATTTTAGCCAATCTTCTTTTGAATTGCAATACTTAGAAACTACTCTTAGCTTTTTATCTAAAAATCCAACTCTTTTAGATATTGGTATTAACTTTTGGTTGCTAGCTACAGGGTCATAACGAGAAACGATAAAGGGAGCTTCACCACAGGTGATTTCTAACTTCAACAAAGCAACAAATTCTTGCCAATTATGTTTGGTAATTCGCTTAGGGTCACAAGCATCATTCATTTGTTTAACAATATGAAGAGGCGTAAAAACTTCTGCTTTTTCACGAGTTCTTATCAATTGCTCTTCTTTGCTTTTTACTGCTCTTGGTTGAATTAAATAACCATATTGACCTGTTATTAAATTAGGAGTAATATAAGCCTTTGGAGCAAAAGATTTACCATTGGACATATAAGAATCTGTAGCCCAAATTATGTTTTTACCTGTTGTTTTATCTTGCAAAAGTATTCCCAATAGATTGTCTTTCTGTAAAAGATAATCTTCTAGAATGTCTATGTTTTGCGTGTTGTTCTTTTCCTTAATCATGAATCTATTTTAGTCCATAGCTTGTACTTTTTCCTCAATAAAAGCAATTTCTTCTTCACTTAAATTATATTTTTTATAAAGTTGTTGGTCGATTTCAGGAATGGATTTTGACCAGTCAATATCAGAGTTTTCAGTGAAATCTTGGAGAGGGACAAAACGGAATGTAGTAGTAGCATGTTGTGTTGTTTTAAGAATTCCAACCATAACTCTAAAAAACTTAGTTTTATAATATTTCAATAGACTTTCAGCCTCTGATTTTGTATCAAAACTTCCAATTCTAAGGAAAGTTTCTGTACATATTTGCATTGGCGTGCCTAGCATTGGCGTGCCACCAGTTTCACCAAGTGCACCTGCACCATATGCATAAGGGGCAAAAACTTTCCATTTATTAATAAATTCTCTACCTATTTTAATTGGATAATTAGATGGAACAAATCTACTACTTCTTCTTTTGTTGTCAAGACCGATTATTTCAATATCATTATCTTTAAATTTACAAACCTGTAAATCTGGGAAATTATATTTCTTTGGATTACGGAAAAAATCTGTACGCAAGCCATATGGCTTGAGTACAGATATAATATTTTGAATATTCTTTTCATGAAGATCTAATTCTATCATTTTTACTTTACTTAAAATACTTACAAGATGTTTAAATGGTATAAAAACACCTGAATTTTCAGAATTCAACTTTCCAATATAACGCTCAATTCCTTCACTAGAATTTATAATTATATTTGTTAATCCTTTATAATTATTATCATTAATATAAAAACAAACACCTCCTTTTATGTCAACATTTAAAAACACTTTTCTACTATCAGTAAATAATGTAAATGAACGTAGAGATTTTTTACTTAACATATTTTTTGTAAAGTGGCTCAAACCTTTACCAGCTCCTGAAAGCCATCTTGCTGGCATAATAATACTTTGTACATGACTTATTTTTTCAGAAACTTGAGCAAATTTGTGATAAATTGGACTAGCACTAGCATTTACACTACCATCATCACGTTGTCCTTTGTCATTAACCTGATACGGCGGATTTCCTACTACAGCATCAAATTTCATATTTTCTTTTAATTTATATAGTTCGTATAATTTTTCTTTTGCCTTTCCTTCTTGCGCATCTGGTGTAAGGTCATATTGCACAAAATTCTTTCTATCTATATTTGTATCTCTATCAAAACCAAAAATATAAGATTGTGTAATGCCTTGTAAAATAGGCGTGGGTGCTAATCCATACACTTGGTTTTCTAAAATATTTTTCAAACAATCTTCATCACTTTGGTAGTGTTTTCGAGTGTTGAAAAAGAGTTTTTTTACAATCTCTGTGATGTACATACCCGATTTCATGTATAAATCAATAAATGTACTATCCGTTCTCGTAAACAAAGTAGGGTCATGCTCCTCTAATTGGTCAATCATCATTTTCACTACATTTCTCGGAGTAAAAATCTGATTGGTTTTTTGGTTAGGGATTAACTCAAAGATATCATCTTTCACTGTAAAATAATCACTAAGCTCCTCTTTTTTTTGCCTAAATTCTGCAATAGCAGCATTAAACCTATAAGTATCAAATACTCCTTCAAAAGTTTTTCTTTTCCCGTCTTCTTCATAATCAAAACCGTCTCGTAATTTGTGGAATTCCTCTTTTGTGATACTAGTTAAATCCTCAAAGTCTTGATCATCAATTATTTTATCAAAATTATTTATGGTAATTTCCGCTTGGGAATCATTAGCCATAATAAACATAGGAATAGTACGGGTAAAAGCGCGTAATCGACTTCTTATTTCTTCTTCTTTTGTTTTTCGTACATTTTCAACTTTTTCTTCTTCCTTTTCACTAACCTTTTTTTCTACAAAATCTATTTCAATAGCATCATTTATTTTTTGTTTTAATTCTTCTGCATCTTTAATTACTGTACTATTATATTCTTCCGCAATTTCTTTGACCTTTTCTTCCAATTGTTTAGTGCTTGCTTTTTTCTCTTTTTGCGTTATATTGTATACTTTAACATATTTGGCAATTAAAGGTTCCGCTACTTCTGAAATTTTATTTACTAATTCTTTAGGATTTATTTCTTCTTGGTTTTGATTTAATAAATCATCAATTACACGTGCGGAATTACTTCTATAAATCTTTTCACCTAAAATAATTTCCGTATTCTCATTTATTTTGTGACTTTTTTGATTATTAATCTTTTTAGCATCATCTAAATTTAAATCTTTTTTAGGTATGCGCATTTTCTTATTTTTTTCCTCGGGCAGTTTACCTATTATCTCTTCTACCTCCTTTGGAAAATGAAAAACACCTTTTACAGAATCTTTAAATAAAAGATTGGTCATAAAACGAGCATTCACAATTTCTGCAGCTAGAATAGCATTTGGGAATGTTAAAACTTGCTTTGCATCTAGTTCCACCATTTCGCCATTGACATCTTCTGAAATTACTGGGAAAAAGTTCAAAAGCTCTTTTATATTTTCTTCTCTTTCTTTTTCTGTGATTTCACCTTGCACCGCTTTGGGATTGAGTCCATTTGCAAAATCATCATAAATTTCAAGTACTCGATTAGGTGCAAAATCAAAAAGGTAGGCAGATTCTTTCCTATATAATTTGCCGTTTTTAAATTCCTTATATGGATTTTGAGCACGAAATGCAGCTTGCATATATAAAGATGGAGATTTAATATCAGTTAACATTAAAACTGCCGTCCATTCTTTAACCGTTACTCCCGTAGTTAATTGTCCGCAAGATAAGGTAATGGTTTTATCATTTTCTGCAATTGCTTTTCTTACTTTTGCGTAGGAGTTTTCATTTTTTATAAAATCATTTTGCTCTTCTTCAAAACTTCTACCATCTCCAGCGGCTATAATTATTTCATAGTTTTCAAATACAGGGTCTTTTTTTAATAAACTTGCCAATGCCTTGACAGAATCCACACGATTTCCTACATACCAAAATGTATGTTTTAATTCTTTTCTTAATTCAGGTGTAGAAAAGGGATATTTTTTATTAGTAGTTAAATTTCTTAAAAACTCTTTCACCTCTTTTTCGTGAATAAATTTTCTACTTTTATTTGTGCGGAAAAATTCATTTAAATCAAAAGCATAATCATGCGCTTCATCTTCTATTTCTACTCCCTTATTTACCTCATCAGTAATCATCTGAGAAATACGATAAGTAAATAATTTCAATTCGGGCAAGTCCGTGTGTTCTCCAATTTCTCCTTCTTGCAATTCTTCTTGTTTTTTCCTTTGCTCATCTAGATAGGTCCAATTATAGATAGCTTCATTTGGAAATTTAGCATTGGCTAAAGCTTTAAAAGGAGTTCCGGATAAATGAAGAGTATTTTTACGTTTTACATAAGCAAAAGCTGCATCGGTTCTTTGTGTATCGACTCCCTCATGTGCTTCATCAATAATTAATAGATCCCATTCTAAATCAGCAACCCAAGCTAATTTATCATAATTACCACCAAAATATTTAGAACCTTTTAAATCTTGGAGAGAAAGGAAAGTAAATTGAGGCAAGTTTAATTTGTTAGCGATATATTGTTCTCTTGTAATTGTTGCTTTATTATTTAAGGATGAAGTTTCAGAAATAAAGGCATATCCATCAATAAACTTTTCAAAATCATCAAACCAAGAGTTTGCAATTGCAGGTCTATTGGTTACAATAAGCACTTTATTAGCCTTTAATCTTTTTGCTAATTCATAGCTGGATAATGTTTTGCCAAAACGAGGTTTAGCATTCCAGAGGAATTCACCATTTTCATTTTTTTTAAAGAATTCTAAAGCTTTTGTTACAGCTTCTTCTTGTTCTGCTCTTAAAGTATAAGGTATTTTTTCTCTATTTCTTTGAAGTGCATTAAAACCTTCTTTTCGAAATAGATCAAATAATTCTTTAGATTTATACGGTTTGTCATTGAAATAGAACCATTCTTTTCCTAAATCATACCTTCTTTCAATTCCCATTTTTTCCAGAAATATATGGAAATCTGAATCATGAAAATCTTCTTTATTACCTTTATAAAAAGCGGGCGCACTCCATAATTTTTCATATTCTAAATTAATAGCTGCCGTTCTTACCTGTTCTAATATTCTTTCATCAACATTTTCCCTACTAGAATATCCAATTTTTTGTGATCCTTTATTTGCTTTTAATTCTGGTAATATATAAGAATAAATTTGCGGATAAATTAATTTATATGATTTAATGCTTTGGGTTAATTTGCTCATGGTTCCTATTCTTTAGATTTATAAGAAATAAAGAGAAATTTTCTATTATTGAATTATTGCTAAAAACAGCTTTTATTATAATGGGTAAATATAGTAAATTTTTAACAAAAAACATTTAAATCATTATAGTTCTTACTGGTTTGGAGAAAAATTTGGATTAGAGAGTATTTTATTTTTTCTTTAGGGTTAATTATTTTGCACCTTTGGTGCTTTTAACTTAAGACTTCTAAACCTAAGGCTTCGCCTCAGGTTGTTTTTAGACCTAAGGCTTCGCCTCAGGTTATTTATTCCGCACCTTTGGTGCTTGTTAATGGGTTACTCCTCAATTAATCTCTTTTAATAAAAATTCTAGCACCAAAGGTGCGACATCATGAGCGTTGCCTGATAGGGCGACGCTACTATTTTACGCTACTAATTTACGCTACTAATCGATGTTATTTGTACTACGCTATTTGGCGTTATTTGCGCGACGCTAATAACCAACTCTCATAACCGACGTTTATAGCCGACGCTCATAGAACAACTCTAATTAACCCATACCACCGTTACCATGTTTTTATTCCGCACCTTTGGTGCTTGTTAATGGGTTACTCCTCAATTAATCTCTTTTAATAAAAATTCTAGCACCAAAGGTGCGACATCATGATCGTTGCCTGATAGGGCGACGCTACTAATTTACGCTACTAATTTACGCTACTAATTTACGCTACTAATCGATGTTATTTGTACTACGCTATTTAACGTTATTTGCGCGACACTACTAACCAACACTCATAACCAGCGTTTATCAATTTCCTCAAACATCATTAAATAAAAAAACAGCAATCTTAAATTTGACGGCTACTGTATGTTTTTAAATCTTAAACTTATTTTTCCTCTTTCTGCTTTAATGCTTTAGCAGCTTTAGTTCTTTCTATTTCATCTAAAATGATTTTTCTCAGGCGGATGGAAATTGGTGTAACTTCAATACATTCATCAGCTTCAATATATTCCATACACTCTTCTAAGCTTAATTTAATTTTTGGTGCAATATTAGTTGCTGCATCGGAACCACTTGCGCGCATATTGGTTAATTTTTTACCTTCAATAATATTAACACTAAGGTCGCCTGGGTTTACATTTTCAGCAATTATTTGACCAGCATACACCTCCTCACCTGGATCTATAAAGAAAGTTCCACGATCTTGCATTCTATCGATAGAATATGCTGTAGCTGTTCCTGCTTGTTTTGCTAATAAAACACCATTATTTCTGCCTGTTATAGCCCCTTTAAATGGTTTATATTCACTAAATCTGTGTGCCATTACCGCTTCGCCACCTGTTGCTGTCAGTATTTGAGAACGAATTCCAATTAATCCCCTAGATGGTATATCAAATTCTAAATGCTGCATATCACCTTTGTTCTCCATGACAAGCATTTCCCCCTTTCTTTGGGTAACTAATTCAATCACCTTACCACTAACTTCGCTTGGAGCATCCACCACTAAACTCTCATAAGGTTCCATTTTTACCCCATCAATTTCTTTAATGATTACTTGTGGTTGTCCTATTGTTAATTCATAACCCTCTCTACGCATGGTTTCCACTAATACACTTAAATGTAAAATTCCTCTACCATACACTAAAAACTTATCAGCATCATCAGTGTCTTCCACACGCAAAGCAAGATTTTTTTCTAATTCCTTGTGCAGACGATCTCTAATATTTCTAGAAGTAACAAATTTTCCTTCTTTACCAAAAAATGGAGAATTGTTAATCCCAAAAACCATATTCATCGTAGGTTCATCTATTTCTAAGAAAGGCAAAGCTTCTGGATGTTCGGCATCAGCTATAGTTTCCCCAATATTAAAATCTTCAATTCCTACAACTGCACAAATGTCTCCAGCAAAAACCTCTTTAGTTTTTCTTTTACCCATGCCCTCAAAAGTATATAATTCACGTACTTTACCTCGTATGTTTTTCCCATTCTCCTTACATAAAACAATATTTTGGCCATCTTTTATACTGCCTCTTTGTACGCGACCTACTGCTATTCTTCCTAAAAATGAGGAGTAATCTAAAGAAGTAATTTGCATTTGTAATGGACCTTCTTCAACTTGTGGTTCAGGTACATGTTCAATAATAGCATCTAAAACAGTTTCTATACTACCAGCCGGTTCTGGACTCGTATTATACCAGCCTGCCTTAGCAGATCCATATAAAGCAGGAAAATCCAATTGTTCTTCAGTTGCATCTAGTTGAAAAAATAAATCAAATACAGCATCATGAACTTCTTCCGGACGACAGTTTTCTTTATCTACCTTATTAATAATAACTAATGGTTTTAAATTTAATTCTAATGCTTTTTGCAATACAAAACGCGTTTGTGGCATAGGACCTTCAAAAGCATCTACTAATAAAATTACCCCGTCAGCCATTTTTAATACACGTTCCACTTCACCTCCAAAATCTGCGTGCCCTGGTGTATCAATAACATTGATTTTATAATCTTTATAAGTAACTGATATGTTTTTACTTAAAATGGTAATCCCACGCTCTCTCTCCAATTCGTTATTGTCCATAATCAAACCTTCAGTAGCTTCACTTCCACGAATTTCTTGTGTAGCATGGATAATTTTGTCCACCAAAGTAGTTTTACCATGGTCAACGTGTGCAATAATTGCGATGTTTCTAATCTTCATAAAAATAAATGTAAAAATGTTGTCTTTCTTCTCTAAAGAAAAAGCCTACAAAAGTAGGATAAATTATTGACATTGCCAATTTGTAGAAAATTTATATAAAGAATTTTAATTTGACTAATTCATAGCTAAAGAAAGGTGCTATTTGATTATAAAGTATGCTTCTTGTTTTCTAAAACATTTTCTAAATTCCAATTAATAGTTTTTTCATGCGGATGTTGTCGCACAGGACAGTTTTTAACACTGCAAATTTTGCAACTATATGGTTGACAAGGGTCAATATGGAGAAAAAACTCGTATTGATGAAAAGAAAATTCATTCACGGTTTTATCAAATTTTTCGACTAATTCATGACCTTCTTGTATGGTATAATAATAGGGAATGGTAATATGTGCATCTATATGAAGCATGCTTCCGTATTGTATCACTCGTAAATTATGTAAATCAATCCAATCATTTTCTCTGTTTTCGTTAATATGATTAATTAAAGAGCTTAGTAATTTAATATTAGCCTCATCCATAATGCCCCCGATGGATTTCCGCAATATTAAAAATCCTTCGTAAAGAATATAACATGCAATTAAAATTCCAATAATAGGATCTAACCAAAACCATTTTGTCCATTGCATTAAAATGATAGAAAATATAATTCCTAAAGAAGTGATTGCATCTACACGTAAATGTTTACTTGTCGCTTGTATAGTAGGGGAGTTAACTTTATCTGCTTTTTTTTCCCAATAAATACTTCCTGCAATATTCATAATACTTGTAATGCCTAGAAAATAAGCACCTAAATCTAAAGAATCTAATTCTTGTATATGTTGAAAATGACTAATTGCTTGATATAAAATAATAAAAGCCGCAAAACATATTAAAGTTCCTTCAATTACTGCTGCTAGAAATTCTATTTTTCCATGTCCATACGGATGATTTCTATCTCTAGGTTGACTCGCTAACCATACTGCATATAAACCAAAAAAAGAAGTAGCAATATTTACAGTACTTTCCATAGCATCGGTGAAAATGGCTACGGAATCAGTAATTAACCACGCAATAAGTTTTAATGTAAAGATT
>DATGSF010000118.1:0-13550 GCA_035302865.1 Chitinophagaceae bacterium
TTATTAAAGGAGTAAAACCTTCTTCAACAAAAGGGTCTAAAATCAAACCTTTACATGCAGCAGGAAATTCTTTCAATTTAAAAGAAGGATATAACCAAATTTCATCTACTTTTTTAAATTCCAAATTTTCCAAAGACTTTAATTCGTCTTCATTCTTACAGGTAATAATTATGGTAGAATGATTTTCTATTCCCTTTTTAAATTCTAAAGCTTTGTTTAATGGAATTACCATAGTTCCAACACCTTCATGTTCATCCATACTTTTCCAATATTCAAAAGTATTTTTATCTTTTCGTGGCAACTTAATCAAATCCTGAAATGAATTCTTATAGAGTTGTGCCCATATATCCCAACCCATAATGTCAAAAGCAGTTAACAATTCAGGATGCATTGGGAATAAATGATGCATAAAATGCCAAAATCTTTCGGGTTCATTCATTGCATAAGAACGAATCGTAGGTTCTTTAATTAATAAAATCTGATGCAAGTTTTCTTTTTGCTCATTCGTATAATTTGAAATATCAATTTCCATAAAGGATTTTGCATTAAACTTTAATGCTTGCAAAGACAATAACAATAAGGAGCTATTCGTTATATTTTTATTATTATCAGAAGGCCAAAACTTATAGCGAGTTAATAACATATTATAATTTTAAAGAGGAAATTTATCTATTTTTTGGTTAAAGGTAAATTCAAAGCTTATATTTGCATAAATATCCAATTATATGAAAAAAATTTTTAGCACAGTTAGCATAATTGTTTTATTTACCTGTGCAAATTCTTTTGCACAAGACAAAGTTACTATAGAAAAAGAAGATATAAAGCCTGCAAGAGACTTTATTACTTTATCAATGCATTACGACACTTGGTTAAATACACCTGAGGAAGTGAACATCACTGGATTTGGTAGAGGATTTAGTGGGCATCTATCCTATGATTTTCCTATTAAGCAATCACACTTTAGTTTTGCTCCAGGTATTGGTATAAGTACCAGTAATATTTATTTTGACAAACAAATTCTTTCTTTAAATCAAAGAGGGGATTCCATGCGCTTTATTAATGTAGACACAAGCGGAATTGAGTCTCAATATAAAAGTTCTAAATATAATTATACTTACTTAGAAATGCCTTTAGAATTACGATACTTTAGCAATAAAAATAATAGAAATAAAGGTTTTAAAATGTCTGCTGGAGTTAAAGTAGGCTTATTAATCGGTGCCAAGACGCGTGTTAAGCATAACATAATTGGGACTTCTATTATTGAAAAAGTAAATTCTAGACGTTATTTAGCTACTTGGAGATTTGTTCCAACGCTACGTATGGGTTATGGAAACTTTAGTGTATTTGGTTCTTATCAAGTGAACAGTTTATTTAATCCCGGTGAAGGACCCGCAGTATATCCTTTATCAATAGGTATTTCTATTAGTGGATTATAAAATAAAAATTCATCTTCAAAAAGCTTCTAAATTTTTTAAGAAGCTTTTTTCATTTTTCATAGACAATATTATATTAATAGCATGAATAATAAAGAAATTGCATCTATATTGAATCAAATTGCAAAGCTATTAGAACTTCATGGTAAAAACAGCTTTAGAGCAAGAGCTTATTCTCAAGCTGCATATAAAATAGAAAAACTTCCAGAAGCTTTAGATTTAAATAAAATAAAAAACATTCCTGGAATAGGAAATTCTATACAAGAAATTCTAGAAGAAATTTTAAAAGGTCAAAAAGTTACTCTCTTGGAAGAACTACTTGACAAAACACCTAAAGGAGTAATAGACATGATGCGCATTAAGGGTTTAGGTCCCAAGAAATTGCGTACAATTTGGAAAGATTTGAAAGTAGAAAGCATAGGCGAACTTTATTATGCATGTGAAGAGAACCGATTAATACATTTAAAAGGATTTGGAAAAAAATCTCAAGACAATGTTATGAAAAGTATCCAATTCTTAAAGCAACAAGAAGGTTTGTTTTTATTTATGGACGCTTGGGAAATACATAAAAGACTATTAGAACAAATCCCTAATTTTTCTGCAAATTGGTTTTTAAGTGGATCTGTTGCACAGCAGGAAAACACAATAGAAAAACTAGAATATATTGGAAATAAAGACATTGATGATCTTAAAAAAGAATTACAATCATGCTTTGAACAAAGTACAAACTTCCATGTCAAAGAGAAACAACTACTTATAGAGAGTGAGAATCTTCCTCCAATAGTGTTTAATCAAGTTGAAACAAAAGAATTGGGAGTTTCCTTAATCAAAAACTCTTCCGAACCCCAATGGTATGACAATTTAAATAAAATCTATTCATTACCAGAAGAGGCAGAAGATGAGCAATCTTTTTGGAAATCCATAAATCTTGTTGCGATTCCAGCATATCTACGCCATGGAAACTTAAAAGACAGTATAGAAAGCTCTAAAAATAAAGATCAAATTGTAAGCTTAGATTCCATAAAAGGAGTAATCCATAGCCATAGCACCTATAGTGACGGTCTAAATAGTATTAAAGAAATGGCAATTCATGCTAAAAGTTTAGGTTATAGCTATTTAGTTGTAAGCGATCATTCAAAATCTGCTTTTTACGCTAATGGTTTAGAGGAAAATAGAATTCTGAAGCAACATGCTGAAATTGATGAATTGAATAAAGAATTAGCACCTTTTAAAATATTCAAAAGTATTGAATCAGACATTTTAATGGATGGTAATTTGGATTATGATTCAGAAGTTCTATCCAGTTTTGATTTAGTAATTGCATCAGTTCACAGTAATTTGCAAATGGACAAAGAAAAGGCGACTGAGCGTATTTTAAAAGCAATAGCAAATCCTTATACGACAATTTTAGGTCATCCAACAGGGCGTTTATTATTATCACGTCCAGGATATGAATTAGATATGAATGCCATTATTGCACAATGTAAAAAGCACAAAGTCGCAATTGAGATAAATGCTCATCCTAGGAGATTAGATATAGATTGGGAATGGATAAAAACGATACAGAATGCTGGAGTAAGCTTATCTATTAATCCTGATGCACATAGTTTACAGGGAATTTCTTTAATAGAATATGGAGTTAAAGCCGCACAAAGAGGAGGTTTATTAAAAAAGAATAATCTAAGTTCTTTTAGCTTAGAAGAATTTGAAGGATATTTGCAAGAAAATAAACAAAAAATTAGCAGAAATCAATAATTTTTTTAATTGTTGCGCATAATAATTTATATGTTTGCATAATTTATATTACATTTGCTTGCTTGATTTTTAACAAACATACTTTTTTAGTTTAAATATGGCAATTATACAATCAATACGTGAGAAATATGCTAAGTTAGCTGGTGTTGTTATAGTAATAGCACTTTTAGGTTTTGTATTAATGGACTTTGGATCTGGCGGAGGAGTCGCTTCAGACACTATTGCCAAGGTAAATGGCAGAAAGATCTCTTATACAGAATTCGAAAATTACGTACAACAAAAAGAACAAGAGGTTCGAATGCAAAATCCTCAAATGACTATGTCTGAGCTGATTCGTGGACAAATTCGTGATCAAGCTTGGGAAGATATTATTAATGAAGGAATTTTAAAAGATTTATATAAAGACTTAGGCATTACTGTCTCAGAGGCGGAAATGAATGATTTACTGTTTGGTTCAAATCCTGACCCTATGATCCGTCAAGCATTCACAAATCCTCAAACAGGACAATTTAATGCACAAGAAGCAGGGCAAATGATTCGTCAATTAAGAAATGATCCCGAACAAAAGCAAATGTGGGAGAATTTTGAAAATGAAATTAAGAAAAACCGCTTAGAGCAAAAATTTAATAGTTTAATTCTTGGTGGATTATATATGCCTAAAAAGTTAGCAGAACAAAATATTGCATTAACAGAAAAGCTAGCAGCTGGAGAGTTGGTAATGTTACCCTATTCTCTTATTTCTGACAATGAAATTGAAATTAGTGATGAAGAGCTAAAGGCATATATCCAAAAAAATGCTAAGTTATATACTAATAAGCAAGAAACTCGATCAATTCAATATGTAAACTTTGAAATTATTCCGTCCAGTGAAGATACTTCAAATAGCATAGCGAGAATGGAAGAAATCAGAGAAGAGTTCGCACAAGTACAAGGCGATGATTTAGAAGAGTTTTTAAATCTACATCAAAGTTCTAATGTATTACCATTTACTTATTTCAATGAAGAACAAATTTTACCTTTAGATAATGGAAGCATAATATGGGAAGCTGGAGTAAATGAAGTTACACAGCCTATGTTTGAGGGTGATGAAATTTGGATGAGCAAGATAGTAGAAAAATTAAACATGCCTAAAGAAGTTAGTACACAACATATTTTTGTTGCTTCTGAAATCCAAGGAAATACTATAATAAGTATGGAAGAAGCTAAAGCAACTTTAGATAGCGCAATAGCAGAAATAAATTCTGGTAAAACTTTTGCAGAAGTTGCACAATTAGTTTCTGATGATAATATCGCACAACAAGGCGGTCAATATACTTTTACTCCACAAGATAGAAGTACTATCGATCCTTTATTTGCAAAAGCAGTATATAATAATCCGAATGGAAGTAAGGAAATTGTCAAAGTTGAATCTGATGATTTAAAAGGATATTACTATGTTGAAATTTTAGAAAGAAGCACTGAGACAGATCTTTATCAAAAAATTGCAATTTTAAATCAAGCATTTGACGCTGATAAAAATACAATATCAGATATTTATAATCAAGCTTCCAAGTTTGGTGAAGGAGTATTAAATGGTGGTGATTTTGAAGAAGTTGCTAGAGATTTAAATAAGAATGTTTTACAGTCTAATGGCATAGTAAAACATAGTCAAGTGATTCCTGGTTTAGGTGCTTCTGCAGAATTAGGACGTTGGATTCAAGATGCTAAAGTTGGTGATCATTCAGGAATAATAGATGTAGATGGTCAATTTGTTATCGCTAAACTTACAGACATACAATCAAAAGGTTTAATGCAGGTTAATAGCAGTAACAGAGAACAAATTAAGGCCTTGGTTTTAAAAGAAAAGAAAGCAGAGAAATTAAGTCAGCAATATAATTCCTCAAATAGCTTATCAGAAATTGCTCAAAAAGCAAATCAAGAAATCATAGCTTTTGATGGAGTAAGTTTTGATAGACCATTTATTCCAAATGTTGGACAAGAACCTAAAGTTGTTGGATACGTTCTTAATGCCTCTAATAGTGGTAAAGTATCTAAAGGAATTTGGGGTGAATCAGGTGTAATATATGTTAATCCTGAAATAAAATCAGAAAAACAACAAGTAGGTCATTCGCCAAGTTCTTTGCAATCTCAATTTAAACAACAATATAGCCAAAGAGCTTTATCTACAATTATTGAGCAATTAAGCAATAAAGCAAATATTAAAGACCTACGAAATAAAGTTTACCGTTAAAATATTAGTAAACAAGGTTTAAATAAGAAAGGAGATGTTTTAGGACATTTCCTTTCTTTTTTTTGCAATGTCTCTAATAATTACAATAATTTTGACTTACATTTGCATTTATACACAATCTAAAAAATTATGGGTTTAAATTCCCTTATAAAAGCCTTATTACCAAAGGATAGAATTTTTTTCTCGCTTTTTGAACAAGTGTGTGAAAATTTAGAATCCATGGCTAAGGACTTTAGTGATTATTTGACAAATAAACCTTCTGAGATTAAGGAATTATTAAAAATCATGGAAGAAGGAGAGCATAAAAATGATCATTTAACACACAAGATTTTTGTAGAATTAGGAAAAAACTTTATCACTCCTTTTGATAGGGAAGATATACATTCCTTAGCTATGGCATTGGATGATGTTGCAGACTACATGTATGCTTCAGTAAAAAAAATAACTATTTACGGATTAAAAACAGAAGAAATTAATGAAGTTATAGTAGAAATGTCAAAATTAGCTTTAGAAGGAACTCTTGCGCTTTCAACTGCAGTAAAGGAGTTAAGAAACATGAAAGCAATGGATAATATTACAAATGCCTGCGTTTTAATTAATAGTATAGAAAACAGAGGGGATGATTTATTAGACAGTGCTTTACAAGATTTATTTCTAGTAAATACAGACGCAATTACAACCATAAAATTGAAAGACATTTACCAAGACATGGAAAATATCACAGATAAATGTGAAGATGCAGCTGATGTTATAGAGTCTATAATTATAAAATACTCCTAATTTTAAACCCATGACTTTATTAATTATAGTAGTGGTATTAGCTTTAGTATTTGATTATATTAATGGATTTCACGATGCCGCTAATTCCATTGCTACCATTGTTTCCACTAAGGTATTAAGTCCCTTCCAAGCAGTAGTTTGGGCAGCGTTTTTTAATTTTGTTGCCTATTTTATTTTTAAAGATCATGGGGTGGCTGATACTGTAGCCAAAACCGTAAAAGGAGAGTATATTACTTTAACGGTTATACTTTCTGGTTTAATAGCAGCAATAACTTGGAATCTCTTAACTTGGTGGTATGGTATTCCGAGCAGTTCGTCGCACACATTAATTGGTGGTTTTGCTGGCGGAGGCATTGCTCATGTTGGCTTTCATGCTATTGACTCCATAACTATTTTAAAAATTACAAGTTTTATATTCCTTGCACCTTTGATAGGAATGATAATGGCATTCATTATTTCTATTTGGTTTTTAAATAGCTTTAGGCAATCTTTAGGCCCTAAAATAATATCAATACTTATAATCTTAGCAGTGATATTTGGCTGGAAGTTAATATTAGTTACTGATCCAAATATAATTGGAAATGAAAGAGATAGCTATTGGGCTAATGTTATTTTTTTCAGCAAGAATTTCAAATGGATAATCTTAGGTTCCCTAGTATTAATAATGGCTATATTTACTTTATGCTTGAGTACTTTAAATTATTTCCAAAGTGAGAAATGGTTTAAACGTATGCAATTAGTCTCTTCGGCAGCATTTAGTATAGGCCATGGGGGAAATGATGCCCAAAAAGTTATGGGTATTATTATGGCAGCTTTTATAGCTTATGATCCCACACAATACTCTTTAGATCATATGGTATCTTGGGTTCCATTAGCTTGTTATTCAGCAATAGCTATAGGAACTTTAAGTGGAGGATGGAAAATAATTAAAACAATGGGGACAAAAATAACTAAAGTAACTCCTTTCGAGGGTGTAGCTGCTGAAACAGCAGGAGCTATGACTTTATTTATTTCTGAGTTTCTAAAGATTCCCGTTAGTACAACACATACAATTACAGGTTCTATCATCGGCGTAGGAGCTACAAAACGTCTCTCAGCTGTTCGTTGGGGAGTAACAATTAATTTAATTTGGGCATGGGTATTAACAATTCCCATCAGTGGATTAATTGCTATAATTACCTATTATATTTTGACCTTCTTTGGATTATAGTTTCTTTGCTCATTCTTTCATTAAACAAAATAAGCTAACTTTGTAATAAGCTTAAATAATCTATACATGTAAGGAATGACAAATATCGAAAACATATTGCAAGATAAAAATGTACGTCCAACTGCAATGCGACTTTTGGTTTACAAAGCATTATTGGAAAAGAATATCGCTTTAAGCTTAAATGAACTAGAAGATGTTTTGGGCAGGGCTGATAGAACTACCTTATATCGAACCATCAAAACTTTTGAAGATTCAGGAATAGTACATGCTATTGAAGACGGTTCAGGTATTGCAAAATATGCACTTTGTTCTCCTTATTGTAATGCAGAAGCACATAGAGATTTGCACTTACATTTCACTTGTAAGATTTGTGAAGAAACTACATGCTTAACAGAATACAATATTCCAAAAATAAAGCTACCTGACAATTATCTTGCTGAAGATGTTAATTTAATGGTTAGTGGAATTTGTAAAAACTGCCATTCTTAACTATGCAATGAGATTGCATTTTGCTTTTATTATCTTTGTAGGAAAGAAAATATAAAGCATGCATCAACATACTAAAACCACAGTTAATACTTGTTGCACTCCTGTTGAAAAAAAATTATGGGGTTTTAAAAAGGATGTTCTTTTTGCAATAGTTTCAGGTATATTTTTACTTTTAGGTTATTTAACTGAAAAACTACTCAAAACACCCTTCTCATTTGTATTAATTATTTATGGCATCTCTTATTTATTTGGTTCTTATTATACAATAATTAACTCCTATCAAGACTTGAAAGAAAAGAAATTTGATATTGATTTTCTTATGTTAGTAGCAGCTATAGGAGCAGCAAGTTTAGGAAATTTCGCTGAAGGTGGTTTATTGTTATTTTTATTCAGCTTAGGGCATGCACTTGAAAACTATGCAATGGATAAAGCAAGCAAATCTATTGCAAGTTTATCTGAATTAGCACCACAAAATGCTTTATTAAAAGTAGGAGATAGTTTTAAAGAAGTAAAAATTTCATCTTTAAAAATTAATGATATCATATTAGTAAAACCCAATAGCAAGATTGCTGCTGATGGTGTAATTATAAAAGGACAAAGTGCAATCAATCAAGCGCCTATTACTGGAGAGAGTATTCCTGTAGATAAATATAGTATTTCTTCATCCAAAAACAGTCAAGAGTTTAACACAATTCCTGATGTACATAAGGTTTATACTGGTACTATAAATGGAAATGCAGTTATTGAAGTAAAAGTACTTCGTCTAGCAGAAGACAGCACTCTAAATCGTCTTATTGCTCTTGTAAAAGAAGGAGAAGAAAAACAATCACCTGCGCAAAGATTTGCAGATAAGTTTGCAAAATACTTTGTTCCCAGTGTATTAATTTTAGTGATTCTTTTATTATTTGCCTTTTTAATAATTGATGAACCTTTTAAAGATAGTTTTTATAGAGCAATGGCAGTATTAGTAGCAGCATCTCCATGCGCATTAGCCATTTCTACGCCAAGTGCTGTTTTGGCAGGTGTAGCAAGAGCAGCACGAGGTGGTGTATTGCTAAAAGGAGGGCTACCTTTATATGAAATGAGTAAAATAAACGCTATTGCATTTGACAAAACAGGTACACTTACGAAGGGCAATCCTAGTTTAACGCATGTAATCCCTTATAATAATATTAAAAAAGAAGACTTATTAAAAGCTGCTATAGCTATTGAAAAACTAAGTGATCACCCTCTTTCTATAGCTATAGTTCGCGATGGTCTAAAACAATTAGAAAAAAACAGTATAATACCTGAAGCAAAAAATATTAAATCATTAACCGCTAGAGGATTACAGGCTGAACTTGAAGGTAGTCTTATTTATATAGGCAATAGAAGACTAATGCTAGAAGTTACACAGACTAAATTGCCTGAAGATTTAGAAAAAAGTATGCAAACATTAGAAAAAGAAGGGCATACTGCAATGTTGGTTTATCATGCAAATAAATATTTAGGAATAATAGCTGTTCAAGATATTGCTAGGCCTGAAGCGAAAGAAAGCATTGAACAACTAAAAAAAGAATTAAAAATAAAGAAAATAGTAATGCTTTCTGGAGATAATCAATTGGTAGCAAATGCTATTGGTAAAGAATTGCATTTAGATGAAGCCCACGGTAATTTATTGCCAGAAGATAAAGTAAAAAAAATCAAAGAAATCAAAAAACATTACAGAGTAGCAATGGTTGGTGACGGAGTAAACGATGCACCTGCTATGATAAATAGCAATATAGGAATTTCAATGGGAGCTGCAGGTAATGCTGTTGCTCTTGAAACTGCTGATGCTGCTTTATTAGGTGATTCTATAGGAAAGCTTCCATTCGCTTTCAAACTAGCAAGAGGTTCAGAAAGTATAGTAAAACAAAACTTATTTATCAGTATAGGTGTAGTAGTTTTATTGATTCCTTTAGCTATTTCAGGATTATCTATTGGTTGGGCTGTAGTATTGCATGAAGGATCGACCTTACTAGTAATATTAAATGCATTGAGAATTTTGCGATTTAAATAGAATAAACTACAATAAATTTAAGAGTAATCATTATTTTCCATTTCTTTTAAATGGAAATTTTAAGAATTATGCTTCAAAACTGGATAAATAGTACTGATATCTGGAAAATCTTGGAAATAGCTGCTGTAATATTTTCTATTATTTCAGTAATATTAACCTATTTCAATAAAGTTAGTCTTTATCTATTCGGGATACTTGCGACAGCAATATATATCTTCATTTTTATGCATCCTTCTCATAAACTATATGCAGAAGGTGGTCTGAATTTTTATTATTTCATTATGAGCATTTGGGGCTGGTGGCAATGGGAAAGTGGAGCTAACAAAAGTGTATTAAAAATAAGTTCTTCAAATTCTAAAGATTTTAAAATTACATTATCAATTGCTTTAATATCTTTTGTTTTAATACTACTTATTTTAAAAAACTTTACAGATTCTGATGTTCCTTATTTTGACAGTAGTATAGCAGCTTTTGCATGGGCTGCTACTTGGCTTTTGACCAAGAGAAAATTAGAATATTGGATATGGATAAATATTTCAAATGCCATTGCAATACCACTATTATTTTATAAAGGCTTATATCCAACAGTAGGATTAACAATTTTCCAGTTTATAATGGCTATTTTAGGTTATTTAAAATGGAAAAAAATTATAAATTCTACCAAATAATGGATATTCCCAGTGTAAAAGTTCTACCGTAATCATAGTATAGCTTTTCAGGAAATTTTGAAGCGTTTTTTGTTGTAAAGTCAAAACGTAATTGAGAATGTGCTTGCATTATATTTTTAGTATTTAATACATTATAAATAGATGCATAAATTTTAAATTTTAAGTTTTCTGAAAGCTGTTTCCATATCTTTTTCATCATAAATGTTTTTCCAAATTGTATATTAATATAATAGCTATAAGGCAATTCTCTTTGTTCTAAAATGTTTTTAAATTGATCGGATTCAAAATCTACTAACTCTATAGCTCTCGATGTCAAACTATTTGGATTTTTTTCAATATAATTTCTATGTGAAAAATTTCCGTTTATTTGCACAAATCCATACTTAGTAGTAAAATAGGTAAATCCTATATTATAAAAAGATTGAGGTCCTACTCCCTTATAATAATTTTTCCAATATACTGTTTCTTGTTCAATAGTACTAGCTGTATCATTGTCTCTATATATTTGAATAGGAACATTTGAAGTATAAAAAGCTTGTTGCCATACTCCTAAAATATGTAATTTTAAAGAGGAGAGAATCTGCACCTGCATAGCATACTCAATTCCTAAGTTTCTTGAGTTAATTCCTGACATTACATAATTTACAAAACCTCTATGAGCTTCATGGTAAAATCGCAGAATTGATAACTGTCTTCTTTGTTCATAGGTAAAATATTGCATACTTAGAAGTAATTTAGGAGAGTAATACATATAAGTAAAATCGAAACCATAGGATTTCTCTAAATCTGCATTATTGATTATAGTATTTCTAAGCTTAGGAGCAATAAAAGTATTGGTAAAAACGGGAGCCTGTGTTCGAAAATAACCATTAGCACTTATAAAATGTGTATTTTTTATTTTGAATTGTGTATTAAGATACATTGAATAAGTAAGAAATTCCAGAACTTTGGATTTACCATATGATTCTTCTGGATATAATCCATTTTTAAATTTCCCTTCTCTTTGATTGGCAAGGTACTTTAGATCAGAAACTAACTTTATTCTCCATTTATCTTTATCATATTGCCATTTTGACCAAATTTTTAAATCTTTATAATAGAAAAAATAATGATAATCATACTTTTCATTTACACCTTTAATTGGATTTTCATCTAAAAGATTATTCATTTTTAAATTAAAATCTTCTATATATATATGCTCTGCAAATTGGTTTAAATTTACATAATAATCTCCTCCTAATAAATCTTTAATTTCTTTGAAGTTTTCTTGTTTCTGGTAAGCTCCTTGAATCCCCAATTTAGCATGTAAATTTTTATTTAGTTGTTTAGCTATATACATAAACCCCTTAAAATTATTGACTTCACTTTTTTGTTCTCCTAGAATATATAAAGATCTTTTCTGATTTTCCATCCATTCAGAATCAATATTAGATTGATTCACCTCGTAAAAACGATACCAATTTAGCTGTCTTATAGTAGTATCATTTTGCCAAAGTTCTAATAATGCAGAGGCAATTTCCTCATTCTTATTTTCATCCGGATGCATATAATAACTAGGAAGATTTTTATAATAATCAGGTCTTGGATCCTGAGAATTATACCATTCTAATTGAGTACTTCCTTCAATTCCTTGTTGATAGCTAAAACCTAGATAAAGATTCGTATTTGGGTTAATATTATAATCATAATTTAAAAAAGCAATAGGCATAAAACTGCTTTTTTCATTAGCATTTCTCTTTTTTCCATTCTGCCAACCCCAATTTGGATTATAAAAAGGATCATTTAACACTGTAATAAGTTCCTCAGTTATAGCACTATTATTTGTTCTTATAAATGGTGAACCAAATGAAGAAAAATGCAGAGAATGCTTTTTACCTATCTTTTTACTTATTCCGAAATAAAAACCAAAAGCATCATATGCATTCCCTTCAATATAAGTCTCTTTGGCCCATTTTTTAGATAAACTTAAAGAAATTGACCAATTGTTTTTTAATAGTCCAGAATGATGATAAGCAGAAAGATTATGCTGAAAGTTCGCATTAGAAATTGCATAAAACACACCTGATGCCTTATCTTTTAAACTGGAATAATTATTAAGTGAAATACTAGTTCCCAGATTTACACTTCCAAAATCATTTGTTTCCAATCCATATTTTAAATCTTCGTAAACAAATACCTTATGCAAATTAGAGATTGTACTCCAATCAAAACTTTTAGTTTCATAATTTTCCCATTGCATACCATTTATATAAACAGTATTTTCTCTTTTATTTACTCCTCGTGATTGGAAATTAATAGAATTATTTTGCAATAAATAGTAAAATAAGTTCTTCTGGGGAATTATTAAATCAGAAGAAATATCTAGTTCTGCGGTTTCATCTCCATTATAAAATAAAATAGGCCTTTCAAATTCTCGAAAAAATACACTATCTTCATTCATAGCATCTAACTCTGAATAAAAATATAAACTGTCTTTAGCTGCCGCATGAGCCAAGCCATTATATATATTCATAAAAATGGATACTAAAGCAACAACCCTATATATAAAATTTATCATCTTAATTCTTTATAAATTACGACTTATCTAAATTTACACAAATTTAAATATATAAATATACGAATTTATAATATAGTTGTATGCAAAATATTTAATTTTAATTAATTTACATGACAATATTTTGACATTTTAAAATAGAATTAGTAATTTAGGTAAAAATAAATAGCTATGAAAAATAAAATTTTAGTATTAGGTGCTGTAATTGTGGGGGTGCTAGGATTTAGTGCGTTCACTTCAATGGATCAAAAGAAAGATTATAATGATTATAAAGCACAGAATCTCCAAGTTCTTCCAGAGGATATAAGTTATGAGCATTTAGAAGGAGCTATGAAAGCTTTTAATATAGCTTTAGGTGTTAAATGTAATCATTGTCATGCTCCTAGTAAA
>DATGSF010000119.1:0-2218 GCA_035302865.1 Chitinophagaceae bacterium
CTTCAGAAATTTCTAATCGATTTACCAAAGCTGTTCCTAAAATAGAAACAGAAGCTGTGGAAACTACTATCAACAACCAAATAGCGTTCATTCCTTTTCCTAAAGTCAGCTTATTTTCCTGAATAGCAACAATAGTGAAAAGACTATAAATCAGCATTAACCACAACGCAAAACTCAAATAATATAAGATTTTTGCAATGAAATAATTCTCTTCAAAAATGATAAATTGTTGACCAAGAATACTGGTTGCAGCCACTAAAGTTAGAAATCCAAAACTTCTTGAACTATCTGTAAAATCTCTTTTAAGATTTGGAAAATAAAAGATAATTCTAAGAATTAGGAAAATCCATAATAAGAAATAAGCAATAATATTAAAGTAAAATAATGGTTTGCTATAAACTGAAAAATCAAAAATATTTGCAGCTATAGAAACAATTCCTGTTGCCATTACCAAAGCAAAATAACTGGGTAAAAGCTGGGCAATATTATTTTTTATATAAGATTTTAAATTATTTAATATTTTCAACAAAACATTGATTTCATAGAGGTTTTACAATCTTTTTCTGCTAAATAAAAAAGTTTATCCTTTAACCTTTATTCCATCTGCTAAGATGTTGATGTTTTTTTCTGGTGAATTTATTTCTTCTATTTCTGTTTGAGATTTTTCTGCTGCTTTAGCTGATTTTCTTAATTCTTCAACAGAAATTATTTCTAATTCAGCTTTTCCTTTGATAAAAATCTGTTTATCCACCAATTCTGTGGGAACAAAAAAGCCATAATCTTTCATTTTTATGTTGGCAAATTCTCCGTTAGGTAATTCCAATTTTATCCAACATCCTTTTTTTGAGCAAACTTCTTTTACCATTCCTGAAAAATATCCTTTTAGGGTTTCTCCTTCTTCAATTTGAAAATTTTCAATGATATCTGTTTGAGAATTTATATGAAATTCCTCTCCAAATATTTCTCCAGGATTTGCATCGCTAACAGGAGGTTGAGCGTTAATTCTGAAAAAAGAAATCAAGACGAATGCGATAAATAATATATTTTTCATGTTTTGAGTTTTTTTTCAAATATACAATACTTTACAATTAAATAATTCCGCAGAAAAACTCTTTATCAATGAATTTCTCTTAGTAAAACTCTTATTTAAAAGAAATTAATCTAATATTTTTGATTTTAAATTAAACTAAATTATATATCTTTGTTTGAAAGATTACTCATTTAATGAGCCATCCCCTAATCTTTTTTGAAACGTTTTATTCTCGTTTCTAATTAAATAAAGTTTATATTTATACACATTTAATCTCTAAAAATAAAAATATGAGTGGACTTATTATAGGTATAATAGTTATTGCTATTGTTGTTATTTGGGTGGTAGCTATTTATAACGGTTTGGTTCGTTTAAAAACCAATAGGGAAAATGCTTTTGCAGATATCGATGTTCAATTAAAACAACGTCATGATTTAATTCCGCAATTAGTAAATGCAGTAAAAGGCTATATGAATCATGAATCCGATGTTTTATTAGCGGTTACAAATGCAAGAAAAGCAGCTGAAAATGCTTCTTCTGTAAATGATAAAATCAAAGCCGAAAAACAATTAGATGTAGCTTTAAAAGGATTAAATGTTCAAGTAGAAGCTTATCCTAATTTAAAAGCTAATGAGAATTTCATGCATTTGCAAAGTGAAATTTCTGATGTTGAAAACAAATTAGCTGCAGTGAGAAGATATTTCAACTCTGCTACAAAAGAATTGAATATTGCTGTTCAGAAATTTCCTAATGTCATCTTTGCAGGAATGTTTGGTTTTAAACAAGAACCTATGTTTGATGTAGGGGAAGCTGAAAGAATTCAAATGGATAAAGCACCAGATATCAGTTTTTAAAAACAGATTTACTATATGAAGTACGTTGGTCTTCAACAACAAATTTCAAGCAATAATAGGAAATCAGTAGTTTTATTACTTCTATTTCCTATTCTTGTATTAGCAATGGTTTACGCTTTTATCTTTTTTACAAGATATTCAAGTGAAAATCCTAATTCTATAGATTTTGTCAATCAAGAATTTATTTCCACCATTCCTTTCGTGATTATTGCTGTAGGAATTTGGTTTGCCATTGCTTATTTTGCTAATACAACTATTATCAACAAAACTGCTGGCTCTCATACTTTATCCAGAAAAGATAATATGCGGGTTTATAATTTAACTGAAAACCTGT
>DATGSF010000120.1:0-6750 GCA_035302865.1 Chitinophagaceae bacterium
TGAAGAGATTAATTATTTTAGGAGCAGCATTTCTAATGTTTGGAAGTGTTGCAAATGCAGAAAAACAAAAAGGTATTGCTATGAGAAATGGAGAAAATACCTTTATTTGTCACAAATCAAAATATTCTACTTGTTTTGAAACATTAAATCCTGACGATAATATAGCTCAAGGGGCAAATTGTAATTTATTTTTATGATGAAAATAGGCCAACTGTTGGAACTATAGTAGATATTAAATCTGAACCCGATGAAAATGGTGAGGAAAATGTAGAATTTCAATATATTGAATTAGAGTATGGCAACGAATAAAAATTCAAATAATTAAAAAAATTAGGAATTGCTTCCACGGAAGCAATTCCTAATAATATTTAAAATCATGAAAAAAATATATTTACTACATTTAATTTTGCTTTTATGCTCCTTTACTTCTTTTGCTCAAAAGGATTATACCATTACTATTACAGTAAATTTAGAGGACTGTTTAAATTGCAATGCCACTGTTTTTGATTTGAAAAATTATAAAGAGGATTTTAATATACAGGTTTTAATGCAAGAGGTATTTGAATCAGATACAGCATTTATTTATGAAAAATATGATTTTAAAGATGTAGTGGATGCAATCACTTTTTCAGATAGCTTATTTGATAGTTACGCTCCTATGGGTTCTGCTATGATAAGTGTGGAGAGTAAGCATAATACAGGTAGATTTACTATGCATATAAAAGAAACTTATGAACGCGGATTTTTTACTTATTTAGATGGTTTAAAAGAAAATACTTCGGTGTTATTTAAGGATTATCCTACATTGACACGAGGTGCTTCTGAAATGCAAATTAATGAGAAGGGGTATTTAGCTGTGAATGTTCCTTATCGAGGAACTGTTTATGTGTATGATATGCTTAATCAAAAGCTTGTGGATACCATACAAATTCCAGAAGAACTGTTTAGGGAAAATTTTGGCATGAATGATGAGGGTATTCCAGAAACTACTTATGAAGATATGCGTGCAACTTTTAAGGAAAAGAAAATAGCTGAATTTGAAAAAATAGATAAAGTGTTTTATATAAAAGATACGCTCTGTTTTATAATTGAATCTTCCTTATTATTAAATACAATAGATGAATTTGGTCAAAAGGATTCTGGAATTTATAGTACATGCGGTATAGTGAAATATGTAAATGGTGAGTTTGTGGGATATAATAAGTTTGATCTTTATTTAGAGGACGAAAAAAATAAAACCATTTATCACTCTTCTATGAATCTGCATTATTATAATAAAAAGCTATACGGGTCTTTATTTGCATTTCCATTAATAGACGTTTGGGATCATTTTGGTACTTTAAATATGCAAAATGACATTTATACTTATGAACTATTGAACTTTAACTCTTCAGCTTCTATATATAAAAATACTGCTGATTTTAGTGTTCCTGTATTTTTTAAAAATGCTTATATTTTACCAGTTGTAAATGAAGTGCGCAGTGTAGAGACAGGGGAATTATTAGAAACCTTACCTTTCTTTATAAATGCTACAAGTTTAAGTCGTTCAACAACACCAGAGATGTATTTTGTGGAGAATGGTTTAGCAATGAATGAAGATTTTGTATGGGTGCATTTATATAATAGTGTAATTAAAAAAGAGGAGTTTTATAAAATGGATAGAAAAACTAAAAGTTTTACGCTTTCAGAATTTGGATTAGCTCATAAGTCGAATAATATTGTTCATTTTGACCCCATAAACCCAGATTATATAATTTATAAAGACGATAAAAAGAATACATTAATTAGAGAAAAAATATTTTAAAATTATAAATCAGTAATTATGAAAAAAAGTATATTATTAAGTTTTGTATTAATCACCCTTATGGCTGGGTTTAGTGCACTGTATGCACAGGATATGTATGAAGCGGATTTAGAAATATTACCAGGTAATGAATTATATGAAGTTGTTCCGAATGGAGATACTTTTAAAATTAAAGCACAAATTACAAATCACGGTCCTGATGATATTCCAGAAAATGTAATAATATCTTTTGATATTCTAAATTCTACTTTTGGCGGATGGGGTTTGCCAACAGGCTTAAATGTTGGAGATTCCACTGAGGTTATGGGCTTGGTTTCTAATATTAATAATAATACAGAAACAGATACTTTAGAAATTTGTGTTGTATTATTGTATAATGCTTCATACAACCAAATCAATGACCCTAATTCTGCTAATGATACCGCTTGTAATTATCTTATTTTAGAGGGACAAGCTGTTTCTATCCATGAAAATACAAAGGAAGCTTTTGCTAGCTACCCAAATCCTTTTAATGAAAAACTGACTTTGGATTTTAAAGATAAGAAATTGCAAAATGCACATATTGTAATTTATGATGTTTTAGGTAAGGAAGTGCTGCGAAAAGACATTGAAAATCAAGAAAAAATCGAAATTCCTACAGCAAATTGGAATAAAGGCATGTATTTTATTGAAATGCAAGGGTTAGATGAAAGGATTAATTGGAAAGTGCTGAAGGAGTAAATTGGAAATAATTGTATAGGGATTTTTGTAAATTATTGATATTAAAACACATTAAATAATTATCATCTTTTATTAAGTTTAGCTTTTCTTATAGTATTTTTTAACTTTGTTTGTTTGTTTGTTTGTTTGTTTGTTTGTTTGTTTGTTTGGATATTCGCAGTTGAAATATATTATTAATTATAAAACAAAATTAATTTATGATGAAGAGATTAATTATTTTAGGAGCAGCATTTGCCATGATTGCTAATGTTGCAAATTCTTGGGAATTAGAGGGAACCAATCAAAGGATATCAGAAAATGCTACTATATGTTGGCCATCTACATTAAATTGGTGTATGCGTAGTGTGAATCCTGATTCTCCAGGTCCAGTTGTAGGAGAAAGAGTTGAAAAAAATATTCCAGGTGAGGGTATTTCCATTGGTACTATTACTGATATTAGAAGTGACGATGATGGAAATAATAGGCAGATAAATATAGATGTAATAGACATTGAAGGTAATGTTTATAATGAAAGTATGAATATTGAATAAACTTACAGTAGCCACTTCGGTTTTGAGGTGGCTATTGAAATATTTTATATATGATTAAAAAGTACGGATTTTTATTATTAACTGTTTTTCTTTTTTATAAAGCATCTGCTCAAAAAAATTATACCATTACTATTACGGTAAATTTAGAAGACTGCTTAAATTGTAACGCTACTATTTTTGATTTAAGAAATTTTAAAGACAGCTTTGACGTACAAATTATAATGCGTGAAGAATTTCAATCTGATTCTACCTATATTTATAAAGAATATGATTTTAAAGATGTAGTGGAAAATATTACTTTTTCAGATAGTTTATTTAATTTATATTCTCCAGCTAATGCTACTATGATTAGTATAGAAAGCAAATATAAAATTGATCATTTTTCAATGCATATAAAAGAAATCTATGATCGTGGTTTTTTTACTTATTTAAAGAAAATAATGCAAAATGACTCTGTGTTATTTGAAAAGCATCCTGAGGCAAGTAGAGGAGCAAATGAAATGAGAATAAATAATAAAGGATTAGCTGCCTTTAATGTTCCTTATAAAAAGTCTGTATATATTTATGATTTTTTGAATGAAACTTTTACTGATGAAATTCAAATAAGTCAGGAGATTTACAAAGATAACTTTATATTGAATGATGATGGTATTTTAGAGTCAGAATATGATTCCATTAAGACTGTTTTTAAAGAAAATAACATTCCAATTTCAGATAAAATTGAAACAATATTTTATAAAGAGGATACTTTATGTGTTATGATAATCTCTTATTATGTCATGCCTTATATTAATAGTTTAGGAAAGGAGGATTTACGAGTAAAAGGTACTTATGGAATTGCCAAATATCTAGATGGTGAGTTTCTGGGATTATATAAATTTCAAACTTCTGTAAAGGATAAATCTAAAGATATAATATATGTTTATCAGATGAATGTGCATCATTTTAATGATAAGCTTTATACTTCAATTGGTACTTCTCTTCCTGTAAAAAACTCTGAACAGCTTGGTATTATAGATTTTAAAGACAATGCATATAATATAAACTTTGCAAATTATAGCACCTCTGCTGCTGTGTATGATAAAAGTTTTGATTTTAGTATTCCAGTTTTCTATAAAAATGCATATGCTTTGCCCATAATAGGTAAAATATATAATTTGGAAAATGGAGAACTGCTAGAAACTTTACCTTTTTTTAAAGATACGGAAGAAATACATCCACGACGAAGTCCAGAAATGCTTTTATTTGGGAATGCTTTTGTTATAAATGAAGATTATGTATGGGTAAAAGTGCATGATAATATAAAAAAAGAAGAGGTTTTTTATAAAATGAATCGAAAAACAAAAAAACATGAAATTTCTTCTTTTAATTTAACCTTGAAATTAAATAATATTATATATTTTGATCCTTTAAACCCCGATTACGTTATTTACAAAGAGGAAAAAACAAATAAATTAATTAGAAAAAAAATATTTTAGAATCCAAAATGTACTATTATGAATAAAAAATTATTTACATCGATATTTACTGCTTTCTTAATAGGATGCTTTTCTATAAGTTCCGCTCAAGAAATTAATGCAGATTTAGAAATGTTGCCTGGCAATGAAATGTTTGAAACTGTTCCTAATGGAGGAACGTATAGAATTAAAGCGCAGATTGTAAATCATGGTCCAGATGATATTCCTGAAGATGTTTATATATTTTTCAATATAAGTAATTCTGCTTTTCCAGGCTGGGGATTACCAACAGGTTTAAATGTAGGAGATTCTACTGAAGTGATGGGCTTAGTGTCTAATATAAATAATAATGCAGAAACGGATACTTTAGAAATGTGTGTTGAGTTGATATATAGTTCTGAGCTTAATGAAATAAATGATCCGAATCCAGATAATGACATTGCTTGTAATTATCTTATTCTTGAAGGAGAGTCAGTTTCTATTCATGAAAATAATAAAGAAAACAGCATTGTTTTTCCGAACCCTTTTAATGAAAAACTGTATATAGAGCTTAAAGAATGGAATTTTCAAAATGCACATATTATAATTTATGACATTTTGGGTAAAGAAATCCATCGAGAAAGTATTAAAAACCAAGAAAAAATAGAGATTCAAACAGCAAATTGGAATAAAGGCATGTATTTTATTGAAATGCAAGGATTAAATGAAAGGATTAATTGGAAAGTGCTGAAGGAGTAAATTGGAAATAATTGTATAGAGCTTTTTAGTTATTTGCTTCAAATAAATCTGTTCTTTGCTATTTTAAATTTTTGTAACTTTGACAAAATAGCATTATGAACAATCATTTTGAAAATAAAGTCCTTTCTATAAATGTTTTGAATAAAATTTCTGAAGAAGATATGCGATGGAATCGTGTATCTTCTCATTTTTTAAAAGTGTTATTGCTACGGTCGCAGTTAGTATTTCTTGCTCTTTTACTTGCTTTTCTATTTTTTAAAAATGATATTATAGAAAAACTGCCCGTTTATGAAGATTGGTTTTTTTATTTGTTTTTAACTATTTTCTGGTTGTTTTTGATAATACGTGCAGTGGTTGAATATAAGAGAAGGCAATATGTTGTTCGTGAGCATGATATATTGCATAAAAAAGGTTTTATATCTATTCGTACTAGTGTTATACCATATGTTCGTGTACAGCAAGTGAAAATTGTAGAGGGTGCCTTAAGTAGAATATGGTCCTTAGCAAGTATTCAAATATCCTCCGCATCTGCAAATGGTAGTGATGTAATGGTTATTGCTGGCCTTTTAAAAGATGAAGCTGAGGAAATTCGAAAAATTATTGTGCAAAATATTAAAGAGAGAGATGGAAAAACTGTTTAATGAACAACAAAGACAATCTTTATTGTCTGTTTTAATCTTTGCAGTTAACCATTTTCGTACTTTAATGCGACAGGGTTTAGCTTTGCTTTTTTTGGTTTTCTTTATGCTCCGAAGATTTATAGAAAACCCTTTTTATTTAATTTCAAGTATTATAATTCTATTGGTTTTAACTGCTATATTGTTTTTAATATATGCTTATTATCAATACAAGAATTTTGTGTTTTACATTGATTATGAAAATGAGGAATTTCATTTAAGCTCTGGAGTGTTTCAAAAAAAGGAAATAAGTTTTTATATCCACCAAATTCAACAGGTGTATATAGAAAGAAAGTGGATGCAGCGCTTACTAGGTTTGAGTGCCATAAAAATTGAAGTTGCAGGTGCTTCCTCAGAAACCATTTCATTGAATTCTTTATCTCATGGAGTTGCTGCAGTATTATTAAAGGAATTTCAAATTATTCAAAAGCAAAAACAAAAAATAATTCCGCCGCCTTTTAGAGACAATGCGCAGCCTATTATAGAGCCTTTAGCATTTATACAGAATAAAAAAAGGGAAATTTACGCAGAACCTGAGCAGAAATCATTACCACCTAAAATTCCTTTTAAAACTTTAGAGGTTCCATTAAAAAATATTTTAAAAAATGCAGTAGTTACCCGTATCTTGCAAGGCTTATTATTGCTTTTTGTTCCCTTACAGTTTATAGGTTATGATTTTCTAATGCGTATTTTTGACTTTTTAGAAGAGCACTATTCTTTTCAAATTGTATGGGGGCCTTTAGTAATACTTGCTTTTTTGCTTTCTGGTGTATTGCTTTCTGTTCTTTTAAATACCATTCGTAGTCTATTAATGCATTTTAATT
>DATGSF010000121.1:0-2392 GCA_035302865.1 Chitinophagaceae bacterium
ATAATAGATTATGAAAATAGGAATTGTAGGAGCAACAGGGATGGTAGGGCAAAATATAATACAGATTTTGCAAGAAGAAAATCTCCCAGTCAAAGAATGGGTATTAATGGCTTCTGAAAAGTCTGTTGGGGATACTATTTCTATTGCAAATAAGGAAGAGAGAATAATAAGTATAAAAGAGGGCTTAAATAAAGCTATTGATATAGTGTTTTTTGCTGCAGGCGGTACAATCTCTAAACAATATGCACCAGAATTTGCTAAGAAAAAATGCTACGTAATTGACAACTCCTCCGCTTTCAGAATGACTAAAGATATACCATTAGTCGTTCCAGAAATCAATGGAAATAAGTTAAAAAAAGAGAATTATTTAATTTCCAATCCTAATTGTTCAACCAGTCAATTAGTTCTTGCATTACACCCTATAGCAGAAAAATATGGAATAGAGCAAGTAATAGTAAGTACTTATCAAAGCGTTAGTGGTAGTGGCATAGCAGGTATTGAGCAGTTAAAGAAAGAAGAGAAAGGTGCAATATTTAATACTGAAAATTCTTGTTATTCTGCTCCTATTCACAGGAATATAATCCCTCATATAGATGTATTTCTAGAAAATGGTTATACAAAGGAGGAAATGAAAGTGATGGAAGAGAGTAAGAAAATTTTAAATTTACCACAATTGAAGATTGCTGCCACAGCAGTTCGCGTTCCTGTAATGATAGGGCATGCAGAAAGTGTAAGTGTAAAACTTAAAAAAGCATTTAAAGATGTGCAAGAATTAAAAGAAATTTTTGCAAATCAAGAAGGTCTTATCATTGAAGACAATACAAAAGAACTGCTCTACCCCACTCCTATTAAAGCTGCAAATAAAAATGAAGTATTTGTAGGAAGAATTCGAGCTGACTTGGACGATCCTAATTCTTTTCATTGTTGGGTAGTAAGTGATAACTTGCGTAAAGGAGCTGCATATAATGCAGTACAAATTGCACAATATATTCAAAGAAAATTTCTATAAAAACTCTAAACTTTCTTTAATTAGAATCAACCACACCTGATTTTAATTTTAAGGAATTAAAGATTCTCTTCCTTATTTAGAAATGTTTTACCTTTTATAATTCCAATTTAAAAGGTAAAACATTTTAATTCCTTAATTCGTATAGAAAAGCTTGGTACAAACACATAATCACACATTACGATTATATTAATTCTAAAATTTTTTTTGGATTAAATTAACATTAAATTGTCATATTATAGGATTATTCCAATTAATTTAATATCTTAAAGCAAATAACAACTCTTTAAATAATATATTATGCGTAAAATAATACTTATAATTTGCTGTATTTTATTGGGATCTAAACTATTTGCTCAGTTTAATAATGGACCATTAAAAAAATTCAATGTACAGTTAAATATAGGATTGTTGAATTATCAAATAAAGGCAGAATACTCCCCTGCACATAAACACTTAATCGGTTTAGGAGTAGGTTACGGCTTTGCTTACCTAAATGATTTCAGGCCATTTGTTTATTCTTTTCAAAAATCAGATTATATAAAAGAAGGGTGGATAACTTTTGATGTATATCACTCTTATTTAGTTACACTAAATTACAAATATTATATACTTAAAAATAGCTCTTCCGAAGTCATTGCCAATAATCAAGGCTTTTATTTTTTATCTAAAATAAGATTTTTGGGTTCAGAAAATAAAAATATAACAAACGATGATCATAGGATTAAAAGTGTATTAAAAGTTGGTGCAGGTATAGGACTCAATATAAAATTTAACCCTTCGGGTGCAGTTGGAATGGATATGCAGTACGGTATAGGATTAAATATAAATTCACAATTAAATTACAGCGAATTCATGCCTATAACAAAACTTGGTCTCTATATCATGTTTAATAAATAGCAAAAAATTTGAATACTTTTGCTAGAGAGCAACATTATTGTAGTTTACTCAAGTTCAAATTTACATTTCCATAAAAGCCAAGCTCATGTTGACATTCAAATATTAAAACTAATTTCAAGTAGCCTTAAGCAGTATAGAGTTCTTATAATTATTTAAGAGGAATATATTTTTCTAATTTGATGAGGAATAATAGATATTTCCACCAAAATAAACTTTACTCTTTTACCCATTTAAGATAATGCTCTTCATCTTCATTTTTGATATGTAATAGATAAACACCAGGATTTAAATCTTTTATATCTATTTCATGATAAAAATTATTATCATCTACTGGAATTTCCCCTTCATAAAGTGTTTTTCCTACTATATCTCGAATAGAAAAGCTTATATTCTGTGTAGGAGGATTTTTAATACTTCCTTTAATATAGAAGCTACCATTATTGGGATTAGGATACAGTTTCACATTAATATTTTGCACGTCTTTCT
>DATGSF010000122.1:0-12859 GCA_035302865.1 Chitinophagaceae bacterium
GAAAAAGTGTAGGCTCTTCTGCATTTTTCTCTATTAAAGACTCCAAAGACCAAATTGAAGTATTTACTACACGTCCTGATACTATATACGGTGTGGATTTTTTAGTTTTAGCTCCCGAGCATGATTTAATAGAAAAAATCACTACTAAAGATCAAAAGAAAGCAATAGAAGATTATATCACTTATGTAAACAGCAGATCAGAACGTGAGCGTATGGCTGAAAAAAAGGTATCTGGTTGTTTTACGGGTGCCTATGCGATACATCCTTTAACTAAAAAAGAATTACCGATTTATATCGCGGAATATGTTTTAGCAGGATATGGAACTGGAGCAATAATGGCTGTACCTGCAGGGGATACGCGCGATTTTGCATTTGCCAAACATTTTGATATAACAATTACTAATATTTTTGGTGAGGCCTTTACATTAGAAGAAGCAATTACCGAACAAAATATTCCTTTAAATAATTCTGAAAGTTTAGATGGGCTGTGTGGTCAAGAAGCAATAAATAATGCATTAGAGTTATTTGAAAAACATAATATTGGTAAAGCTAAAACTACTTATAAACTAAGAGATGCAGGATTTAGCCGTCAAAGATATTGGGGCGAACCTTTCCCTATTTTTTATAAAGATGAAATTCCTTATGCTATTGATGAAGAGGAATTGCAATTAAAAGAGGAAGATAAAACATTACCGGTTAAACTTCCGCATGTTGAAAAATATGAAGCAGGTCCAGAAGGTAAAGGTCCCTTAGCAAATATTAAGGAATTCGTAGAAGTAGAAAATAAAGAAGGTGCTATTTTATTGAGAGAAACTAATACTATGCCTGGTTTTGCTGGTTCTAGTTGGTATTTCTTACGATTTATGGACCCCAATAATGCTACAGAATTTGCTGCTATTGAAAAAACAAAATATTGGAATCAAGTAGATCTTTATATTGGTGGAACAGAACATGCAGTGGGTCATTTACTTTATAGCAGAATGTGGACAAAAGTATTATATGATTTAGGTTATATTACTTTTGATGAACCTTTTAAGCATTTATTAAATCAAGGAATGATTCAAGGATCTTCTCGATTTGTATATAGAAAAAGTGGAACTAATACCTTTATTTCTAAATCTTTAATTGAAGAAGGTATGGAAGTAGATAAAATCCATGTTGATGTCAATATTGTTGATGATTTAGAACTGGATATAGAAGCATTTAAATCATTTAAAAACGGAGCTTATGCGGACGCTACTTTTGAATTAGAAAATGGGAAATACATTTGCGGAGTTGAAGTGGAAAAAATGTCAAAATCCAAGTATAATGTGGTTAATCCTGATGATATAGTTAAGGATTATGGAGCAGATACTTTCCGTATGTATGAAATGTTTTTAGGTCCTATAGAAATGAGTAAACCTTGGGATACTAAAGGTATTGAAGGAGTACATAGATTTTTAAGACGATTACATAGATTGTATTTTCAAGTTTCAGAATTTAGCGAGGAAGCGTTAACAAAAGAAGAAGCAAAAGAACTTCATAAAACAATAAAAAAAGTACAAGAAGATATTGAATCTTACTCTTTTAATACTGCAGTAAGTCAATTAATGATATTTGTAAACAATCTAAATGATTGGAAAACGAACAAATTAGAATTATTAAAGCCTTTAGCTCTACTCATAACTCCATTTGCACCGCATTTGGCAGAAGAGGTATGGCAAAAAATGGGAGAAAAAGGAAGCATTACGCAAAAAGAATTCCCTCTTTATCAGGAAGAATTATTAAAAGAAGATAGTAAAACTTATCCTATTGCAATTAATGGAAAAGCGAGAACGCAAATGGAATTTAGTTTAGATGCTAGTAAAGAGGAAATAGAAAAGGCAGTTTTAGCAAATGAAGTGGTACAAAAATGGATGGATGGAAAAGCTTTAAAGAAATTTATTTTTGTTCCAAATCGAATGATAAACGTAGTTATTTAATTTATTAATAATCATTTTAAATTTTAAAATCAATTAAAAATACATGAAAAAAATCATTTTAACTTTAGGTTTTATCGCATTATTAGCTTCTTGTGGATCAGACAGTTCTATAGAAACTGATGTGCAGGAAGTTAAAGAAGAAGCTATTACGGAAGAAGCAGATTTAAATGCTTTACCAAAAGTACACTTACAATGGACTGCTTTTAAAACGGAAGAACGTGTTGGAGTAAAGGGCAATTTTCAAAAAATGCAAATTGTTAATTATTCTAAAGATGCAAATACTATAGAAGGTAAAATAAATTACGGAAAGGTAATTATTGATGAAAGCACAGTTGATACTGGTGATCCTGCTAGAGATAATACATTATATCAATTTTTCTTTAAGCATTTAGGTGGTCCTATTGAAGCTGAATTTGGAGAATTAGCTGATGGTATAGCTCCGGTTAGTATTACTATGAATAATAAAACTGCTGAGAAAAATTTTGATTATGAGCTTAATGGCAATGCTATCAAAATTAAAGGTACTATTGATATTCTTAAAGATTTCCAAGCATCAGAAGCATTTGATAGTTTACATAAACAGTGCTACGATTTACATGAAGGAGTAACGGGTACTGATGTGGCAATTGAAGTAGAAGTAATCTTTTAATTGAGAGAAATTCTATTGAATAATATTTTAAAACATTTTATAATATCCATGTTTTAAATAAAAAATAAGAGCTTGATTATACATTAAATTTTATGACAAGCTCTTATTTTTTTATGCTTTATTTTTAATGAATTTCTTCTATAAATTCAATACCCTCTTTTTCTAATTCTTTTAGAATTGGAGCATATACTTCTGGCATAATTGGTATTTGCACTCCTGGGATACTAGTAGGCTCAAATTTATCAGTTAATATTCTTTCAGCAAATAAAGCCATAGGTAATCCAACAGTTTTAGCCATTGCTGAATACAATTTATTTTCACCTTTTACTTTTAAAGATGCGCTGATTTTATACATTTTTCCTCTTCTTTCATATTCTACTTCATGTTGCATTAAAATCATATCTTTATCTTGGCTATTCAGTTGTAATCTACTTTCAAAAACATCCTGTAATATTTCTGCTGAACTTTTTTTCCCTTCTAAATAAATAGGTCTATTTTCAAAAATTCGAATCCAATCGAACATTTTCATATCCTTTGCATCCACATTATATTTTTCTTGAAAAGCAGCTCTTAGATTATCATCATTTTCCAAACCTGTCTTTTCACTCAACCAATCTGCATAAGTAGTTTCGGACATATCAAAGCTATCCAATTCATTCGTCAAATCCGCTTCAATCAATATTTTCCATGCACGCATGAAGGATTGAGGTCGTATTGTACTTCTAATAAAAGTTTCCACCTCATCCAGTTCGTATAAATTCTTATAAATTACTGAATCTCTATTTGGATAACTACCGTAAGTACCTAGATTAGAGAATTTTATATTTCTGGACTTGGAAAATAAGTCTTCATAGGAAAGCTCTTTAATTTTACCATTTTCAATCCATTTACCCCCTAATTTTCCAGCATTAATAATATTTTTACCATTCCAAGTCATTTTATAATGCCAAGGATTATCATCACTTTCAGGAGCAACCAAACCTCCACAATAGCTTTTGAAACTCTTCACCTCACCTGCAATTTTATATATTCCATTAAAAAGTTGCATTGCAGACATATGATCGATACCCGGATCTAGACCCATTTCGCACATAAACATCAAATCAGCTTCTTTTGCTTCATTATGCAAGGCCATAAGTTCTGGAGTAACATAAGAGGCAGTAATCAGATGTTTTTTAAACTCCAAGCAATCTTTACCAACAATATGATGAAAACGAGGAGGCAATAAAGAAATTACTAAATCTGCATTTTTAACTAAAGCACGTCGTTCTTTATCATTATCAACACTAACAACTGCAGCTTCCACTTTAGGACTACCTTTTATTTTTTCTGAAATGGCTCTAATATCGGTATCCATTACCGTAACACGCCATAAATTTTTAGAATTATTTATTAAATAATCAATTAAATAAGTTGATGATTTTCCAGCACCTATAACTAGTACGCTTTTCATGAAATTTCATTTTTTTATTAAAATAGGAAATTACAAATAAAGATGGAAAATAGAAAAATTTTTTACTCTTTTTTTAAAATTATTTTATAAAATAAAAATAGCATATATCCAAAATATTTTATCTTATACAATTACAGATAATACATAAAACTAATGCATTTTTAATAATAATAATTAATTTTTAATTAACTCTATTTAGTGGTATATAAGTATTTTTAAAAAGTATTTTTATTCCAAAATATCCATTTATTCTTTGTTTTTACAAGCCTTTAAACCTTGCTTCTTTTGCTATTAGGCCAAAGCATAGGACATAAAGTTGTATCTTTGCATGGAAAATTACAATAAAAAACATGAAGAAGCCTTTAATTTTAGTCGTGAATGATGATGGAATAACCGCGCCAGGGATTTCTAATTTAATTGATGCTATTCAAGATATTGGAGATATTGTAGTTGTTGCTCCTGACAGTCCACAATCTGGGATGGGACATGCGGTAACTATTGGCAAACCATTACGAGTAGCGGAATATACTGCTTTTAAAAATAAGGTTAAAGAAGCTTATTCCTGCTCTGGAACTCCGGTAGATTGTGTAAAAATAGCACAGGACATTCTTTTAGATAGAAAGCCAGATTTATGTTTAAGTGGGATTAATCACGGAAGTAATGTAGCAATTAATGTTATTTATTCAGGAACAATGAGTGCAGCGATGGAAGCAGCAGTAACGGGAATTCCTTCCATTGGTTTCTCTTTATTAGATTTTAATTACGATGCTGATTTTTCTGTTGCTAAAAAAGTAGTAAGGCAGGTTACGGAAGAAATCATAAAAAAAGATCTTCCCAAACATTTTTTATTAAATATTAATATCCCTAAAGTTGCTGCAGAGGATTTTAAAGGTTTAAAAATTTGTAGGCAAGCAGATTCTTATTGGGCAGAAAATTTTGATTCAAGAAAAGATCCTTATGAAAGACCCTATTATTGGATGACAGGAAAATTAGAAAATAGAGATGCGGGTACAGATACAGACATTAAAGCTTTAGAAGATGGATATGCTAGCGTTGTACCTGTGAGTATTGATTTTACTAATTATGCACATTTAGAATTATTAAATAAGGAAAATATCCTTAAATAATTTAAAAATCCAAAGCAAATAAAAATACAGCAGCACTAATTGCAACATTCAATGATTCAGCCCCACCCTTACCATGAATCTTCAATTTTTTATTTGCTTTATTTTGCAAAACAAGAGAAACGCCTTGTCCTTCATTTCCTAATATTAAAAAACTTGGCTTAGAAATACTTTGTTTTTCTAAGGCTGCTCCTTCCATATCGGCAACAAGTAATTCTATATCATTTTCTTTTGCAAATAGCAATAATTCCTCTTCTTCCATTTCTATAATATCCACCCTTAAAACACTGCCCATACTCGATTGAATAACTTTATTATTATAGGTATCAACAGTTCCTTTAAGAACAATAATTTTTTTAAGACCAAACCAATCAGCAGAACGAATTATAGTTCCTAAATTTCCAGGATCTTGAATTCTGTCTAAAACCAAGATTAAATTATTATTTTCAAATAAAGAAGAATTTATTTTTTCCTCTTCCGGCATATTTGCAATCAAAATAACAGGACTAAAATTAGTTAACTGCGAACAGGCTTTTATATCTTTTTCCTCTGCTATTTCAATCCATTCTCTATATTTATCATAAATTTCCGGATAATCTAAAACCCATTTTTTAGAAGCATAGCAAGTATCTATATAGTTTCCATTTTCCAACCATTCTAAAACAGGTTTGTGTCCTTCCACTATATATTTACGATTAATTTTTCTATATTTTGATTTGTGTAATGAATTAACAAACTTTATCTTATTTTTGCTTAGCATATAGCAAATGTAAAGATATTTTATTCAAATTTGTGAGACAAACTACTAAGTATTTATATTTATTTTCTCTTTCTCTAATTGCAGCTTTTCTCTTGTCAAGTTGTGGCCCGACTTATAAATTAAAGGAAGGCAATAAGATATTGCGATCAAAAAAAGTAAAATTTAAAGGTCCTATACCTGCACAGGAAAGAAATAATTATAAAAAAAACTTAGATTATTTATATCCACAAAAATCGAATTCCTATATTCTTGGCATAGTACCCTACCGCTCCTATTTATATAATTTACGCCATAAAAAATATGAACGCGATTCCTTTAATTTTCAAATTATCAATGGCATAGTTGAAAAACCTTATATTTATGAGGAAGATCTTTGGGAAAACTTTCCAGATTTAATGAAACAATACATTCAGAATCAAGGTTATTTCCATGCAGAAGTAGTAGAAAAAATAAAAGAGAATCCAAAGAAAGTTCGTTTAAAATATGAAATACACAGTGGTAATCCTTTTTTAATAGGTAAAAAAGAATGGGAAAGTTTTCCAAAAGAATTAGAAAAATACAAAAATGCTTTGGATTCTATAAGCACTTTAGAATACAGGAGAAAATACACTCATGAGCAGTTGGAAATTGAAAGAAATACAATCATTAATTATTTAAAAAATCAAGGATATTACGCTTTAAGTTTAGAGCATATTTATTTTGATATTGACACTATTCACAGTGAAGAAAGTGTTGGGATTCCAGAATATTTAAATACAGTTCCATTAGCCAAATTTGATTCTGACACCTTTCAAACTGTTGATATTTACATGCATTTTAATAGCAGTAAAACTAACATTCCTGATTCTATTGCTTATCAAAAATATAAGATTGATGAAGTTACCATTTACGGAGATTATATAGGTTTTGGAAAAATAGACTTAGACTCTTTAAATAAGACAGAGTTTCTCTCTCATCTTTATTATTTTGGCAATGACTACCTTCAAATTGAAGTAATAGACAGACATTTATTTCTGAGAAAAGGACAATATTATTCGGAAGATAATTACAATAAAACTTTAAGAGAATTAAGTGATTTAGGTGTTTTTAAACAAAGTTCTATAAAATTAAACCCCATTTCGGATTCCAGTTTATCCGTTACTATTTTTTTAGAACCTATGGAAAAGTATGATTTTCAAACATCTATAGAATTATCTGGTGGAGATTTATATACTGTAGGTTCTTCCTTACAATTATATTTAATTAATAAAAACTTTTTAAAAGGCGCCAATAGGTTATCAGCACGTTTAAGCTATGGTTTAGAATTAGAGCAAAACAAACAACTTTCTAATTCTTTTTGGAAACAGTTTTTCTTTTATTCTCAAAATGTAGGATTAAATTTCAAATTAGAATTTCCTAAATTTTTACTCCCCATTAATCCTGAACGATTTAGTAGAAATGCTTTACCTACCACAAGTATAGATTTAGGAGCAAATTACTTAGAACGATTTCAATATTTTAAATTATTAAATATTTCCTCCGCATTACAATATGAATGGAGTGCAAATAAACATTTACATTGGAAAATCTCTCCAGCCTATATAAACTTATTGTATTTATTAGATGTGGATAAAAATTTCCAATTACGAATGGATAGTATTCCTGCAATTAAAAATGCTTATCAAGAAACTTTTATACATGGAGAAAGGATAGAATTGCAATATTTAAGAGAGAACAGAAGTAATTTTATTACCTTAAAATTTGGCATTGAAGAAGCTGGATTTTTAACACAATTAGTAAATAATATTGCTGCAAAGGATGTATTAAAAACAGCACAATTTTTACGATTTGATTGGGAAGCTAAATGGCAAAAGGACATTGGTAGAAGTAAATGGTTAAATCGTTTTCATGGAGGAATTGGCTGGTCTTATGGAAGAAGCACAGTAATGCCCTATATAAAACAATTTTATGTTGGAGGACCCTATAGTATTAGAGGTTGGTTACCCAGAAATTTAGGACCAGGTTCTTATAATGTAGAAAATTACCAGCAAGTTATTGATTATCTTTATATGGATCAAGCTGGTGATATAAAATTAGAATGGAATACGGAATATCGTTTTCCTTTAGTTCAATTATTTAAAGGAAGTGTAAAAATAAATGCTGCTGCTTTTGTCGATGCAGGAAATATCTGGTTAATGCAAGAAGATGATAAATTACCTGGAGCAAAATTTAAATGGAATGAATTAGGTCAAGATATCGCAATAAGTACAGGCGCAGGATTGAGACTCGATTTAGGAGGAATTTTTGTAGTGCGTTTAGATTGGGGTTTCCCGATTAAAAAACCATATTTAATGGAAAATTATGGATGGACAATTAATAATATTAACTTTTCAAGCAAAAGTTGGAGAAAGGAAAATCTAAATTTAAATATTGCTATTGGTTATCCATTTTGAGTTATAATAAATTTACACATTAAGTCAATTTTCTCGCAGGAATTTTGTATATTTACCTCATTATTCCTAATCAAAATATGACAAGAAAGAAAAAATCAAAACTCTGGTATATATACTTGCCTTTTTTTGTATTTATTTTATTGTCGCTAGGAATATTTTTAGGATATTTTATAAGAATCCTAGAAGAAAAAAATACAAATTACTCTAATCAGGGTTCAAATTTCGCAAATACTCCCATAGTACAAAAAAAAGATCGTGTTGAGGAAATAATTAATCTCATTCAAAGTGAATATTTATATCCCATACCTTCAGACAGTTTATATACTTGGGCTATTCAAAGTATTTTTGAAAAAATGGATCCCTATTCCCAATATATTACCGCTGAAGAATTACATACAGTTTCCGACAATTTAACAGGAAATTCAAAAGGTTTTGGAGTGCAATTCTCCATAGTTGCAGATACTGTTTTATTTACAAATATTGTTGCAAATAGTCCCGCAGATGAGGCCAAATTAAAAGCAGGGGACTTATTGATAAAAGTGAATGAAAATATCGTTTCTGGTATAGGATTAAATAATGATAAGCTCATAGAAATTATAAATTCTGAAGCGGATGAAGATATTACTTTTGAAATATTACGTTTGCCTCAACGTGAAAAAATGCATTTTACTTTCAGTAAAGGAAATGTACCCTTAACTAGTATTGATGCATATTATATGCTCAATGAAAATACCGGATATATAAAAATCAATCGTTTTAGTGCCGCAACTTATAGAGAGTTTTTAATGGCTATGCAGGTTTTAAAAGAGCAAGGTTTAGAATCTTTGATATTAGATTTAAGACAAAATCCAGGAGGATATGTGGATGCAGCTATTGCAATTGCAGATGAATTCTTAGATGATCAGAAACTAGTAATTACCACTGAAAATGCAATTGTAGGAAAAGAGCATTATTATACGGAATTGGAAGGAAGCTTTGAAGAAGGTCCCCTCGCTATATTAATTGATGAAGGAACTGCTTCAGCAAGTGAAGTATTAGCTGCTGCTGTTCAAGATTGGGATAGAGGTTGGATAATTGGTAGAAGATCTTACGGTAAGGGCTTGATCCAACAATTATTTGAATTAAGAGATGGTTCTTCCATTCGCTTGACTATAATGCGCTACACCTCACCCTCTGGCAGGGATTTGCAAAGACCCAAAATTTATGATAGTGCTTCACAAAAAACGATTGATATAATTTATAGTGATGAAGTAAGTGGAACTAAGGAAAAAGCAATAATCGACACTAATTATAGTTATACTAAAATTTTAAATAGAAAAATAGCAAGTGGCGGTGGTGTAAAACCTGATATTATAGTACCTTTTAGTAATAGACCTGCTTATTTGAATGCTTTATATAATGTTTTAATCAGTGATGAATTAAATAAAACTGTTTATAAATACTATATAAATAATTATGCTGCTGTAGCAAAGTATAAATCAGTGCAAGATTTCACCAAACATTTTAAACTTCCTGATTCTATCTTAGATGATTTATTAAAGGAGTATAATAAAAACACTCTTGGTTTAACCATTAATTCCTGGCCCAGCAAAGAAGGGAGAGAATTTACGCGCAAGGAAATGACTAGAATACTAGCTGCTATACATTTTGGTTCCAATGGAGAATCTTATTATGAAAACATACAAGACCCTATAATTTTAAAAGCTATGGAAACATTAAAAAGATATCCTAAAGTTAGAAACTTAAATAATTAATTTTCATGGAAACAGCTATAAAAGTGGAGAAAACAAAGACGTGTTTAAGATGTAAAAATCCCTTTGTATGCAAAGTAAAAGATATTAAAAACTGTGCTTGTAATAGTATAAAATTAAATAAGAACCAAAGGCAATATTTAGCTAATTACGGCGATTGCATTTGCATAGATTGCTTAAAATTCATTGCTTCTCAAAAAACACTATCTTTCTCTTAATTCTTTTAAAAAAGTGGTTTTATACATATAAGTTATCCAATTAAATAGTTACCATAATTATTTTAATAAAAACACTTCTTTTTCATAAAAAGCTTGATGTCTTAAATATAAACTTGCTTCTTTCCATGCCATAAAACGATTGAAATAAGGATAAAATTCAGGTAAAACATCCTTAGATTCAGTCCAAAACGCATAATCTAAATTACTTTTTTCCAACTTTTCTAAGAAATTTTTAGACTCAGGATTTTTTAAAAATCCCTTCATTTTTTCAGAAGAAATAAAAAACAAAATCCGAGAGCAGGCTTTTATTTCAGAAAAATCCGGCAAGCTTTTCAATTCCCAAAGCATATCCGCTTCATACCATTTAATAAAGCGTTTTTTTTGTTCTCTAATATCCGAATTTCTTGTTACGGGAATGAAATATCTCCCTAAAAAACTTTTAAATGGCGAAGGATTTCGGAGTATTTTAGTAACAAAATCATAAACAAAAGGAGCATGCGTTCCATGTCTTCCTTTTAATTTATAATGTATAGGAGGATTATTTAAGCATTCTTCATATTTTTCCATATCTGAAAACTATAATCATAAGGATTTTTTTCGTCAGCACTATGTTTCTCTTCTTCTATCATTTGAAAATGTTCTGGTAATTCAGGGAAAAAAACTGATCCCTCTTGAAATTTATGATGTATGCGCGTGAGATAAATATTATCTACTGAATTTAATGCCAATTTAAAGATTTGCCCTCCTCCGATAATAAACACTTTTTCATAGTTTTTTTCTTTATAATAATCCAGGGCTGCATAAAAATCAGAGAAATGCACTGCATCTTCAATTTGATAATCCATATTTCTGGAAATAATAACATTTTCTCTTCCAGGAAGAATTCTACCAATCGATTCATAAGTTTTTCTTCCCATGATAATTGGATATTTCATGGTAGTATTTTTAAAATGCTGCAAATCATCAGGTATATGCCAGGGCATATCATTCTCCTTATTTCCAATTTCATTATTCTCCCCCATTGCTACTATCATATTTATTTCCATTATTCAAATATTTTTAATAATTTAGTAAAGTTAACAGTAAAATGGAAAAAAAAGCAACAAAATATGAAGAAAATCTTTACCCTCTTAGCTCTCTCTACTTTAATAGTACTTTTAGCACAGTGTTCTCCTAAGATAGCTAAAATGGTTACATCAGAGCCAATTTTATCAAAAGCAGAGATTGAAAACCTTTATAGCTCCGAGCAATTAAATCATGGACAAAGTTTATATGCTAATAATTGCAGCTCTTGCCATAATTTACATAAGGCCGATGAATATAGTCAAGATGCGTGGAATGACATTTTACGTCAAATGTTGCGCTATACTAATTTAGATTTTGATGATGCAATGACTTTACGCGCTTATTTAATGGCAAATGCTAAAGATAGTTAGTGTGTTTTTTAAAATAAGTTAATAAGAAAATTGTCTTAAAAAAATTAAGGTCTTAAAAAGCTGCATTTATAAACCTGATTGAATAATGAAGTTTGTATTATGCTGGGTTTTAAGACCTTTTTTTATTGGATAATCGAAATTAAAAATTATAATTTCCCTTTTCCTATCTTAACTTCCTAAACATCCCAATTACTTTTTTCGAGAATAGTAATTTTAATTTCTAATCCTGTATCAAAAAGATGAATACCTCTTTTTCTAATAAAATTATTATTCCACTGAAAATGTGCAGGTGTTCAAAAGAGTATCGATTAATATTAAATCAGCATGTGAAATTTTATATGAATCCATGATAAGGATTTTGGGTTCCCTTTTTACTTACTATTCAGTTTAGTTTATAAGGCTGATTCTTTTTGTGCGAAATCACTAGTTACAATACTAACAAATAATTAGCTTACCAGTAATAGGTTTATTATTCATTCAAAACTTTATTGTTTGAAATCAACATAATTATAAATCAGTATTTTCAGAGTTTTTATTACGCTTTAATAATTTCTCCTTCGGTAAAATAATAATTGTAAAGATGTCTCTATAAAAAGCATTTTTGTATTTTTGTTCCAACTTCAATTATTCTTTTTATATGCTTACTACTTTAGCTACAATTGCAGACATTCCTGGTGTTTTAGCACTTCAAGAAAAATATCTTTTTAAAAATTTGAGCCCAGAAGAAAGGAAAAGTGGTTTTGTTACTACTCCATTCACTGTAAAGCAAATCGAAGATATTTTAGAAGAAAATGGATTATTTGTTGCAAAAAATGAATCTGAAGAAGTGATTGCTTATATATTTGTAGCAAGTTGGAGGTATTTTGAACAATGGGAAATTTTTAAGCATATGGTATCTCTTTTTCCAAAAATTCATTTTCGAGGTCAAGAAATTAAGGTAGTATCCCGTAAAGTGTGTAAAAGCTATCTTGATTTATAACAAAGTTAAACATATTTATTTATTATTTTCTTTTTGGGAATAAAGGTCAGTGGAGCAAAGGCGTAGCCGAAGCGGAACTGACCTTTATTCTTCCCA
>DATGSF010000123.1:0-11445 GCA_035302865.1 Chitinophagaceae bacterium
AGAAATGTATTTAAACTTTTCTTTTCTTTCACTATTATAAATAAAGAAAAATTTAAAGAGGAAATTGAAGTTTATATTTTATCTCTCTCTTTTTGTTTAGCGATAAAAAGTTTTTTTATTTTTACGATATTTTAAAATAAATAAAGGGCGATAAGTATTAGTCATCGCCCTATATTCTAAATAATTTTAAAGCATCTATAGACCTCTTGCCTTCTTTAAGGCATCAATACTAGGATCACTTCCTCTCCATGCTCTATACATTTTTTCGTAATCTAATGTATTTCCACGTGATAGAATCATATCTCTAAAACGTTGACCATTTTCTCTTGTTAAACCACCATTTTCTTCAAACCATTGGTAAGCATCATGATGTAACATTTCTGTCCATAAATAAGAATAATACCCAGCTGCATATCCTCCGCCAAAAATATGTGCAAAGTATGTAGATCTGTATCTTGGAGGCACTGCATGAACCACATCTAATTTTGTTTTAGCTAATGCTTCTTTCTCGAAGGTGTTCGCATCTTCAATATTGTAATCTGCAGGAATTGTATGCCAAACCATGTCTAAATTAGAAGAAGCTAAGTTTTCCGTTATGCTATATCCTTGATTAAAAGTAGAGGCATTTTTAATTTTATCTACTAAGGATTGCGGAATAACTTCTCCAGTTTCATAATGTTTTGCATAGTTATTTAGGACACTTGGATATAAAGCCCAGCTCTCATTAAATTGAGAAGGGAATTCGACAAAATCTCTAGCAACAGCTGTTCCTGCTAAGGAAGGATAGGTTTGATCTGCAAAGAAACCATGAAGTGCGTGCCCAAATTCATGGAATAAGGTAGTAACTTCATCAAATGAAATCAAGGCTGCTTCTCCATCTGCAGGTTTGGTATAGTTGCAAACATTATATATTACAGGTTTGTAATTATATAATTTTGAAGGAGTTACGAAACTACTCATCCAAGCTCCACCTCTCTTCGATGGGCGAGCAAAAAAGTCTCCATAGAACAATCCTAATTCAGAACCGTCTTCTTCAAATAATTCATAAACTACAACATCCTCATGGTAAACTGGAATATCAGTACGTTTTTTAAATGTAATACCATATAGTTGAGTTGCAGCATAGAATACTCCATCTTCTAATACTTTTTCTAATACAAAATAAGGTTTTATTTCATTTTCATCTAAATCATATTTTGCTTTACGCACTTTTTCAGCGTAAAAATCCCAATCCCAGGCTTCTAAAGTAAAATCTTCACCTTCATCACGAATCATCTTTTGAATAATTTCTGCTTCTTCTTTTGCCTTTTGTGTTCCTGCAGCAATTAAGCCATTAAATAATTCTTGTACGTGACTAGCGTCTTTAGCCATTGTTTTTTGTAAAGACCAAGCTGCATAGTTTTCAAAGCCAAGAATTTGTGCTTTTTTAGCACGCAACTGTGCCATTTCAGTAATAATATCTTTAGTGTCAAACTCTGTACCGTCCGCACGATAAAAAGAGGATTTAAACAGTTTTTCTCTGAGTTCTCTATTTTCTAAAGAGCTTAATAAAGGTTGTTGCGTAGTATTTAATAAAGCAATTTTATATTTATCTCCATCTTTTAAATTCTTGATTTGCGATTCGGATAAGCCTTTTAATTCTTCTTCATTATCAACATATATAGCCCCTCCGTTCATCGCATCTGCATTCATCTTGTTGAAATTTGTAGTCAGCGTAGCTAAGCGAGAGTTAACTTTTTTCAATTCTTCTTTAGCATCTGCATCTAAATTAGCACCTGCAATTTCAAAATTGATATAGTATTCTTCAACTAATTTTAAAGATTCTGCATCTAAATCTAAGTCATTTCTTTTTTGATAAACTGTTTTTACTTTTTCAAATAATGCATCATTTAAATAAATTGCATCTGAGTGTTCAGATAGTTTTGGAGCAATAAATTCTTGAATCTCTGTAATCTTGTCGTTCCTGTTTGCACTTGTTAAACTGTAAAAAACTGCAGCTACTCTATCTAACAATGCACTACTTTTTTCAATAGCTAAAATAGTATTTTCAAAAGTAGGCTCTTCAGTATTGTTTATGATTTCTTGAATAGCTTTTTCTTGTTGTTTCATTCCCTCTAATAAAGCTGGCTGAAAATGTTCATCTTTAATTTTAGAAAAATCTGGTGCATGGTAGGGCAAACTACTTTCTTCCATAAAAGGATTGTCCTTTAAATTCGAATTACTCCCACTTTCTCCTGGAGTATTACATGCCATGATTCCTGCACTTAATGCCATAGCAAATAAAAGATTCTTTTTATACATGTGTTGTTAATTTATGATATAATTGGTTGCTAAATTACATAAAAAGCTTTGCTTTTCAAAATTGTATTATAATGAAATAATTTAAATGTTTAGATGTATTACATATACAGTCCGCCATTTACTTGTAAAACCTGACCAGTTATGTAATTTGCTTTTTCAGAAATTAAAAATAAAACGGCATCTGCTACTTCTTGTGCTGTTCCAAATCTTCGAAGTGGAATGTTTTTCTTGAGACTTTTCTCATCTAAATCTTCAGTCATGTCAGTAGTAATAAAACCCGGAGCTACTGCATTTACTGTTATATTCCTTGCTCCTAGTTCTTGAGCTAAAGATTTTGTAGCAGCTATCATTCCTCCTTTTGCAGATGCATAATTTATTTGTCCAGCCATGCCTTGCACTCCACTCAAAGACGCAATATTTACAATTTTACCTTTTCTATTTAAAATCATATTTGTTATCACTGCCTTAGTTACCCAATACATTCCATTGAGATTAGTATCTATAACATTTTCCCAATCATCATCTTCCATGAATGCCAATAATGTATCTTTCTTAATACCTGCATTATTAATTAAAACAGAGATGTGTTTTTGAGGATTTTCTTTTTCCCAATTTTCAATAGCTGTTCTTACTGCATTTTTATCTCCTACATCAAAAGGCAATAGTGTGCCAGTTCCATTTTGGTTTTCAATCATTGCTAAGGTCTCTTCTGCAGCCTTTAGGTTCGATTGGTAATTAATTAAAACATGATAATTTTGCGCTGCTAAAGCTACTGCAATAGAACGGCCAATTCCTCTTGATGCACCAGTTATTAAAGCTATAGGCTTTTCTTCCATTTTATAAATCACTTTTTAAATTATTCCTGCAAAATAGTACTTTTATATTATAAATTTTTATTTTTACAAACAAAATACGAAAGCTTGAAAAAATATCTAATATATTCTTGGTTATCATTTTGCTTCCTTTATTTTTTTATTCATGCGAATAATGCTTGGGGTCAAAGTAATAAAATACCATTAAATGGGCAAGATATTGAAGACATAGAACGATGGGAGTCTTTAAATAAGCGATTTTATGATGCAACTCTAGCTCAAAAATCGTGGATGCAAGAAGAACTAAGTAAAGAATTTAAGATTCAAGCAAATAGAATCCAAAGTGTTTATGCTTCTCAAAATGAGGATAATCTCTCTAAAATAGATGAATATAATCAACAAAAATTTAAAGAACAGCACGGGATATGGTTTGAGAATTCTGTAGGAATGCCAGAAACCCCATTAAGCAAAAAACCTATTTTAAAATATTTTTATAGAACTCCATTTAATTTTTTCGATGTTTATGAGGAAGATATTTTCCTTGCTGTTAATCCAGTTTTAGGTTTGGAACTCGCTTATGATGTGGAGAAAAATAATTTGAAATATGAAAATTTTAGAGGAATTGAATTAAAAGGAAATTTATTTAATAAAGTAGGATTTTATACAAAATTAGGAGATTATCAAAGAAAAGTAGGTGATTATACCGATGATTATTTCATAGAAAATCAATCTTTGCCAGGATTTGACTATGCAAGAAGAATAGGAGATAATAAATATGATATATTTTTGGCATCGGCTTATATTCAAGCTAAAATTTATAAAAATTACATTACTGCAAGTGCAGGATTTGATCATCAATTTATTGGCTACGGAATGCGTAGCTTGGTTTTAGGAAATGAAGGGGCACCACATACATTCTTGCATTTACAAGGTAGGTGGAATAAGCTTTCTTATGATTTTTTGTATTTGGAATTAATAGATGATTACAGATTAGCCGGAGATCAGGTTTTACCTAAAAAATATGCTCAAATACATCAATTGAATTTTGATATACACCCTAGAGTTCGTTTAGGTATTTTTGAAAAATCAATATTAGCAGAAAATAGAAAATTTAATCCTTTACAAGTATTGCCTATTCCTGGAATACAAAGTATCATAAACGATGAATCTATACAAAGTGAATTTGGATTTCAAGCAAAAGGGAATCTAGCGAAAGGGCTTAATGTATATACTCAAGGTTTTATAAAAAACCTTACAATTAATAAGTCTTTTTGGGATTATGCAAATCAATGGGCTTTACAACTTGGTGTACAATATTATAATGTTCTTGGACTAAAAAACTTGGATGTACAAGGAGAAATAAATTGGTTGCGACCATTTGCTTATTCTGCACATGAAAAGGGATTAAATTATACTCATTATAATCAACCTTTGGCGCATCCTTTTGGGGAAGGTTTTGTTGAAACTTTAGGGAAAGTGCGATACCAATTTCATCCGAAATGGAATTTATATATTATAGGCTCTATTTCGAAAAAAAGTATAAATGTATCTAATTTAAACGAGTATTTAGGAATCGATCCGAAAGAGATATTGGAAGATTATTCGAAAATTCCATATGATACTGAAGTGCAAAACTGGATACAAGATTGGGATAATCCTAATGCTCGTTATTTTTTATATGCAAAAGCTTGGATAGATTATGAATGGAAACCGAATATCCGCTTACGATTAGGAGGTTTTCATAGACAGTTTGCAGATAAGGATAGTAATTATATTTATAAACAAAATAATTCAACTTTTATTGGTTTGAATTGGAATTTTATTCCACGAAATTTAATTTATTAATATGCAAAAAGCATTGATTTTACCAGTTAAAGGAAAACATCCTATAATTCCCAAATCCTGTTTTTTAGCTCCAAATGCGACAGTGGTTGGTGATGTAGAAATGGGAGAAAATTGTAGTATATGGTTTAGTGCGGTAGTGCGTGGTGATGTAAATAGTATCCGCATGGGAGATGCTGTAAATGTACAAGATGGAGCTTGTATTCATTGTACCTATGAAAAAACAGAAACGATTATTGGTAATAGAGTATCTATAGGTCATAATGCTATTGTTCATGGCTGTATTATTGAAGATGATGTTTTAATTGGAATGGGCGCTATAGTAATGGATAATGCATTTGTTGGTAGTCAGACAATAATTGCTGCTGGTGCAGTAGTGTTGGAAGGTATGCAACTAGAATCTCATTCTATTTATGCAGGCGTTCCTGCGAAAAAAGTAAAAGATATTTCTAAAGATTTAATGGAAGGGGAAATTGCACGAATAGCCAAAAATTACAATATGTATGCTTCTTGGTTTAAAAAATAATGTGATGTGATTCGCTTGTAAATTTTTTATGTGCTGCATTTTATGCGCATATTGATGAATGTAAAATGTATTTATAGTAAAGAAGGAATTAAATGAATATTTTAGTTTAAGAACTTCATCTAAACAGTAGTGACAATTTACTCCTCAAATGTTTTAGCAATTTTATCAATATTTAAACTTCTAGCCATGGCATCAAAAATCTTTTTATAGGCACCATTTTGTTCATAAATTTCTTCATGTTTTCCACCTTCCATAACTTTCCCATTTTCCATTGCATAAATAATATCCGCATCAATAATTTGTGAAATACTATGTGAAATAATTATAACAGTTCTATTTTGCTTAATTGCGTCTAAACTGTTTTTTATTTGTTCAGTAGCGATTGCATCTAGACTGGCAGTGGGTTCGTCTAAAAAGATGATTGGTGGATTTTTAATAAACATTCTAGCAATAGCAATTCTTTGTTGTTGTCCTCCAGAGAGTAAAAGTGCATTGCTATTAAATTGTTCAGGCAATTCCATTATTTGATCATAAATGTATGCTTTTTTAGCAGCATCATGAATTTCTTCCTTAGTTGCATCAGGATTTCCATATCTAATATTATCTTCAATACTTCCACTAAAAATATGATTTTTCTGTAGTACTAATCCAATATTATTTCTTAAAAAATTGGTATCCCATTCTTCTAATGGAACACCATCTAATAGTATTTGTCCTGTATCAGGAGCATAAAATTTATCTAATAAATTAATAACAGTGCTTTTTCCTGCCCCACTTAAACCTACAAAAGCAGTGATTTTGTTAGGAGGAATTGTCATGTTTATATTGTATAATGCTTTTGTACCATTTGGGTAAGTGAAATCAACGTTTTTAATTTCAAATTTCCCAAAAACTTTTTCAGGTTTATATTTTCCAGATTCTTCAACTTCTTGTTTCGCATTTAATACTTCAAAAAAGCTTTCAGAATAAATCACTGCATCATTCATATCATCAAAAATTCTGTCAATTACCCTATAGGGGACGGTAACATTATTGAAGAGAAGAATGTGAAACATTATCATTCCAAGTGTCATATCACCTTTTAAAACAAAATAGGCTGTTAGGATAATTATAATAACAACTCCAATTTGTTCTACAAAAGATTTCACTCCATTAAAAACGAAACTTGTTTTTTGTGTTTTTAACTGGTTTCCCGTCATATCATACTGAATATCACTTTGTTTTTTCCATTCTATTTTCTCTCTATTAAAAGATTTGATAACAGAAATTGAATTAATAATATTGATAATTCCATGACTTTTTGATTCTCTAAAGGTTCGCATTTTCCTTCTCCATCCACTTAATTGCTTTGCTTGTTGCACTACAATAATAATATAAATCGGAACTATGCAAAGCCCTACTAAACCTAGCAAAAATTAGCTTGAAACATTAAAAACAGAGCAATAAAAGAGTTTGCAAATAAAGGAAGAATGCTAATAAAGAAATTTTGTACTAAACGCGTCAGACTTGAAATTCCCATATCGATTCTCGTTTGTAATTTCCCACTTTCATTTTCTTCTGAAGTGAAGAATGCCATTCTATAAGTAAGTATTTTTTCAATAACTTTATCTGCTAAATCTCTAGAAACATAGATACGTAACTTTTGTCCATAATATTTTGCCCAAAAGTGATAAAAGCATTTACTAATTCCTTGCCAATTAGTACTATAGAAATAAACAATAAAATGCTAGCACCTTCTTGTAATCCTTTTCCATCTTCCACTAAAGCATTTACTTCATCGACGGTATATTTTAGTATAATAGCATTAACCTATGCAGCAAAAGAACCAATTAATGTTAAAAACAAAGTTCCAAATACTAACCATCTATAGGGTGTAGCAAAAGGACGGATTTGTTTAAATAATTGGAGGAGCGACATAGCTCAAATATAAGAAAAGTGTAAATATTTATAGGACTTTATAGAAAATAATATATAATAATTAATTACAGTTATGATATTTTTATTTTTTTGGAGTCATTGTGCCAAAAACATAATCCCAAAGTGTGGAACTAACTCCAAAACCTAATTCTGGATATTTATAATGATGTAAATGATGATTTCTCCATAATGCTTTCATAAATTTTGGGGGTTTAAAAGCATGAATAGCGTAATGCATGGAGCCATATAATAAATAACCGAACATAAAACCTGGGAAAAAAGCTAAAACATTCCAGGATAATAGTAAATATTGGAGCCCAAAAATTGCGCTTGCGATTAAAATGCTTGGTACGGGAGGCATAAATAATCGTTCTTTATCACGAGGATATTCATGGTGTACTCCATGCATTTTATAAGTTATCTTTTGGATGGTTTTATTTTTAGAAAAAAAATGGAATAAAAATCTATGCATTAAATATTCAAAAAATGTCCAAAATAAAACACCGGCTAAAAATATTAATATCGTTCTTGTTGCAGTCAATTCTTTATATTTTATTCCATAATAAATCATATAGGTAATTATAGGAATGTACATGCTGAATATCACTGCCGGATGTGATTTGGAGAGCGCCTCCATAAAATCACTTTTGAATAATCTTGCTTGTCCCTTATTCTTAATCTTGAAATCTTTTTGCTGCATAGTTATATGTGTTTTTTCCTTCATGTACAACAATGCGTATTTCAGGCAAAAAGTTCAGTGTTTAGAATAATTTATTGTTTTTAAATAGATTTTATAAAAATGAATAATGCTTTTATTATAAAAGAATGGTCTCTTTTTACTTTTTCTTTAATATTAACAAAGTGTGGCTGTGCCCCAACAAATCATGGATTTCTTCTATTTTAAATCCTGCTTTATCTATTAATTTAAAAAACACTTTACTATCATACATTTGACTGTTACCGTTCGCCATTGTAGTAAAATAAAAACTAGTCATTTGTAAAGAAAAAGCCGATGTTTTAAATTCTTGTCTGTCCCAAAATGTTTCATTAATAAAGACGTAAGCATCATCATCTAATGCTTCATGGCATTTTTTCAATATTGAAATAATTTGTTCATCTGAGAAACAGTCTAAAAATTGACTCATCCATATTGCATCAAAATTTTTCGGTAAGGAGTTAGATTTTTCAAGCATGTCTGTAGGATACCATGCAATACGGTCATAGTGTGTAAAGTCTTTTAACTCCTGTTTGGCAATATTAATTTGTCCAGGTAAATCCACAAATCCTAGCTTTTTCTGTGGATTTTTAGATAAAATAGCTTTTGTCCACTTTCCTGTATTGCCGCCTATGTCCATTAAGGAGTTTATAGGATATTTATCTAAAACTTCTAAAATTTCATTAAAACTACGATCGGAATAAAAATGATCAAATGCAAACCAACTTTTTTGCACCTCAGGATTTAATTGTGATAAAGCTTGGTAAATTGTGGGCCAATCACCAAAAGCCTTTAATCCAACAGGTTTTTCTTTTTCAATGGATTCTTTTATAGTTCCAAATCCAGGCTCACAAACATCCTTCATGAAATTATAATTGACACGCGTCATTTCATTATGTAATAAAAAGTATCCTGTCTTAGCTAATCGATATTTATTTTCTTTGAGGTAAGTTAATTCAATTCCCAAACTCGCTTCTAATAAAATACGAATTCCATAGGGAGGAAAGTCAATTTTTTCAACTAAGCTTTCAAAACTTATTCCATTATTTTTGCTGGCATCAATTTCTCTTAAGATTCCAGTTTCTATTAATAACTTTGTTGCCTCCCAAATATAAGGAGAGAATGCTATAAACTGCGCACGATCAATAGCATCCATGCTTGTTCTATTGTCTTTGCTAAATAAATCCTTAAATTCGTTATTTGTGTTTCTCATATTGTTGAATTAACTTATGCAAATATAATAAAAAGATTTTCATTGTCTTCTTTTCTTTTGCTTTATAAGAAAGATGTAATTTTGAAAAAAGTTTCATTATGGAATTACAGAAATATATAAAGATTCATTTTTCTTCAGTTTTACCAGAATCTACCGATTTGTTTTTGGGAGAAATTCATTTATTAGATCCAACTGGAGTTGAGGATGCTGGAATGGTTGAATGGATTGCCTATTTTGAATATTCAAACTTTCAGGAAAGTCAGATTAAAAATCTTGCTGAGAAATATGGGTTACAATATTCGATTGAGGAATTGATAGAAGAAAATTGGAATTCCCAATGGGAGTCACAGTTTGAGCCAATAAATATTGATGATTTTTGTGTGATTCGTGCAGATTTTCATGATAAGCCTAAGCATGTAAAATATGATCTTGTAATTACTCCAAAAATGTCCTTTGGTACAGGTCATCATGCTACTACTTATCAGATGATTAAAGAGATGCAAAATTTACATTTTCAAGGCACTAAGGTACTTGATTTTGGAACAGGAACTGGGGTTTTAGGTATTTTAGCTGCAAAAATGGGAGCAGAGGATGTTATTGCAGTTGATAATGATATATGGTCTATTGAAAATGCAAAGGAAAATGCGGAAACAAATGCTATTTCATGGACTTTATATGAAGGGAGTTTAGAACAGGTCCCAGAGGAAAATTTCGATGTAATATTAGCCAATATTAATTTACATATATTAAAGGCTTATGCAGCGAAAATGTATGATAAATTGAAAGAGAATGGTGTGTTATTAGTTTCAGGCATATTAGATTCAGATAAAAATGAACTTAGTGAAATTTTGAATGCTATGCACTTTAGGGAAGTAAGAACTACCCAAAAAGATAAATGGTTAATGATGCATTGGGTTAAGTAAGAAATATACACAATTCCTTTACTGTTTTAAAGAATTGCGTATATCTTATTGTTCTGATTATACTATAACTGCCTAATAATAAGTTTAAAATTTCTTTATAACCTCCGTTTTCTTATTTTCTTTAAACAGTACTTAAAGAGAATTAAGGGGATAAATCCAAGAATAGCACCAATAGCTAAGCCGCCTAAAACATCAATAGGATAATGTACACCAACATACACTTGTGCATAAGCAATGCTAAATGGCCATAACCAAAGTAGGAATTTATAAGATTTTAGCTGTTTAGCTAATGAACCAATAAAAAAAATCGCAATTCCCATGTGATTTACAGCATGCGAAGAAGGAAAGCTTGCATTGCCGGGACAGCGATTTACACGTAAAATAACATTAGTGATTTCAGGAACATGGCATGGGCGAGGTCGATCAAATAAGTATTTAAGCCATTGGCTAGAAATTTGATCTGTCAATGTGATACAAAGAATGGTAAATATTACCCATAGCCAAACATCCTTTTTAAAATGAATGAGTGCAATAAAAAATAAACTAATATAAAGCGGAATCCAAGTTTTAGGAAAACGTAAAATGGGACAAATAATGTCTAATAAAGCATAAACTTGCTCAGAGTTTATCCATTTAAAAAGAGTTATGTCCCATTCTTTCCAATATTTCATATTATGGTTTTAAAATAGTATTAAACTTTAAATTCTCCAATCTACTATTTCATTTTCCCATTCTTTTTTAGCTAAGACTTTTACTTTAATGTAATTGTCTGTATATCCTTCTAAATAACCATCTTTTTCACTTTCAAATAATACTGGTCGAGTTTCTCCATGATGTTGGCGTGTAAAATACCGCATTTTCTGAAAGGATAGATTTCTTAAAGTTTTATTTCTTTCATTTCTTACATGAATAGGAACTACTCCATCCATTTCTACAGCCTCAGTATTAGGTCTTTCTGAATAGGTAAACACATGGAAGTAAGCTACATCTAATTCATGTAGAAAATTAAATGTTTCTTCAAAATGCGCATTTGTTTCTCCTGGGAAACCCACTATAACATCCACTCCAATACAAGCATGAGGCATTTTTTCTTTAATGTATTTTACTCTTTCCTTATAAACCTCTCTTTTATATCTTCTTTTCACCTTTCCTAATATTTCATTACTTCCACTTTGTAAAGGAATATGAAAATGAGG
>DATGSF010000124.1:0-3163 GCA_035302865.1 Chitinophagaceae bacterium
CAATGACGGAAAGGTATTATCAGTTGATAAATTCGGAGCATCCGCACCAGGCGATAAAATACTTAAAGAATATGGATTTACCGTTGAAAATGTTGTAGAACAAGTGTTATCTTTAAAAAAATAGGAATTATGTCGGGGATATAAGGACATCTTCATATAAAGTAACTATATCCCCCCCTCTAGGGTGGTGAGGAATATATGGAGAAATATAACTTATATTGGATTGAAAAAGAAGTAGCTCGATACTTTTACCATAAGGGCGATATTTTATATCGTTTTTTATTAGAATATATTAATACGAACAGTCCACATACGGCTATCCAATATGAATATATTACTAATAATATTCCTCGCAAGGATTTAACTACATACATCATGCAAAAGAGTAAACTAAAGAACTTGTATATAAAACGAAACAAAAATAAAATACATTTATCCTCTAATGATTTAAATGTAGATTTAATTATTCAAAATAAAAATATAGTAATATATGCTAAATCCCTTCTCAGTGCAGAAAAAGTGGTTTTCCCAATTCTTAGGGATTTTAAATCGTCTTTTTTTATAGTAGGTGTGGATAGAGATGAATATGGATGGATTTCCCCTTTTTTAAGAAAGGATTATAAAAGTAGTTATGAAAAATTGTATTCTTTTCTTTGATTGATTATACTGTTATAGGGAATAAGTGAAGGAGGATAAGAATAATGAGTATAATATGGGTAGTATTAATAGCTTTGGCAGCTTTAATAGCTGGAGTAGCCCTAGGATTTTTCTTTGCTCGAAGATATATGATGAACTATTTAAAGAAAAATCCACCTATTGATGAAAATATGTTAAGAACATTAATGATGCAAATGGGACAAAAACCATCTAGAAAGAAAATTAATCAGATGATGCGGGCTATGAATAATCAAATGGATAAATAAAAGTGAAGAGACTAACTATATAAACTCATAGAAGTTATATAGTTAGTCTCTATTATGTCTGAAAAAGTCAAATAATTGTCATATTCTGATCCGAAAATACATTTTAGATTTGATAAACTTAAAGTATCTATCATTGTTTATTTAAATAGGAGGATTAGATTGTCTGATATTAACGTATTTATAGCCTTTGGTGCGGGATTTTTATCCTTCATTTCACCATGTGTTTTTCCGCTATATCCCGCTTTTTTATCCTATATTACTGGCATGACAGTCGATGAAATGACGGCTAAAGATAAGGGAGTAAATTGGAAAAGCATTATCCACACTATATTTTTCTTAATTGGTTTTTCAAGTATTTTTGTAGTATTAGGTTTTAGCACTTCTTTTTTTGCAGAGTTTTTACAATCTAATAAAGATTTAATCCGCCAGCTTGGTGCCATAGTTATTGTGTTTTTTGGCTTGGTAATCGTAGGTGTATTAAATTTTGAATTTTTAATGAAAGATCGTTCGATTCAATTTAAAAATAAGCCAGCTGGCTATTTAGGTACTATATTAATTGGGATGGCATTTTCTTTAGGCTGGACTCCATGTATGGGACCTATTTTGGTAATCGTTTTGTCCTTAGCAGCAAGTCATCCTGAAGTTGGCTTAATCATGATGATTAGTTATACCTTAGGATTTGCTATTCCCTTTTTAGTATTATCCTTTTTCGTTGGAAAACTAGATTGGTTTAGGAGACATAGTAAGAGGATTACTCAAATTGGCGGTTATGCAATGATTTTGGTAGGTATTGCATTGTTTTTCGATTGGATGACAAAACTAACAGGGTTTTTAGCATCTTTCTTTAATTTTACAGGATTTTAATATAGCTTTTCATAAGTATATCCGTTAAAATGAAATAAAAGAATTAGGAGCATTTAAGCATATGGTTAAACAAAATAATCTTATCCTGAAAACAACAACATCCTTAATAGCTTTTATTTTATTAGGCTTTGCTATATATTTACTTTTTGCAGGCCATGATTCACCAGGCGGTGGATTTGTCGGTGGTTTAATGACCTCAGCAGCGATTATATTACTTTATATGGCTTATGGATTAGATTTAGTTGAGAAAATTATGCCAATTAACTTTAAAGTACTCATACCTATAGGTTTATTGTTAGCTTTATTAACGGGTTTAGGTTCATTAATTTTTAATCTACCATTTCTTACTCATACTTTTATTTCTATTCCTTTTCCCTTTATTGGGAGTTTGGAAATTGCAACAGCTATGTTTTTTGATCTCGGTGTTTATATTACCGTGTTAGGGGCAACTATTACAATAATATTAACAATAGCACACGACAGATAAGATCGTCCGTCAAATGAACAGGGGGTTACAAGATTGGCAAAAATTTTAATTGTTGATGATGCCAAATTTATGAGAGTAACACTTGCTAATATATTGTCAAATGAAGGATATGAAATCCTAGGAGAGGCTCAAAATGGAAAAGAAGCAGTAGAACTGTATGAAAAACTACAACCTGATTTAGTTACAATGGACATTACTATGCCAATAATGGATGGTTTAGAAGCAATAAGAAGAATAATTGATTTGGATGATCAAGCTAAAATTATAGTTTGCTCAGCAATGGGGCAACAGAAAATTGTAGTAGAAGCAATCGAACTAGGTGCAAAGGATTTTATCATAAAGCCCTTTGAAAGAAGTCATGTAATTGATACTGTAAGTAATGTATTAATGACTTAATTTTTGGAAAGCGTGAAATAAATGGCTTTAATTATAGTAACTACAATCTTAGCTTTAATTATTATGGTTACTCTTGCATTATTTCGAGTGAAAAGCTCGCAGCAACCTACTTCACGAAAAAAGATTATCCTACCACCGTTATTTATGAGTACGGGTGCTTTAATGTTTGTTTTTCCCTACTTCCATGTAAGTATTATTCAAGCTATAAAAGCGTTAGCGGTTGGGATTATTTTTTCTTTGCTATTAATTTATACATCTAAGCTTGAAAGGATCAATAACGAAATTTATTTGAAACCATCAAAGGCTTTTATTTTTATATTATTCAGCTTAATTATTATTCGTACAATAGCAAAGATTTTTATCGGGAGTAAAGTCACTATTGGTGAAACGGGTGGAATCTTTTTTCTTTTAGGGTTCGGAATGATTTTTACCTGGAGAATAGTTATGCTTATACAATATATCCGTTTAGAAAATAAAATAAAAGGATGCACTA
>DATGSF010000125.1:0-2416 GCA_035302865.1 Chitinophagaceae bacterium
TCTAAATAATAAAAATTAAATTATTTTTATTATTATCGAAATTTTAAAAAAAGAGATTAATAAATGTGCTAACCTCTTTTGATGTTTATATGCTCAGTAAATTAATTAATGATTTTAATGCTGATGTATTAGTTGTACCACGCAGATGTTCACCAGAAATAACTTTAAAATACTATGCACACTTACGGAGTAGAAATGATGAACACTTGCAGAAAAAAATGAACGGGAATATTAAACTTAATTTTTCTAAGGAAACTTATATAGATTTCAGTAGTCTATCTACAGTTTAGTAGGAGTAAAAAGAGAGTAAGAATTACAGGCGACTATTTTTGATTTAGAAGGACTTGATGCGAAGTCATTTGTCTAGAGCAAACGTTAAGCAAATCCCGCCTGCCGTTTACTTTGTCGAAGCCTGATAAGGACTTAACTTAAAGCGTTGGAAAAGAGCTAATCTTTAGGGATTTAACTCTTTTTTTGTAATTGTTGAATAGTGGTTGATATAATTATTTAAAAGATGTTTTCAAAAAGAAAAGTGAGGTAATCGAATGGATTGGTATCAAGCATTCTCGGGACAAATAATAGACAGAGGATTAGATTATTATGAGCGCGGGCTTGTTAGTAATTTAAATATTCGTGAAGATTCTATTGTGGCATCTGTGTATGGAAGTCGTGTATATGATGTAAGATTAAAAATAAAAGATGGGAAAATTCATCATATGAAATGTAATTGCCCACATGCTTTCGATGGGAATAATTGCAAACATATGGTTGCCGTATTATATTGTGCAGACGGGGAAATACCTCATGACAAAGATCATTTAAGGAAAAATGATAAAAGTTTAGCTAAGCTTGTAAAAGAAGCAGATGAAATGATAGTTCGTGATTTTTTAACTAAGGTTCTAGTAAATGATGAAAAACTTCTAAATCGTTTTAAAAGCACTTTGAAGTGTAAAATTACTGAAGAAGATATGTCACGATATAAAAATCAAGTGAATGAAATTTTTAATGAACATTCCGGAATGCATGGCTTTATTGATTATTATAGTGCAGGGCAATTTGCCGTGGAGTTGGAAGAATTTTTAAATAATGAAATTTCTGGCATGATAGAGAATGGGCAATATGAAGAGGCATTTGAGCTAACAAATGTTATTTTTATTAAATTAGGTAATCAAGATATCGATGATTCAGATGGTGAAATAGGGGATATTGCCCAGGAGTGCATGGAAATTTGGCAAGCTATTTTGACTAATAGCGATAAATCCCTAAATGAGAAAATATTTAGATGGTTTATGGATAATATAGATAATTCTGTCATTGATTATATGGATGAGTATTTAGAAGAAATATTGTTTGAAAATTTTAAGGAAGCACATTTTTTAGAGGAAAAGTTGCTATTTACAGAAAAGCAAGTACGTGATTCTGAAAAAGAAGAAGACTCCTGGTCAAGAGGATATTCTCTTGGAAGATGGGCTATTAAACATATAAGTCTGATGGAGGAACTTAATAAACCGAAAAGTTCTATTGATGAATATTGTGAAAAATATTTAGAATCTAGTAATGTAAGAAAATATTATATTGAGCGTTGTATAAATAGAAGAATGTATGATAAAGCTATTCATTTACTCGAAGAGGGAAAGCAAGTTGATAAAGACTATCGTGGGCTTCTAAATGGTTATAGTTTACAGTTAAAGAATCTTTATAAACAAACAGAAAATAATCAAGCATATAAAAAAGAATTATGGTCATTAGCGTTAGATTATGCCATCGGTGATTTAGAAGTTTTCAATGAATTAAAAGCACTTTATTCTGAGGAAGAGTGGAAGGAACAAAGGGAAGTAATTTTCAAAGCTGTTTCCTCCTATGGTGGTATTGCAGACTTATATAAGTCAGAAAAGTTATATGATCGATTGCTAGAAGTTGTCTTAAAGTCACCAAATTTTTATACACTTCAAACACATGAAGGAACTTTGAAAAAGCATTATCCCCGAGAACTTTTAAATAAGTATGAAGAAATAGTACGTGATATGGCTACTAATACTTCTAATCGAAAACGATACAGGGAAATTGTTAGGGTTTTAAGAAGCATGCAAAAATATCCGCATGGTAAGCAAAAAGTAGAGGGAATCGTGAGCGAATGGCGTTCTACTTATAAAAATCGTCGAGCGATGATGGATGAATTGAATCAATTATAATGGAGATTGCTAGGCATTAGGATGATGGTGTGTTCGTTTAATCCATCATTTATGAACATTACGAAGAATCTAAATGATCTGACAATAATTCTAAATTAATTTTTAAGAAATGAATGGGCTAAATTTTGGGCCTTAATATACAATGGGGTTAATGATTTGAAAAATAGTATCACTGGTTCAATACCTATATCAACAAATGAACGGATTATTTCTTTAGATATTAT
>DATGSF010000126.1:0-2878 GCA_035302865.1 Chitinophagaceae bacterium
AACGCTCTAAATCTTGTTCAGGAAAAAATTGAAATTCTTTTTGTATTTCAGTAAATAGTTGTACTTTCATAATAGATTTTTATAAACAAACCCCGATTTTGAGCGATATTGCCTTATTTCGGGGTTTATTCTATATAAAAATACAAATATTATGCTAATAATCAAGTATTTATACTAATTATGAAAGTGCCTAAATCTACGGAATGATTCACGTTAAGTATCTTACACCTATTATTTACTAAAAGGATTTAACTCGAACTCTTCACCGGACAAACTCACTATGTCACACCAACCACTGATAGGCAATTTATTATGACAGAATACAACCAAAACAAAAAAGAAAATCAAGATTCCACAAAAAATGTAATAAACAGTATATTTTATTTTCCTATGCCATAATATTCAAAGCCTAAATCTGTTAAAAATCCTTTATCATATACATTTCTACCATCGAAAATGACTTTTTGATTCATTATTTTATATAATACTTCCCAATTTGGCAATCTAAATTCTGGCCATTCTGTTATTAATAATAATGCATCCACATCAATTGCTGCTTCATAACTATCTTTAGCATAATGAATAGTATCTTTAAAATAATATTTTTTTGCCATTTCCATTGCAACAGGATCGAAAGCTTTAATTTTAGCACCTAAATCTAATAAAGATTGTATTACAACTAAAGAAGGAGCATCACGCATATCATCAGTATTAGGTTTAAAACTCAAACCCCAAACACCAAAAGTGCAATTTTTAATATTTTCTTTTCCGAAATGTTGCACTATTTTTTGCACCAAGCGTTTCTTTTGCTCTTCATTTACCTTGTGTACAGCTTTTAAAACTTTTAAATCATAATTTAACTGCTCCGCTGTATTAATAATAGCATGTACATCTTTGGGAAAACAAGAGCCACCGTAACCCACACCTGGATATATAAACTTTTTTCCAATTCTCCTATCAGTTCCTATACCCTGACGTACCATATCTATATTTGCCCCCACTAATTCACAAAGATTAGCCATATCATTCATAAAACTAATTTTTGTAGCCAACATAGCATTTGCAGCATACTTTGTCATTTCAGAAGAAGAAATATCCATAAATATAGTACGCTCACTTTTCAATTGAAACGGCTTGTATAATCTAGCCATAATTTCTTTTGCTTTAGCATCTTCCACACCTATTACAACCCTATCAGGACTTTTAAAATCATCAATAGCAGCACCTTCTTTAAGAAATTCAGGATTAGAAGCTACAGAAAAAGCAATATCTTGATTCCTTTTCTTAATTTCATCAGTAATTATTTCTTTTACTTTAAATGTAGTACCAACGGGAACTGTACTTTTAGTAACTATAACTTTATATTCTTCTATATATTTTCCAATATCTTCTGCTACCTGAAATACAAATTCTAAGTTTGCTTCACCAGAGGTATGTGGCGGTGTACCCACTGCAATAAAAACCACATCTGTGCCTTGAATTGCCTTTTTTAAAGAAGTAGAAAACTCCAATCTACCGGCATATTGATTTTTTACAACCATTTCCTCTAAACCAGGTTCATAAATTGGAATTTGACCCGATTTCAACTTTTCAATTTTCTTTTCATCAATATCTACACAAGTAACCTGCACTCCCATATCTGCAAAACAAACACCAGAAACCAAGCCCACATAACCGGTTCCTATAACTGCAATTTTCATATTTTACTTTTAATTATATTTCTAACAAATTTATAGTACATCCCTTTTTGCCCTTCAATATCTTTAAGTATTTTTTCCCCCTTTATCCATTTTTTGCGCCAAGCAATTTCTTCTAAACAAGCGATTTTCAATCCCGTTCTATTTTCCACCGCTTTTACAAATTCAGTAGCTTCAGTTAAAGACTCATGCGTTCCTGTATCCAACCAAGCAAAACCCCTACCTAACTTTTGTAAAAACAGTCTTTCTTGTTTTAAAAACAATTTATTTAAATCTGTTATTTCTAATTCACCTCTATCAGATGGTAGTACTTGTTCAGCAAGTTGTATTACATCATTGGGATAAAAATAAAGACCTACGACACCATAATTGGATGGCGGATTTTTCGGTTTTTCAACCAATGCTTTTACTTTTCCTTCTTCGTCAAAATCTACCACTCCATATCTTTTCGGATCATCCACATAATATCCAAAAATAACGGCTTTTTGTTTTTCGTCCACTTTATGAACGGCATTTTTCATTAATTCTTGAAAACCTGCACCATAAAATATATTATCTCCTAGAATTAAACAAACATCGTCATTTCCTATAAATTCTTTTCCAATAATAAAAGCTTGTGCCAGACCATCAGGATATGGTTGCTCCGCATAAGAGAGTTTTATCCCAAAACGACTACCATCTCCTAAGAGTTTTTTAAAATTAGGTAAATCTTCTGGAGTTGAAATTATCAAAATTTCTTGAATATCTGCTAACATTAAAACAGATAGCGGATAATATATCATTGGTTTATCATATACAGGAAGTAATTGCTTAGAGACTACCTGCGTCAATGGATGTAAACGAGTTCCTGCTCCACCCGCCAAAATAATACCTTTCATTTTCTTGATTTCTAATTTTTCATTTTAAATTCTATATTCATCACTCCTATACCATTTCTAATTCATAATTCACCATCAACTACTTAGTTTCGATTATATATTTCACTTGATTCTCCTTTAAGAAATCTAAAAACTCTTCATTTAATAAGACTTTTGTATGCTCTCCTACCATATCAATAGATCTGTTTTTTTCAGTATCTAACAAATTAATACTTAAGGTAGTTGCTCCTTCGTATTTTTCGATATTCTCGATTAAGGCACCAAAGGTTTCTTGCGAAGTATTTCTTAAATCTATTTGAATTT
>DATGSF010000127.1:0-3513 GCA_035302865.1 Chitinophagaceae bacterium
CAGAAAAAATAGAATCAAATGCTAAGCTGTTTTCATGGGATGAGGAGGAGGAAATGGAAAATGAAGAAGTAATTGAAGATAGAAGCGATTATTTAGAAGAAAGTAAAGCAGTAGAAGAATTAAATGAAGAAAACATAGAGGATGATAAAGAAGACTTAGAAGATCTTTCCGATGCTAATTTCCAAAAAGAACAAACGGATGAAGAAGATGTCCCCTCGGAAAATATAGAAATAGAGATTGAACAAAAAGAAATAAATGATTTTGAAGAACAAAAAGAAACTGCCAACAATAAGGTACATAATAGTGAAACTTTTGCTTCTAATCATTTTTCTTTTGAACCTCCCGATGATCATTCTGAAATTAAAGAAAACTTCTTTAAAGAATGGACTCCAAAATCTTCATTAGATGAAAAAGAAGAAAAAACCGCAAATGAAGAAGACGTTATGCATCTTAAAGAGAAGGAACGCAAGGTTGATCCTTTATTAAGTGATAATACGAAATCAACTTTTATTGATGTAGAAAAAGATTTAAATCTTGAAAAGCAAAAGGTTTACTTTAAGGATATTAGGAATCAAATAGGAATTAATGATAGGTATCTCTATAGCAATGAATTGTTTAAAAATAAAGAAGCATATGAAAAAGCTTTAGATATTATTAATGATGCGGAGAATGAAACAGAAATTTGGGATTCATTAAATGATTTGCTATTAACTAATAAAGAAAATTATAATGATGAAGATGAAGTGTTTATGTCTTTTAAGGAAACCATTCATCAATTTTTAAAGTTGTCTTCTTAATTACAAGAATAAAAAAGACTGTCGCTCGACAGTCTTTTTTATAATAATTTACAAAATGGATAATTTTTATCCTAAATAAGCTTTTAATGTAGAGCTGTATCTTTCTTTTTGTAAGCGTTTAACCGCTCTTTCCTTAATTTGTCTAATTCTTTCTTTAGTTAAATTATACTTTAAGCCTATTTCCTCTATTGATGGGCCTTCATCTCCTTCTAAACCAAAAAATGCAGAAACGATTTCAGCCTCTCTAACACTTAATGATTTTAATATTCTTTGAATTTCCACTTTTAATGAATTTTCCATTACATCTTCATCCGTGTCAATTCCACTTTCTAACAAGTCACCCATTGCAACATCTTCCGCTTCATGAACCGGAGCATCCAATGAGGTGTGACGTGTATTAGTGCTGAAAATATTTGAGATTTCAGCCTCGTTTAATTCTAAAATTGCAGCTAACTCTTCAGTTGATGGTGCTCTTTCATTTTCTTGTTCAAAAGCAATATATGCTCTATTTGCTTTATTATAGGTGCCAATTTTATTTTGAGGTAAACGCACCAATCTACCTTGCTCAGCTAAAGCTTGTAAAATAGATTGACGAATCCACCATACAGCATAAGAAATGAATTTAAAACCTTTGGTTTCATCAAATCTTTGTGCAGCTTTAATTAAGCCTAAATTTCCTTCATTAATTAAATCACTAAGGGATAATCCTTGGTGCTGATATTGTTTAGCAACCGAAACCACAAAACGCAAGTTGGCTTGAACTAACTTATCTAAAGCTCTTTGATTTCCTACTCTTATTTTTTGTGCCAAAATTGTTTCCTCTTCAGGCGTAATCATAGGAATACGACTAATTTCTTGTAAGTATTTTTCAACAGCTTGAGAGTCTCTATTGGTGATTTGGGTTGCAATTTTTAGTTGCCTCATATTGTATTTTTTTAACTTTGTTTATTGTGTGTTGTTTTTTTGGGGGTTTTACTTAACTTCTTACTTATAAACGAATAACAAAAATAATATAGTATTGTTTACATGTTAAATATTTGTTTTTCGTTAAAGTGCTTTTAAGGTAATTAAATGGATTTTAAAATACTAAGTCCATATTATTACCAGCATAAACTATGCCAATTTTTTTTAATGGTATTCTGTCATGATGGTATTTATATGGCCAATTTACGAATAGCGTCAAAATTACAAAATTTTTAGAGAAAATACAAGTACCTAAGTATAAGTAAAATCTATTTTGCTATAAAATATAATAAGTATTGCCTCATAAATCTTAGACCTGCTTTTAAGTTGTCGGTTTAATGCTTTATAAAATAATTTCTGTTTTTATTTAATAGAAGTATCTTATCTTTGTGAAAAAAATTAGTCATGGTTAGAAAGGATAACTATCAACATCCAGATTATTATTTATTAGATGAATTATTAACAGAAGAGCAAAAAATAATCCGAGAATCTGTTCGTTCTTATGTAAAGCAAAATATAAGTCCGATTATTGAAGAGCATGCACAAAATGCTACATTTCCAAAAGAAATTATTAAAGGTTTAGGAGAACATGGCTGTTTTGGTCCTTTTGTTCCTGAAGAATATGGAGGTCCAGGATTGGATTATACAACTTATGGTATTATGATGCAAGAGCTTGAGCGTGTTGACTCAGGAGTTAGATCCACTGCATCAGTGCAAGGTTCACTAGTTATGTATCCTATTTTACAATATGGTAGCGAAGAACAAAAGAAAAAATACTTGCCGAAATTAGCTACAGGAGAATTAATGGGTTGCTTTGGATTAACTGAACCGAATCACGGTTCGAATCCTGCAGCAATGGAAACTTCTTTTACAGATGATGGTGATCATATAATTTTAAATGGTGCTAAAATGTGGATTTCTAACGCACCTTTTGCTGATATTGCTATTGTTTGGGCAAGAAATCCAGAAGGAAGAGTTCAAGGTATGATTTTGGAAAGAGGAATGGAAGGGTTCACTACTCCCGAAACGACAGGTAAATGGAGCTTAAGAGCTTCAGCAACTGGAGAATTAGTTTTTGATAATGTTCGTGTACCGAAAGAAAATATTTTGCCAAATGTAATTGGTATTAAAGGTCCTCTAGGTTGTTTAAGCAGCGCTCGCTTTGGTATTGCTTGGGGAGCTTTAGGAGCAGCAATGGATTGTTATGATACGGCTTTAAATTATGCTAAGGAGAGAATTCAGTTCGATAAACCAATTGCTTCTTTTCAATTAATTCAGAAAAAATTGGCTGAAATGATTACTGAAATCACAAAAGGACAATTATTAGTGCATAGATTAGGGCAATTAAGAGATGAAGGTAGAGCTACTCCTGCACAAATTTCTATGGCAAAACGAAATAGCTGTGAAATTGCTTTGGATATAGCACGTGAAGCACGTCAAATTTTAGGTGGGATGGGTATTTCAGGTGAATATTCTATCATGAGGCATATGATGAATTTAGAATCTGTAATTACATATGAAGGTACACATGAAATTCATTTGTTAATAACAGGACAAGATATTACTGGTATTGGTGCTTTTAAATAAGAAAATGAATTTTTAATGATAATAAAAAAGTAGCCGTCTCAAAAGTTCATTTTGATGACGGCTATTTTATTATCGATTTTTACTGATAAATTAAGTTTTTCCTATTTTTTATTTGTGTTATTGTTTTTTTAGAATAAAAAGGAGGATTTCTCCCCTTTTTAAGCTC
>DATGSF010000128.1:0-17389 GCA_035302865.1 Chitinophagaceae bacterium
CTTTCGCTCTATCATTAGCGGCATTATGGGAAGGAGAATATAAGAAATTTGTAAAACCAGCTTTGAGATGGAGTTTAATGGGAGGAGCTTTATTTGGTGCAGGTATTATGATGGGTGGTGCTTGGGCATACGAATCTTTAAACTTTGGTGGTTATTGGGCTTGGGATCCAGTAGAAAATGCCTCTCTGGTGCCATGGCTTATATTGATTGCGGGAGTGCATACTTTAGTAATATTTAAAAGTACAGGTAGATCCTTAAAAATTACTTTAGTATTCTTCATACTCACCTTTATTTTTGTATGGTATTCTACCTTTTTAACTCGTACAGGAGTTTTGGGAGACACTTCGGTACACTCCTTTACTGGAAAAGGTGACTCCATGTATTATCACTTATTGATAATATTAGGTTTGTATATATTTGGTAGTCTCTTTTTATTAATTAAAAGATGGAGTAAAATGCCTCATGTTGCAGGTGAAGAACATATAAGTACAAGAGAATTTTGGATGTTGATTGGATCCATTATTCTCCTTTTAGCTTCAATGCAAATTATATTTTATACCTCATTGCCAGTTTGGGCACCATTATATAATTGGATTTCTGGCTCAGAAATTGCACCTCCAACCGATCCAATATCTTTCTATAATAATATTCAAGTATGGTTCGCTATAGTAGTTGCATTATTGTCAGGAGCTATTTTATTCTTAAAGTATAAAAAAACTAATATTAAGAGGTTTTTTATTAATGTCGGAATTATTTCTTTACTTAGTATAGGTTTAACCATAATGTTGGTTGTTGGGCAAGAAATTCACCCGCCTCAATTAATTGTATTTACTTTTTCTATTTTCTTTACTTTAGTTTGTAATGTATTTTATTTGGTTGCAACACAAAAAGGGAAAATATTAAAAGCAGGTGCTGCAGTTACTCATATTGGTTTTGGTTTAATGCTTTTAGGAATACTTTTGTCAGGATATAATAAACATGTTATTTCTTTAGATAGAACGGGTAGGGTAATGGACTTTGGGCATGAGACCTTTGAAGAAAATGTAAAAGAAAGTAGAGAGAATGTTCTGATTTTTAGAAATACTACTATTCCTATTGGTCCATATCAAGTTACCTATTTAGGCGACTCTGTTGTAAGTAATGATCCTCCGCTTACTTATTTTAAATTGCGTTATGATAAAAGAGATCCAGAGACGAATGAATTATTAGAAAGCTTCAAAATGTATCCTAACTCTTTTGTTAACCCCAAAGGTGAAAGAGGCTTAAGTTCTAATCCGGATAATAGAAGTTATTGGACGCATGACGTGTTTACTTATATTACCTCTATCTCTGATCCAGAAGGTACTGATACTAGTGAATACAGACCAGTCAAGGTAAAAGCTGGTGATTCAATCTTTGTTGCAAATGGGTATTTGGTATTTGAACGTTTAAATACCGAAATCACAAACGAAGCTTATGTTAATGAAGAGGGAGACATTCCAGTTGAAGCAATAATGAAAGCTTACGATCTTGATGAAGAGCTAGGTGTTGCAAAACCAATGTTTATTTTAAATGGCAATAACGTTTCTCATATTGCTGATACGCTAAGAGAATTGGGTTTAAGTGTTCGAATTAATTCTATAATTCCTGAAGAAGAAAAAATAGAGTTAGGAATTAAACAAAGAGCACAACAGGATGATTATATAGTTTTAAAAGTCGTACTTTTTCCTTATATTCGTTTTTTATGGTTAGGTTTAATAATCATGTGTGGTGGATTTATCCTATCATGGTTTCACCGTCGCCGTTAAATTAAATTATTGAGAAATGGATATAAAAAAAATAGATCTTCATACACATATAATGCCAGAGAAATCTCCAAATTGGTTTAAAAAATACGGATATGGAGATTTTATTCACCTTGAACATCATCAACCTTGTTGTGCGAGAATGATAAAAGGTGATAAGGTTTTTAGAGAAATAAAAGAAAATGCTTGGTCTGCTGATGCACGTATCATTGATATGGATGAAACAAATGTCAGTATGCAGGTACTTTCTACTATTCCTGTACTATTTAATTACTGGGCCAAACCTGAACATACTCTTGAAACATCTCGTTTCTTTAATGATCATATTGCTAGTGTAGTAGACTTATACCCCAAACGATTCATAGGATTGGGTACAGTCCCTATGCAGGATGTTGATTTAGCAATTAAGGAAATGGAAAGGGTGAAAACGGAACTAGGTATGCCAGGTTTGCAAATAGGTTCAAATGTTAATAATTTGAATTTAAATGATTCCAGCCTAGATGCCTTTTGGGAAGCGGCTAATGATTTAAATGTTAGTATATTTATTCATCCCTGGGAAATGATGGGAATGGATTTAATGCGAAAATATTGGTTGCCTTGGTTGGTAGGTATGCCTGCTGAAACTTCTAGAGCAATCAGCTCCTTAATTTTTGGAGGTGTTATGGAACGTTATCCTAATTTACGTTTTGCTTTTGCACATGGTGGAGGAAGTTTCCCAGCTACAATAGGAAGAATTGAACATGGTTATGTTTGTAGACCTGATTTGACTGCAATTGATAATGATCATAATCCTAGAAAATACCTTGGAAAATTCTGGATTGATTCTTTAGTCCATGATTCGAAAGCTTTAGAATTCATCATTGATGTTATAGGAGAAGATAAAATATGTTTGGGGAGTGATTATCCTTTCCCTTTAGGAGAATGGGAGCCAGGCAAATTGATTGAAGAAAGTATTCAAAATGAAGAGCTGAAACAGAAGTTATTAGTAAAAAATGTTTTAAAATTTCTTGATTTGAATTTGTGAAATAACTTTTTCTAATAAAAAAGAAAAATTATTTTAGGAAATATAAGTAAAAAACTTTTTTAATCAGAATATTGGTTTACCTTTACCCCGTTAAATAATCTATAGTTTTTTATTTATTGAAATGTAAATAAGATAAAAAATATAAATTATTTATTCTTACGCTTGATGCTTAAAAACTAAGCTGTTCTTTTTATAAATAATAACTTAAATTAAAACACAGGCTATAGAAAAAAGTTCTTAATTGCATAGAATAATAAGTTCATTCATTTTATTCTATGATTAGTTACCCGAAATTATGATTTTATTCATATACGTGTGCGAAGTTTAGCCAAAATGATTTAATTGTACCGTTCGATAATTGAACGTAAAATATTTACAGTCTTAAAGAATTTCCCTAACTATATACCTTATTTGAAGTTTATCTATATTGAAGTGTACTTATCTATAGGATATTATATGCTTATTTGAATATTTATTAATTATAGAGTTTAGCAGAAAGAAGAAGTACTTTCTTAAAATAAAACTTCACAAAGTTAAAAACAATTAAAATTTAAAAAAATGCAAGAAGGTACAGTAAAATTCTTCAATGAGACAAAAGGTTTTGGATTTATAACACCAGAAGACGGATCAAAAGATGTTTTTGTTCATGTAACTGGTTTAATTCATGAAATTAGAGAAAACGATAAAGTTTCTTACGAGCTAGAAGAAGGAAAAAGAGGTTTAAACGCCGTTAATGTTAGAGTAATCGATTAAAAATAATAAGTATTACGAATAAAAAAGCTCCTTAAATGAGGAGCTTTTTTATTGTTTCCATTACAGAAATTATGCTTGATTTGCTTTAAATCTTTTAATAGCTTCAGTTAATTTAGGAACTATTTCAAAAGCATCGCCTACTATTCCATAATCTGCAGCTTTAAAGAAAGGAGCTTCAGAATCTTGATTAATAACAACTATTGTTTTGGAAGAGTTAACTCCCGCTAAATGTTGAATTGCTCCACTAATACCTACAGCAATATAAAGATTAGGACGAATGGTTCCTCCAGTTTGACCTACGTGCTCATGATGTGGTCTCCAACCTGCATCTCCAACAGGACGACTACAAGCCAATGCAGCATCCAGTTCATCAGCTAATTCTTCTAAAATGCCCCAATTCTCTGGCCCTTTCATTCCTCTTCCACCACTTACAACTCTTTCAGCATCAGCTAAAGGAATTTCTCCTTTTTCAACAGTGTTTTTTTCTAAAGATTCGATTGTTACATCTCCTTGAATATTTATTTTTTCTATTGTAGCATTTCCTTCTGATTTCTCAAATTGGAAAGAGTTCGGAACAATAGAAATTACTTTTTTGTCAGTGTTGATTTTTACATGTGCAAATGCCTTGCCTGAGAAAACAGTCTTCTTAACAACGAATCCATCGTTGGTGTCAGGATAATCAACAGCTCCAGAAACTAAGCCAGCTTTTAATTTAGCCGCAATCATTCCTGCTAAAGATGTCCCTTGAGTATCAAAACTAAAAATAAAAGTATTTGCATTTTCCTTCTCAGCAATTTGTATTATTTCATTTGCATACAATTTTGTGTCAAATACATCTCCAGCTCCTTCTAATTGAACTACTTTTGTAGCACCATACTGTCCTAAACTATTTAAAGTGTCATCAGAATGATTTCCAAAAGTTACAGCAACAACATTGCTATCGCTATTTTCTGCTATTTTTGAAGCATAATGAACAGCTTCAAATGCTTTTTTCTTGAATGCACCATCTTGGTGGTCTATATATACTAAAATTGACATGTTTGATTGTTTGATTTTACTGATTATTATTAAATAACTTTTGCTTCCGTATGTAAAGCAGCTACTAAATCATCAATTTGATCTTCTGTAAATAACTTTACTCCAGTTTTAGGAGCAGGTTTTTCGTACTTAACTATTTCCGTTAAGTTATAAATAGCACTAGGCTCTACAACTTCCAAAGGTTTTGTTCTAGCAGCCATAATACCACGCATATTTGGGATACGCGCTTCAGCCATACCTTTTTGACAACTTAGAACTAGAGGTAAGCTTGTGCTAATTTTTTCTTCTCCACCTTCGATTTCTCTTTTGCATGTAACTTTTTCCCCTTCTAACTCTAAAGAAGTAGCATAACCAATAAAATTATAATCTAAAAGTCCTGCAATAGCAGTACCAACGGAAGAGTTGTTATAATCTATAGATTCTTTTCCAGTAAGGATTAGACTATAATCTTTATCTTTTGCAAAATCAGCAATTAATTCCGCTATTTCATAAGTGTCTTTTGCTGCTGCATTAATTCTAAAAGCTTTATCACCACCTAAAGCTAATGCTTTACGAATGATGGCATCTGAATTAGCTTCGCCCACTGTTAATAAATGAATTTCTTGAGCATTTCCAGCTTCTTTTAATTCTATCGCTCTTACCAATGAATACCATTCATCGTAAGGATTAATAATATAAGTTACCCCTTGTTGGTTAAACTCTGTATCATTATTCGTAAAATCGATTTTTGCCGTAGTATCTGGCGCTTGTGTAATACAAACTAGTATTTTCATCATCAATATTTAAAGAATAAAAAAAATGTTATTTTTGTAGTACAAAGATAAGAAATTATTGCGTACGTAATTTAAATGTAGCATTTTTTCCTATAAAATTAATATATAGTTCAATAGTCTTTGTGTGAATAACAAAAAGTCGATAATTTTAAAACAAAACCATTTGCGTAATTAGCTACATATTCTAAAAGCAAAAAAGCAATTAGTAAAAACTAACTGCTTTTTTAAATGTTCGAAATTGATAACTTATCTATCTTCTTCCAAATACTCTTGGACAATTAGTTTGTCTATTATTTCTTAATCTATTAAATGCATCAAAGTATATTGTTGCAGTAATTCCCACTGTCCAATACCAATCGTTCATTTTATGATCACCTCTATGAAATTCGTAATTAGGGTAATTTCCATCCCAATCCTTTAATTGATTTCCTTTATAAGCCATTTCTACGGATTTTGCGCCGCGGTAAGCCATTAAGGTATCAAGATTTACATAAGAACGGCTTACGTCATCAATATAATCAGTAGCTGCATAGCGTATTGTAGCCTCTGCTGACAATACGAAAGTTTGACCTATTAAAAATTTAATACCTCCACCAAAAGGTATCATAGCATGAATAGTACTATAATGTTTACGATCAGGATAACCTGGTAAACCTTGACCTTCAGTGCCTAATCTTCTTAAGTATTGCTTTTCACCATCCAAATCTTTAGAATAAGGATTGGAATAAAATGCACCAATACCAGCAAAAACATATGGGCTAACTTTAAATTTATGAATATCTACAGGAAGGAAGTTTACCTCCAAGGCACCAAATAAATCAACAACATCATTAGTGAAGTCTAAATTTCTTAATTGGTTTGCTCGATTATTTGAAAGAGAATCAGCAGCAGTTAAACGTGCATAGTTCATTTCAAATCGAAGACCTACTCGAGGATTAAAAAAGTTTTTATACACAATACCTACAGATGGTCGGTAGGTCTTTGCCGATTGACGCCCCCAGGGAACGACTTCAGTTTGCAAATCTCCATAATAATTTGCAGCGCCAAATTTTAAGCCCGCTTCTTGATGCTTCCCTTCTTGCGCCCATAAAGAGAAGGGGATTGCTAGTAAACAAAAAAGTAATATTCTTTTCAAGGTCTTCAAATTTTATATTCGTGTCAAATGTATTTTTCTCATTAAAAAGTAATCATAATTACTCTTAATCTCTCAAAAATATATTATTAGATTATGAAAAGCAAATGAATTAAAAAAAATCTTTTCACATTGTTGATATTATTATATGTTGTAAATTCATGAAATAGTTTATTTACATCAAAATCTGCATTAACTTTGGACGTAAAGTTTTATTAAAAGATGCAGTTTAATCAAAAAGATTTATCTAATCAAGAATTATTAGAATTATATAAATATATTCTAAAACCAAGGATGATAGAAGAAAAAATGCTGATTCTTCTCAGGCAAGGTAGGATAAGTAAGTGGTTTAGTGGAATTGGACAAGAGGCAATTGCAGTTGGAGCTAGCTTAGCTTTGGATGAAGATGAGTATATTATGCCATTACATAGGAATTTAGGAGTCTTTACTTCGAGAAATATGCCATTTGAAAAATTATTTTTGCAATGGCAAGGAAAAAAAGAAGGTTTTAGTAAAGGAAGAGAACGTTCTTTTCATTTTGGAGCAAAGGAATATCATATTTGTGGAATGATTTCTCATTTAGGTCCACAATTAGCCATTGCAGATGGTGTGGCTTTGGCACATAAATTAGCAAAGGAGAATAAAGTAAGTTTGGCTTTCTCTGGAGACGGGGGGACTTCTGAAGGTGATTTTCATGAAGCATTAAATACAGCAGCAGTTTGGAATTTGCCGGTTATTTTTATGATTGAAAATAATGGCTATGGTTTGAGCACTCCTATTTATGAACAGTTTGCTTGTGATAATTTGGTAGATAAAGCTCCTGGTTATGGCATGAAGGGAATGAAAATTGATGGAAATAATATTCTTGAAGTATATAATGCAGTTAAAGAAGCTAGAGATTATGCTATTAAAGAGCAAAAACCCGTTTTGATTGAAGCAATTACTTTTAGGATGAGAGGGCATGAGGAAGCTAGTGGAGTGAAATATGTGCCTAAAGAATTGTTTACGGAATGGGAAAAGAAAGATCCAGTAATGAATTTTGAGAATTTCTTAAAGAAAGAAGGATTATTAAATGATGCTGAAATTGAAAAAATACGAAAAGAAATTCAAGAAGAAATAGAAGCGGGAATTCAAGTAGGATTTAATGCTAAAGAAATAGAAGCTTCAACTGAAGAGGAAATTAGTGATGTATATGCTCCGCATCAAGGAAGAACAGATAATATTGAAAATTCTAAAAAAACAGAAAAAAGATTCATACAGGCTATATCAGATGCTTTAGACCAAGCTATGGAAAAGCATGAAAAATTGGTTTTGATGGGTCAAGATATTGCGGAATATGGTGGTGCGTTTAAAGTTACTGCTGGTTTCGTTGATAAATATGGAAAAGAAAGAGTTAGAAATACACCTTTATGTGAAAGTGCAATTGTTGGAACTGCATTAGGTTTATCTTTAAAGGGGTATAAAGCAATGATGGAAATGCAATTTGCTGATTTTGTTACTGTAGGTTTTAATCAAATCGTAAATAATCTTGCAAAAATTCATTATCGTTGGGGAGCAAATGCTGATGTTGTTATAAGAATGCCAACAGGAGCTGGTGTTGGTGCTGGTCCTTTTCATTCCCAAAGTAATGAAGCCTGGTTTGTGCATACACCTGGATTAAAGGTTCTCTATCCTTCTTCTCCTACTGAAGCAAAAGGTTTACTCTTAGCTGCATTTGAAGATCCTAATCCGATTTTATTTTTTGAACATAAAGCTCTGTATAGAAGTATATCTGAACCTGTGCCAGAAGAATATTATACTATAGAAATTGGGAAGGCTAATATAGTACAAAAAGGAGAAGATATTACTATTATTACTTATGGTATGGGCGTGCATTGGGCTAAAGAGTATAGTAAAAATAATCCAGACATTTCTTTACATATTTTAGATTTAAGAAGTCTATTGCCTTTAGATTATAATGCAATTAAAGAAGCGGTTCTAGCAACAGGAAAAGTATTAGTACTTCATGAGGATACTTTGACTGGTGGAATAGGAGGTGAAATAAGTGCATGGATTTCAGAAAACTGCTTTGAGGCTTTAGATGCACCTATTATGCGTTGTGCAAGTTTGGATACTCCTGTGCCTTTTAATATTGAATTAGAAAAAAACTTTTTAGCAAATAGTCGTTTAGATGAAGTAATTCAAAAATTATTAAATTATTAAAATATGGACAATAACAAACAAATTCCTAAACCAGTTAGTTTATATCCTTTAACAAGAAAAGCAGGAGATTTATTATTTCTTTCTGGTGTAGGACCTAGAAAGGCAGATAATTCTATCCCAGGTTTAACTTTGGATCATAATGGAAACTATACCTCATTTGATTTTGAGGCACAGTGCAGAAGTGTTTTTGATAATGTTAAAATGATTGTCGAAGACGCAGGAGCTACATGGGATGATATTATTGATGTTACAGTGTTTTTAACTAATATGAAAAGAGATTTTGCCATATACAACAAAGTGTATGCAGAATATTTTAAAGATAATCAACCTTGTAGAACTACAGTAGAGATTTCATCTCTTCCAACTCCTATTGCTATAGAATTAAAGGTAGTAGCTTATTTGGGGGAAAAATAATAAACTATATTAAACAGAGAGAGGAAAATTATTTCTTCTCTCCGTTTTTACTGAAAAAAGCTTCATACCCCAAAGGTATTAAACCTAAAAGAGCAGGTAAAATAATATTGAGTAACCATATAATTATACTTGCAGTCATAATAGCCAAGTCTTGTGATATAATACCAGATTGTACAAAGATTAACTGAGATACATAGGCGCGAACCCCAATATCAGCAAGTAGAAAAGAAGGAATTAAAGAAATCAACCAGAACATTAAAGGTGTTAAAAATATTGCGTCTAATAGATGAAATTCTATACCTAAAATATATGCAATTATAATAAATTGAAGATTGTAAACTATAATTCGCATTAAGGATAGTAATAACACTTGGGCTAATTGTATTTTATTATATCGTCCTAAGGTCCAGAGAAGAACTTTTAATAATCGAATGTTTCTAAATCTATATTCATATTTCTTGAATTTGGGTAAATTGAAATAGAAATAAAGGATTGTAAAAAATAAAATACAACCTCCAATTAATAAATAATAGGACCACCATGTAGGATAGTTAAACATAAAATATAACAATCCAGGAATCCCTAAAAAATAAGTAATCGTTAATTGTGCAAAAGAGCCAATTAAAGTACTTAAAGCTCCAGAGGTTTTTTTATTTGAAGGTAAATAAATTATTCTACCCAGAAAGTCACCAACTTTATTCGGAGTAATTATTGCAATGCTTAAACCAGAGAATACCGCTTTTAGAGATTGAAAAAAAGTAACTTTATAAATATGCTTTAATAGCATTCTCCAACGTAGGGCATCCAATGATAAATTTAAAAAACTGAATGCAATAATGAAAAAGATTAAAAAATAAGAATCTTTGTTGAATTTACTTTGAATTTCACTAAATTGCTCTTTCCAATTTAATGATTTAAGTATTTGATTATAAATAAGATACACTAAAATAATAAAGAGTAAAGCTTTTGCTATCCTCTTGCTCCAATTTTTTAATGTATTTTTGTATATCATATTTAAATATTCAGATGATGCCCCAATATATTTTAGGAATAGACCCTGGAACCCTAATAATGGGTTATGGAGTAATTAAAGTACACAAAGGTAAAGTTTCTTTAGAAGAAATGGGGGTTCTTCATTTGGCTAAATATAAAGATCATGGAAAACGCTTGCATTATATTTTTGAAAAAGTAAGTGCTTTAGTGCAAACATATACTCCTGATGCAGTTGCTTTAGAGTCTCCATTTTTTGGAAAAAACGTTCAATCTATGTTAAAGTTAGGCAGAGCGCAAGGAGTTGCAATTGCTGCAGCTATGGCGCATGGAAGTCCTACCGTAGAATACGCACCTCGAAAAATAAAACAAGCTGTTGCAGGTCATGGAAATGCAAGTAAAGAAAGAATATTATTGGTATTGAAAAGTATTTTAAATTTTGAAGAAGTGCCAAAATATCTTGATGCTACCGATGCAGTAGCTGCTGCTTTGTGCCATTATTTTCAAGGAGAAAGCTTAAGTCAAGCTAGTATAAAAACAGGACAAAATAAAAAACAGGACTGGGGGAGCTTTATCGCGCACAATAAAGATAGAATAAAGAAGTAATTATGAAAAATAGGCATATTCGATGGATATTCTTACTGTCGGCAATGTTCACAGTTGGCATAGTGCTAATTCAAGTTTTTTGGGTTAGAAAAGCTTATATGTTAGAAGATAAGGAGTTTAATATGAAAGCTTTTGCTGCCTTGAGAAATACGACAGTAAATTATTGGGAATGGCGTGGAATTGAACCATCGCATTATGATGTTGTTAATAGAATTCAGCCGGATTATTATGTTGTACAAATAAATGACGAAATAGATGAAAAATTATTGTCTCATATTTTAAGAGTAGAGTTTGAAAAGGTTCACTTGATTACTGATATTGAATTTTGCTTTTATGATTGTATGTTAGACTCAGTAATGGCCAGTCATTTTATTGATATGACAGGCTCTAATAAAGAAACTCATGAGTTCTCTAGTTTTGAATACCCTAAATTGAGTAGAGATAATTATTATATAGGAGTGCATTTTCCTAATAGAAAAGAATTTGTATTTAAGAATATGGGTTTATGGTATTTTTCTACCTTTTTCATTCTTTTGTTACTCATATTTTTGACTTATGTTTTAAGCTTAATACTCAAGCAAAAGCGATTGCGAGAAGTACAAAAAGAATTTGTCAATAACATGACACATGAATTTAAAACCCCCTTGTCTTCTATACAGTTAGCAGCGGAAGTGCTTAAAAAGCCAGAAATATTAAATAAACCGCAACGTTTATTGAGCTACGCTACTATTATTGATAACGAAGCTGTACGATTAGCTAAACATGTTGAAAGAGTGTTGCAAATGGCTAATGCAGAGAAGGGTGAAATTATTTTAAATAAAGAAAAAATAAATCTTAACAGATTAATTATTACTGTAGTTGAAAAATTTCAAGATAAATTTGATAGTATAAATGGAGAAATTTCATTACATTTACCTGACAAAGATGTGGAGGTGTTTATAGATGCTTTACATATTGAGAATGTATTTTCTAACCTTCTAGACAATGCAATGAAATATAGAAACGACAAAAAATTAAAAGTTGATATTGAGTTGTCTATACTTAGAAAAAAAGCTGAAGTAAGAATTGCTGATAATGGAATTGGCATAGCAGAAGAACATCAAAAGTTGCTTTTTGATAAATTCTATCGCGTTCCAACAGGTAATATACATAATGTAAAGGGTTTTGGCTTGGGATTAAATTATGTAGATATAATTATAAAAGCCCATGATGGGAATATAAAATTGGAAAGCGTAATTAATGAAGGAAGTACTTTTATTATTTCGCTTCCATTATTAAAAGGATAAAAAAAAGAATAACATGGATATAAAAGCAAGAGTATTATTGGTCGAAGATGACGAGTCATTAGCCTTTATAATTAAGGATAATCTTGAAGAGTCAGGCTATGAAGTTTTTTATGCGCCAGACGGAGAAACAGGATTTCAATTGTTTATGAAGCATAATATTAATATTTGTCTTCTAGACGTTATGTTGCCTAAAAAAGATGGAATGACTATCGCTAGTCAAATTAGAAAGAAAAATGAAAAAGTGCCTATTTTATTCTTGACTGCTAAAAATATGGATGAAGATAGAATATCAGGATTTAAAGCTGGTGGCGACGACTATATTACGAAACCTTTCAATATGGAAGAGTTGCTTTTGCGCATGCAAGTATTTTTAAAACATACACAGGTTAATGAAGAAGAAGAAAAAACTATTTTCAACTTGGGTGAAATGGAATTCGATAGTGCAAATTTAATACTTAAAAGTGGCGGAAAGGAAATTCAATTAACCCAAAAAGAGTCTGACCTTTTGAGATATTTATGCTTAAATGCCAATCAAGTTTTAAAAAGAGATGATATTCTTTTAAACGTTTGGGGAAAGGATGATTATTTTCTAGGTAGAAGCATGGATGTATTTATGACTAAAATTAGGAAATATATTAAGGATGAGGAGAAAGTGAATTTGCAAACTATTCATGGTGTAGGTTTTAAATTGGTAATAGAAGATAAAGATTAATAGTAACTTCTATTAAGAATAATAGTAAATAATAAAATGGAAAGAGTAGTAATTACAGGTATCGGAATTTATTCATCCTTAGGAAAAAACTTGAAAGAAGTTGAAGCCTCACTGCGCATGGGTAAATCAGGTATTGTATTTAGAGAAGATAGAAAGGAACTAGGATATAGATCAGCATTGTCAGGACATGTGGAAAGACCTCAATTAAAAGGGATTTTAGATAGAAGAGCAAGAATAATGATGCCCGAACAGTCTGAATTTGCATATATTTCAACTTTAGAAGCCTTAGAAAATGCAAATTTGAGCTTAGAGGATGTTGCTAACAATGAAACTGGAATAATTTTTGGAAACGATAGTAGTGCACAAGCTGTTATTGAAGGTGTAGATATTTTGCGAGATAAAAAAGATACAATGCTCATAGGGTCTGGTTCTGTATTTCAAGTTTTGAATTCAACAGTTACTATGAATTTGGCAACTATTTTTAAATTAAAAGGGATTAATTTTACAATAAGTGCAGCTTGTGCAAGTGGCTCCCATTCTGTAGGTCTTGGCTTTATGTACATAAAACAAGGATTGCAAGATCGGATAATTTGTGGCGGTGCACAAGAAGTGAATAAATACAGTATGCCAAATTTTGATGCTTTAGGAACTTTTTCGGTTCAAGAGTATGATCCAACGTCAGCATCAAAACCTTTTGATAGAAATAGAGATGGATTAGTTCCTGGAGGTGGGGCAGCAACTTTAGTGTTAGAATCTTTATCAAGTGCAAAGAAAAGAGGAGCTCCTATCTTAGCCGAAGTACTTTCTTATGGTTTTTCTTCTAATGGAATTCATATCTCTAACCCTGATAAAGAGGGGCAAATAATATCCATAAACCGTGCACTTGAACAAGGAGGAATTTCAAAAGAGGTTATAGATTACGTAAATGCGCATGCTACCTCAACGCCTGCTGGTGATGGTGTGGAAGCACAAGCGATATTTGAAACATTGGGAGGGAAAGTGCCAGTTTCATCTACCAAGTCTATGACTGGACACGAATGCTGGATGGCTGGAGCAAGTGAATTGGTTTACAGTTTATTAATGATGCAGGGAGGATTTATAGCCCCTAATATAAACTTTAAAGAACCCGATGTGGATACAGAGAAAATAAATATCATTGCAGAGGCAGTAGAAAAAGAATTAAACACTATCTTATCTAATTCTTTTGGCTTTGGAGGCACAAATTCTTCTATAATTATTCAAAAATTTGAGGAATAATAAAGACTGTATGCCAAAAGTTCTAATTATATTATTTGTAGCTATTGGAGGTGCCTTTGGTACTATTTTTCGGTATATTCTTAGTTTATTATTATCTAATAAAATACCCGGATTCCCATTAGCTACTTTTTTAACTAATATTATTGGTTGCTTAATTGCTGGCATTTTATTTGGATTTTTGATTCAAAAAGAACTCTTGCAATCCATTTTTTATTATTTTTTTCTTATTGGATTTTGTGGTGCCTTTACCACATTTTCTACTTTTGCAGTAGAAAATGTTTTGCTTTTACAAGAGGGAAAATACGCTGTTTTTTTGTTATATACCTTATTGAGTGTAATTTCTGGTCTAGCATTAACAGTATTTGGTATTTTCTTAGGTAAAAGCATTTAGAATAATGCTTTATAGCCAATATGAACTTGAATTTTTCTTAAATTAAAAGCATCTTGGTATTCTTTTCCTGCTCCAAAAGCTAAAGAAAATATTCCCGTATTAGTATAAAAGGACATTCCTGCCCCAAGACCCCATACAATTTCACTTCGAAAATTCGAACCTGACTTCCGATGCAACCAAGCATTATCTGAAAATAAGAAGAAATAAGATCTTTGATTTAAGAATAAGCGGGGTTCGATAGTATAAACTCCATAACTTTTAGTGTAAAATTGCAATTCATTAAAACCTCTTAATAAGCTTTGGCCTCCTATTCTGTATAAAGCATTTAAAGAAGTGTTTTTTAAATTCTTATGTGCAACGGATAAACTTTGAGCTAAATTAATGTTTTTTGAAAAAGGAATATAGAGTGAAGCCTCCATTTGTGCTTGCCAGAAGTAGGTATTAGCTGCTTGTTCTTCAGCATACCACTCTTTTAAAGGGATATTATATTTTTCTGCTTCTTCCAAATATGCACTATGAGCTTCTATATTCTTATTTAATAATTGTACATTGCTTTTAATAGCCCAGCCTTTTCTAGCAACATGAAAATCATCTTTATTCTGGCTTTCAAAACCTAATACGATTCCACGATTGGAATAGTTGTTAATTTCCGGAATGGATTGTAAATATTCGAAATTTTGCAAATTCGCTTGAATAATTTGGCTGTTTTCTTGATAGTATCCAAAACGTATAAAATTTTGATAAGATAAATAATAACGGATACCAATTTGTAACTTTTGTTGATAATAAGCAGAATCTTTAAAATTTAGATCAAATGCGATTTCAGGGCCAAAATCTAGATTAGCCAGATAAGGCAAATGTGCTTTAAAGTGTAATTGCGGAGAGCTTGCTTCTAGGTTTTTGTAATTAAATACAAGCTCTTCTCCTTGTTTTAAAATATTCCACAAATGCATTGCAATATCTGCAGTTATTTTTATCCTAGTTTGAGAAGAGGCTTCTCCGGAATGTATTCCCAGAATACCATCAATACTACTAGCTCTTTCTTTATCTATTGGAAGAATCCATTTATTTTGTGCTAAAGTAAAATTAAAAAAAGGCTCTGCGGTCCATTTTGCAAAAGGCAATTGCTGCACTTTTCTGTATGCTCTTGAAATTTTCTCGTGCTTATATGTTTCTCCTGGATTGAATTGAATTAGTTTATATAAAAAATGATTCTCCACTTCAAAACTGCCTTGTATTTCAATAGTATCTATAACTTCGCGACTATTAGCTTTGATCGTATAATAAATATAGAGACTATCGTTTTTGGGAATTAAGCTTTGAATTTCCATTTGAGCAAAGGGGTGACCAGAATTTAAAAGACTATCTAAACTGTTTTTTTTAAAAACATCCCAGTTTTTCGGTAGAATTATGTCTTTTTGTAAAAAAGAATCTTCAGAATGCTCTAGAATGAAATATGAAAATTTTGGACCTAAATTATTCAAATGATCTTCCAAGTTTTCTGAGGGCTTTGCTGTAATATAGCCTCTTGAAATCCAATCGTCTATGTGCTCTGTGTTCTTAGGCTGTTTTCCAGCTTTACTCTGTGCTTTTGCATTGAAGTTAATCATGCTAAGGCAGCATAAGATTGCTAGCAGTAAAAAATATTTATGCATGATAACGTTATATTAATTGTTATTGACAAAGTAAATGCTGACCTTTGTGTAAATTAAATAATAATAAACAAATTTAATGTCAAATAAATCAATTCCCAAATTTCCAGCGGTTAGACCTAGTTTACATGCGGAATTAAGAAATAGAGTGAATGCTTATTTTAATGAAAATAATATTAAGCAAACTGGAAATAGTAATTTATATACAAAGGGCTTTATATTAATAGGCTTATTTGTATTGACCTATTTGCATCTCATGCTTTTTAAGCCTGAATGGTATTGGGCAATAATAGAATCCGCATTTATGGGAGTGCTGGTAGCAGCTATAGGCTTTAATGTAATGCATGATGGTAGTCATGGTAGCTTTAGTACTAAGAAGTGGGAGAATAGAATAGCAAGTTATTCTATGAGTATGTTAGGCGCTAGCCATTTTATGTGGAATATAAAACATAATATGATTCATCATAGTTATACCAATGTGGATGGAGTAGATGATGATATAGAAATTGGGATTTTAATGCGCTTTGCACCGACTCAAAAGCATATGAAATACCATAAATTTCAACATCTGTATTTTGGATTTTTGTATTCTTTAATGTATGTTTTTTGGGTTTTTTATAGTGATTATAAAAAATACTTTTCTGGAAAGATTGGAGTTGTGCCCTTAAAAAAGATGAACACAAAACAACATTTGGGTTTTTGGGCTGTGAAAATTTTCCATTTAGTAGTTTATTGCATTATACCTATTGCAGTGTGGGGACTATGGGCTTGGTTGATTGGTTTTATTATTATGGCTTTAGTTGGAGGCTTTATTTTAAGTATAGTTTTCCAATTGGCGCATACAGTAGAGCATACTGAATTTCCTGTAGCTGATTTTGATACCAATTTACTTCCAGATGAATTTGCAAAGCATCAAATTAAGACTACTGCTAATTTTGCAATAGACAATAAAATAATTAGTTGGCTTGTGGGAGGTTTAAATTTTCAAATTGAACATCATTTGTTTCCAAAAATATCTCATGTTCATTATCCTGCTATTAGCAAAATTGTTCGCAAAGTCTGTATAGATTATGATCTAAATTACATTGAATATCCTACTATGACTAAAGCAATTGGAGCACATGTACGTTTTCTGAAAGATATGGGAAGAGGAGATGCAAATACCAACGATATGCTAGTTGCTTAAATTATTGAAAAGGCTTGTCATTGTTTGTTTAAAGAAATAGCGACAGGTCTTTTCTAATTTTTTTCCAATTTTCTTTCATAAATATTTTTTTATTTAAAAACTTGGTATTACCTTTGCAATCCGCTCGGGCAAAAAAGCGGAAGTTCTTTTAAGCATTATTTATTTCCAATTCTTTTTAAGAAAAAGGTT
>DATGSF010000129.1:0-2375 GCA_035302865.1 Chitinophagaceae bacterium
AGTATAGCAAACATATATGGATAGTTGGAATAGGAGAAAGTGATTTGGCTAAAAAAATTGCGGATTGGGAAAACAGTTTAGATACGAATATTAAATTGGCTTATTTACCCAAAATAGGAATGCTAAAGTTAAGAATGGAATGTTTTGGCAAAAATAAAGAAGAAGCTGAGAATAAAGTTGAAACTGCGTTTGATGAAATTAGAGCTGAAATCAAAGAATATATAATTAGTGAAAATAATACGTCTTTATTAGATGTTGTTATGCAATTAATTAGAAAAAATAAATTCACTATTGGTACAGTAGAAAGTTGCACAGGAGGGTATTTCTCTAATACTTTTACTAATATTCAAGGAATATCTGAGTTTTATAATGGTAGCCTGATAACTTATAATTATGATATAAAAGAAAAAATAGCTAAGGTGGATAAAAAATCCTTAGAAAAATATGGTGCTGTCAGTGAAGAGGTGGTTTATCAAATGGTGAAAAATGGTAGAAATATCTTAAATGTTGATGTTTGTATCGCGGTATCTGGACTTTTAGGTCCTGAAAAGGGTGGGGAAAAAGAAGAAGTGGGAACTGTTTTTGTAGGTTTAGCCATACATGATACAATTCAAGTACATAAATTAAATGTTCCTTATGACAGAATTACAAATAAATCTTTAGTTTTTAATAGAACTATGCATTTGTTATATAAGGAATTGAAAAGCATAAATTCTGATAATTAATTTTCAGGATTCGTGCTTGCTTAAAAAGAAGAAAATCTAATAAATTGTCTAAATTTAGAAACTAGAATCAATTTCTTTTTGTACTTTAAAATCTGTATTGTTTTGCGAATTCTGCAATTCGGCTAAATATTTCCAAGTACTTTCTTTATTTCCTTGTAACCATTTTGATTGACTCAGATATCTTTCGTCATCAAAATGAAGATACAAGCAAGTGCCATCTTTAATAGTTTCAATAATAAAATCCTTATCTGCTTGTGGTACAGCAGGACAACCAAAACTTCTACCTAATCTTTTGTGATTATTGATAAAATTTTCATGTACATAATCGGCGCCATGTAAAACGATTGCTCTTTGCATAGCTTGATCATTAAATAAGGTATCCAAACCTTCAAGACGTAGGGAATATCCATGCTTTCCCATATATGTATTTGCTGTTCTATAAAATCCTGCTGAGCTTTGTAAAGAGTTTATTTGGTTTGAATGGCTTAATGCAAATTCTTCTCCAGAATTTTTTCCATGCGCTACATAAGTGTTTAATAAAATCTCTTTAGCTTTTAAATCTATAATCCATAAACGCTTATTATTTGCAGATTGACTCATATCTGCAATGCTTAGAATTGTATTTTCAGTAGTTAAAACAGCATTTTTACTTAAATTAAAATACCCTATAATCGCATTAGTAAAAGCTTCTCTTGGTAATAAAGAGTCTTGTTGTAATAATTCTTGATATAAATTTTCTAAATAATTAATAGGAAGTTCTTCATCTGTAGAAAATGCGATTTCTTCTTCCTCATTAGCTTTACCTTGCTTTACCATTGAATAGGCAATGTGAAAAATGGAAAAGGTAAAAAATAAGATTGTCAACCCACGCACTATAATCTTCTGCATATTATCTCCTTTAATGTTATTACAAAGATAGCTAATGCATGGATAAATGAAAATAATATGCTGTGTTTTAACAGGCTATTATTATTTTAAGAATAAAGCATAGTTAAATTAGATTTGAATTTCTTACTATAAGAACTATGCTTTATTTATTAAGCTTACTTAAAATATTTATGGTATTTTTCCATAGATAAATTTAACTGTTCCAGCCATTCTTGACTTTCCTCTATATTCTTTGCATTCTTTAATCCCTCTACTAATTGTAAATGTGGATGCAACCAATTATGCAATTCATCATGTGCTGTACCATCCATAGTACAGCTTTTAATTAAAGCATCATTTTGTTCTTTTAAATCAATTGCCAATTGTTGATAATTGTTATCTTCTGTGTTTTGATAATTTTTTAAAATACTTTCTGCTTCATTTACATAAGGCTTCATTTCCTCATTTACTTCCCAACGTTCTCCATTATTTAGAGAAATACTTTCTTGCTTCTCAGATATTTCTTTTGCTGATGGTTTTTCTTCTTCTAATAAGATTTCATTTTCTTCAATCTGTTTTTCGATTACTTCTTCTTTTGTTTGTTGCTCTGTGCAACTAAAAAGTAATAATGCGCTAAAAGAGAAAATTATTAACTTCTTCATAATTATTATGTTTTTGATTTTATACTAATTTAATATTGACCAGTGCGTAACATAACTAAAGTACAAGCTCTGAGAATTTCAATATTGGCATCTAAAGCTTTCTTCTCGAATTCTGGATTTT
>DATGSF010000130.1:0-20667 GCA_035302865.1 Chitinophagaceae bacterium
TATTTGCAAATCGATGATAGCCTGGCAAGAATTGGGCGAAGGAAAAACACCTGAAAGCGAACATAAAAAGGGAGACCATTTTGTTGGCGATTATTACGTAGCTTTTAACGATTTATATAAAAAGGAGATTCAAGATTTAGTAGAAAATGGAATGGAAGAAAAGGAGGCGGAAAAAGAAGCTCCTATTCTGAAAAAAGCACAAGAAATGTTAGTCGCGTGGGAGAATAATGATCCAGAAGTTATTGCATTATGGAAAAAAATGAACAATTGGGTTTATGAAGGCTTTGATATTACCTACAATGACCTTGGTGTTGACTTCGATAAAGTTTACCATGAAAGTGAAACCTATCTCCTTGGAAAAAATATGGTAGAGGATGCATTAGAAAAGCAATTGGTATATCAAAAAGACGATAATTCTATTTGGATTGATTTAGAAAAAGAAAAATTAGACCATAAGTTATTATTAAGAGGAGATGGTACTTCAGTATATATAACTCAAGATTTAGGAACTGCACGATTAAAGTATGATGACTTCCAATTAGATAAAAGCATTTATGTTATAGCTGACGAACAAAATTATCATATGCAGGTTTTGAAAGCTACTATGGAAAGTTTAGGAGAAAAAAGTGCAGAAGGCATTTATCATTTAAGTTACGGCATGGTGGAATTACCCACAGGAAGAATGAAAAGTAGAGAAGGAACCGTTGTAGATGCTGATGATATGATTGCTGAAATGCGTGCTATTGCTAAAAAACAAACAGAAGAATCTGGAAAAACAGAAGACTTTTCAGAAGAAGAACTAAAAAAGCTATATGATACCATTGGATTAGGCTCTTTAAAATTTTATTTATTACGTGTAGAACCTAAAAAGAAGATGATTTTCAATCCTGAAGAATCTATAGACTTACATGGTTTTACAGCAACTTTTATTCAATATGCACATGCTAGAATTCAATCAATTTTAAGACGTGTAAATTATAGTAATTTGCCTGACATTTCTACAATTTCTTATGAAATGCAAAAAGCAGAAAGAGATTTATTTCTACACTTAGAACAATTAAAAAGTATTATTCAATTAGCTTCAAATGAATACAATCCTTCTGTAGTTTGCAATTATACATTTAAACTAGCGCAATTATTTAATAGCTTTTTTGATCAATGTAGTGTAATGAATGCAGAAAGTGAAGAAGCAAAGATTTTCAGAGTACATTTAATTCAATATACAGCAAAAGTTATCGCTTTCACAATGGGATTATTAGGGATTAATGTTCCTAACAGAATGTAAAACTTGCTATTTTAATAAAAATCCAAGATATTCAAGCATCTTGGATTTTTTTATACCAATTTTTTAATAGTCATATAAAATCCAATCATAGTTATCAATAGTAAGGCAACTGTTCCTATCCAAAGTTTTTGAAATCCTAAATCTTGCGCTACAAATGTTCCCAAATATGGTGAAATTATAAAAGCAACAGCTACTGCTGCACCATTTAATCCCATGTATCTACCTTTAGACTTTGGAGTGGAACGAATAGCGGTAATTGTTGACATAAAAGGCAATACTAAAATCTCACCCATACTCAATAGAAAAATGCTAACATATACCAAAAATAAATTTGGTACTATAATTAAGCTTGCAAAGGCAAAAACACAAAATAGTGTTCCAATAAGCATGGTTTGATTAATGGTAAATTTACGTTCAGCAATATATACAATTAACATTTCTAATAAAACAATAACAAAACCGCTAAATCCTAAAACCAACCCTATAGATTGAGTGCTCATCCCTAAACTTTCTTTATAAAATAAGGGTAATGAATTGAAAATTTGAAAAAAGCAGATGGAAAAAAAAGTACAAAACAGACAAAATAAAACGAAAGGTAAATCAAAATAAGGATTACGTTCCTTTATTTCTTTTCCATTTATTGTAAGATTTTTATTTTCTTCTTGATTTTTACAATGCGTATTTTTTCTTTTTTTGAAAAAACTTACATATACTATTAAAGCAATTAAAACAGATGCAGCATTAGCAAAGAACATAAAATTATAAGAAATTGCCGCTAATAAACCACCAACAGCTGGCCCAAAAGAGAAACCAAGATTAACTGCCATTCTATTCAAAGAAAAAGCTCGAGTAATATTTTCAGGATTTGCAAATTGCGTTATAGCAACAGAATTTGCTGGCCTAAACATTTCTACTATAATACTGAGAATAAAAATCATTAATGCTAAAGTTCCAACACTTGTAAATAGAGGTAATAAACAATAGAATGGGACACTCAATAACAAACTCATAGTTTGTACGCTATAAGCTCCAAATTTATCAGTCAACCGTCCTCCTAAAAACGATCCTATTAATCCACCCAAACCAAAGGCGCTCAGTACCCAACCTGACTCTATTAAGCTAAACCCTAACTTATCAACCATATAAACCCCTAAGAAGGGTAAAACCATAGAACCCATTCTATTAATGAGCATAACTATAGATAATAACCATGCTTCACGAGATAAGCCACTGAATGACTGCGAGTAAATTTTAAAAATTCTAGGCATGAAAAATCCTCTTAAAAAGTGGAAATTAATTAAAGTCCATCAATTTAAAAGGATTTAAGTAAAATTACTTGTTACTCAGGTTTTAAAATCTATTATTAAATTCTCTTTGTAAAGCAGTCGAACTCGATTTTAAATCCATCTGTTCTGTATAAGTTATTCCATCTTCCACTATTTTCTTTTCCTCTTTAATAGTTCCAGAAAACACAAAAATCAAAAAGAAAACTCCTATAATTATTCTATAATATCCAAAAACCTTAAAACCTTTTTTGCTCAAAAAGTCTATAAAAGCTTTAATTGCAAACATGGCCACTATAAATCCTATAACATTTCCTATAATTAATAGATTTACTTCTTCGGAATTCAAAGCACCATGGTTTTTAAAAAAAGAATACATTTTTTTTCCTGTTGCTCCCACCATTGTAGGTACAGCCAAAAAGAAAGAGAACTCTGCAGCAGCTTTTCTAGTTAACCTTTGAGACATACCTCCAACAATAGAAGCTGCAGAACGCGAAACTCCAGGAATCATTGCTAAGCATTGGAAAAAACCTATTTTCAGTGCAGTTAAATAAGGAATATTGTCTGCATTATCTTCCTGAGCATTTTTAAACCAGCGGTCAACAAAAATTAAGATAACTCCTCCCAAAATTAAAGAGATTCCCACTACTGCAGGATTTCCTAACATTGCATCAATTTGGTCATCAAAAGCCAAGCCCAAAACTGCTGCAGGTAAAGTTGCAACTGCAAGTTTAAAATAAAATTCAAAAGATTTGAAAAAACGTTTAAAGTATAAAACCACTACTGAAAGTATAGTTCCTAATTGTATTGCAACAGTAAATAATTGAATAAAGGGATCATTTAAGTCTAAACCCATAACGGCTCCTCCCATCATAATATGGCCAGTAGATGATACGGGTAAAAACTCTGTTAACCCTTCAATAATGGCCAGGATAACTGCTTGAATATATGACATTTATAAAAAATTAAGGTATATTAATATATTTGTGTGTTTGTAAGGATAAAACCCATTGCGGCTTTCTCGCAATATAATCTAATATTAAGGGAATATTTTCTTCTCTTCTGTCCCATTCCGTTTGTAAATATAACAGACAGTTCGGATCCATCTTAGCTGCATACTTTTCTGCCCAATCAAAGTCCGATTTATGGAAGACAACAACTTTTAATTCCTTAGCAAGTTTTAAATTTTCTTCTAAGGGAACTTTAAATTTTTTGGGTGATAAAGTAATCCAATCCCATTTCCCAGTAATTAAATTCGTTCCTGCTGTTTCCAAATGTGTTCTATATCCCGCATTTTTCAATGAAACTGTCAATTCATTTAAATTATGTAATGTAGGTTCTCCACCTGTAATAACAACAATTTCTACAGGATATTTTTTTACCCAATTTAATATTTCGTTTATTGAATAAGAGGGATGCACGTCCATGGCCCAGCTTTCCTTAACATCACACCAAACACATCCCACATCACAACCGCCAAGACGTATAAAATATGCTGCATGTCCTGTATATTTCCCTTCACCTTGCAAGGTGTAAAAATGCTCCATTACTGGATACTTCATTACTATTTACTTTTTAAATTTTTGCTCAAAAGCTTGTAAGGTGTTTTGCATTAAAGCACAAATAGTCATTTTTCCAACACCACCTGGTACTGGAGTAATATATTTTACTTTATTTTTCACGGCTTCAAAATCCACATCCCCTACTAATCGGCTTCCTGATTTTTTCGACTTATCTTCAATTCTATTAATTCCAACATCCACAACTATGGCACCTTCTTTAACCATGTTTTCTTTAACAAAAAATGGTTTTCCTATAGCTGCTATTAATAAGTCAGCCGATGCACAAATTTCATTTAAATCCTTAGTACGTGAATGCGTTAAGGTAACAGTACAGTTGCCAGGCTGGTTATTTCTGCTTAACAAAATGCTCATTGGCGTGCCTACTATATTACTTCTGCCAACAACTACACAATGCATGCCAGATGTTTGGATATTATAATGATCTAAGAGCATCATGATACCATATGGTGTTGCAGAAATAAATGTTTCTTGCTCTAAAACCATTTTTCCAACATTCACAGGGTGAAAACCATCAACATCTTTTGCAGGATCTATAGTTTCAATTACCTTATTTTCCTCTATATGTTTAGGAAGTGGTAATTGTACGATTAAACCATCCACCCCATCGTTAGCATTAATTTCTTTAATTTTTTCTAATAATTCAGATTCAGTAACTGTTTCAGGATAACGAATTAAAGTAGAGTCAAAACCAATTTCTTCACAAGTTCGAACTTTAGAATTCACATACGTTTGGCTAGCTGGATCTTCTCCAACTAAAATAGCTGCAAGATGCGGTTTCCTCAAACCTTCTGCTCTAAGATTTTCTACTTTTTTAGCAATTTCTATTAATTTATGTTCGGAAACTACTTTCCCATCTAATAAGTTACTCATAACAAGTTTTTTATTTTAAAAATGTAAAATTACATTATTCATTGTGATTTATTTACTTACGTGTGGGTTATTTTCAATCCAGAAACGATTAGGCCGTAGAGCATCCTCCTTTGCATAGGCCACACCAATTCTACTTCCTCTAATAATATTAAAATATGGAAATTTATGTGGTTTAAAAATCCCTATATGTTCACTATCTAAAGAAATACCTGTCATTTTATAATGCAAACCCATAGCCTTCGAAACATTTCCTGGACCACGACCAATTCTTTTATCTCCTATCTTTTTATTAGATCGTAATGCCATTATTTTTTCACCTTGTATAGGTTCAATTCCTCTAATCAAAATAGCATGTGGTATCCCTTCTGGCGCAGTAACAATATTTAGCAAATGATGAATTCCATAACAAAGATAAATATAAGCATGTCCTGATTTTCCATACATTACCTTTGTTCTTTCAGTTTTTCTATCGTCAAACACATGTGCTGCTTTATCATTTATTCCTTCATAAGCTTCTGTTTCTACGATGCGTCCATAACAAAACTCTCCATTTAGGTTAGTTGCAAGATAACAACCTAATATTTCTTGAGATAAACGTAATACTTCTTCGCTTTCCCAATAAGTATTTGCTATTCTTTTAGCGTCTGGTATAATCATGCTCTTCTTGCTCTAAATGAACGAGCTCAACACTCAATTCAAATTCTTCTTCCAAATATTTTTTTATTTTTTCAGCTGCATAAACAGAACGATGTTGCCCACCAGTGCAACCAAATGCAATAGAAAGAGAGTCAAACCCTCTATCTAAATAATTCATAACACTAATATCTAAAGATCTTTTCACATATTTTAAGAATTCAGGCATTTGTGTTTTTGTTTCCAAATAGTACTGCACTTCATCATCCTTTCCAGTAAGCGTTTTATACGCCTCTTCTCTACCTGGATTTAGAATTCCTCTACAATCAAATACATAGCCTCCCCCATGTTCCGAATTTTCTTTAGGCAAGCCTTTTTTGTAAGAGAAACTAAAAAGCTTAATTCTTAATTTTTCTACATTTTCTTTTGGATACTTGGTTTTTTTAAAAGAATTTATAATATCTTTTTTCACAACCTTTTCTAAAGTTTGTCTTAATTCATTATAATTCGGGTAAGTGGAAAACTCTTCTAAATATTCTTTTAATTGTTCTAAAGCTGGTACTATAGAACTAATAAAATGTGGTTTATTTTGAATTAAGCCTAAATAACCATAAGCACCTAAAGTTTGCAAAATCCTTAAAAGAACAAATTTCAAATAGTCTCTTTTAAATGCATCTTCATTAACTGTAGACATTCCTGGAGCATATTCTACTAAATAATCATAATAATAATTCAGTAGTTTTCTCTTCAAAGCCATAGGAACCTTTGCGCGCGCCTGCCATAGAAAGGAAGCTAAATCATATCCTGGAAATCCTTGCATACCACCCTGAAAATCTATAAATCCTAGTTCGTTTTTTTCATTTAAGATGATATTTCGACTTTGAAAATCTCTATACATAAAGCCTACCGGACCAATAGAAGACAATTCTTCACTCCAACTTTGCAATTCTGAAAGCAAATCTTCAGTATGATATTCAATAGGAAGCATATCTAAAAAGTAATACTTAAAGTATAACAAATCAGAATAAATTTGCTTAGCTCCAAATTTTTTAGAGGAAAAACACATCTCATAATCAATAGATCCACCTGCATTAAATTGGAAATGCACTAAATGTTTCAAAGCTTCCTTCATTAAATTTTCGACCTCTGACGTGTATCCATCCTTCATAATTTTTTCAAACAAACTCTGCTTTCCTAAATCTTCTATGAAGTAATAAACTTTATCCTCAGATTTCCATTTTAATTCCGGAACCTTAAGTTCATTCTTTTTAAAAACGCTAGTAAAATAAAAATATGTATTATTTTCCTGCTTATTAGGATTATAAACTCCAACTATTGAATCTCCAGATTTATTAATAAAACGAACATATCGTCTTTTTGAACCTGATAGTGGCAATAATTCAAAATCTTCAATTTCTCCAAACTCTTTTCTATAGAGTTCTTTTAATCTTTCTAAAAATTCTTTGTTCACGCTCAATTATTTAAGGGTATACAAATTTAATAAAACTTCCTAGTTCAAAATCTATTTCTTGCCAATTTAATATAGGCAGATCCATAACTACAAGAGCTCCAGTAGGAAATCCTTGAAAAGCATGATTTTTACTCTTCATTAATTTTATTGCAAAATTACTTATTCCTGGACTATGTCCTATCAAAAGAATATTCTCTGCATTTTGTACTTTTTTATCATTTTGAATAAAATTTAAAATCTCAAACTCTGATGCTAAATATAAATTTGAACTTGATAATATTTCATTTTTATAATTCAATAAGTTTTTCCATTGCTTAGCTGTATCCATGGTTCTTCTTGCATCGCTACAAACAATAAGTTCTATATCCTTATCAATTGTACCTAATTGTTCAAATACTTGTTGAAATTGATCTTTTGCATAAGAACTTAGCCTTCTTTCATGGTCATCAATAGCAAAATTCTCTGCTTCACCATGACGCATAATCCATAATCGTTTATTCTTCATTTTGAAAATATTTTAAGCTTGCTTTTCCTTTTTCAAAACAGACATAGGAATTAAACTTAATCCAATCGCCCAAATTAATATAAACAGATTTATTATTACTCAATAAAAATTCTATGGGTAAATGTCTATGACCAAATATAAAATACTGTATAGGATGTCTTTTCAATTGCTCTTCGCAATGATGAATAATCCATTCTTTTTCTGACCCAAGAAAAACATTCTCTTTATCAGACTGATGTTTTGGACCTAATTGACTCAAATAAGAAGCTAGACCAATTCCAAAATTAGGATGAAATCTTCTATATATCCACTGTGCAAAAGAATTTCTCATTATGTATTTCAGAATTTTATATCCTTTATCTTTTGGACCTAATCCATCTCCATGTCCCACTTCTAAAAGGGTGTCATTGATTTTAATCAATTGCTCTTTATGACAAATCGTAGCATTAAGTTCTTCAACAAAATAATCTTTCATCCAAACATCATGATTTCCTGAAAATATATAGATAGGAATTCCTGCATCTGCATAATCCGCTAAGGCTCCTAAAAATCGTATATATCCTTTTGGTACAACATGTTTATACTCCATCCAAGTATCAAACAAATCTCCTAATAGAAATAATGCGCCCACATCGGACTGAATAGTTTTTAACCATTGAACGATTCTTCTTTCTCTTCGTTGACTATTTTCAAGATTTGGAATCCCCAAGTGAAAATCAGAGGCGAAATAAACTTTTTTATCTGTTTGAATTTGTATCATAAAAAAAGCATTGGTAAATAAATACCAATGCTTGCAAATTTAAGTAATTATTATTTCTTTACATTAGAAGAGAAATAATAATATAATTATTGCTGTTGAAAATATTTGATTATTTGGTTAGCAAAAGAGTTTTCACTATCCAATTCTTTTACTTTGTTAGCATATTTTAATGCATTTTCTTTATCATCGTGATTATAATAATAAAAAGTCACATATTGATAAGCTGTCATTAGTTCTTGCTCTGAATGCGTATAATTTTCATTTTCAAAAGCTAACCATTTTTTATAAGACTCCATAGCTTCTTTTCCTTTTGCTTCTGGATCCTTAGCAGCCTTTACTCTTGCTTGCCAATATAAAGCAGAACCTTCATCTGGAAACTTTTCACTCATTTTTTCAAATGCTTCTAATGCTTCATCTAAATTTTGAGCATAAAAATTCCAAACACCCCACCAATAATAATCTAAAACTTTTGCTTCTCTCTCTTCTAATTCAACAATGTTTTTATAGTAAGCAGCAGCTTTAGCATACTCTTTCTCATCTTTAAAGAAATCAGCTAATTCCTTATAAATATCAGCCTTTTGATTATCGTTTTCCAATTCTATTTTTGACAAGTAATTATCAACTTTATCACGGTATTTCTTTTCTTCAGAAGATACAGGAACCTCTTCACCTTCTTCAACATTTGCTTGAGCTTCTGATTTTAATTCATTAGCTAGTTTTGTATAAATTTTCGCAGCATAGATATAGTCATTGTTAATATATTCATTCTCAGAAGATTTTTCAAAGAATAAATTCAAATTACGTTCTGCCGCTTTAACATCACCTTCTTCAAAAGAGGTATAGGCTACAATTCTATACATATAGGGACGAACATGTCCTTCTGCTATAAGTTCTTCCATTTTTTCTTTTGCTGTTGCAAATTCTCCAGCTTCATAAAGAATATTAGCATGTTCTATTTTATCATCTACAGATTTATCCGATTTGGCTAAATACTCTTCAATATTTTCTAAAGCATATTTATAGTTACCTGCTTTTTGATATGCTTTTGCTAGGTCTCTATAAGGCAATGGATTTTCAGGATCTGCATCTTTAGCTTGATTATAAGCATTTAATGCATCTGAATATTGCTGTGCAACATACCATAATCTACCAATTCTAGAATAAGCTAGTGAGTTACTCCCTCCTAATTCAACAGCTTTTTCATAATTTGTCATTGCATTACCACCTCCAGAAGCTAACTTCATATAAGCATCTCCAAGAGAAATATACAAATCTGCATTTTTTGTTTGTCTTTCTAAAGCTGACATATACCAGCTTAAAGCTAAAGCAACATTACCTCCTTCAGTATAAGTAATAGCGTCAGCCGCAACACTTAATTTTTCCCATTCTCTCTTTTTTGCTTTATCTACTATTCCTTCCAATAGTGTTTGAGCTTCTTCCGGTTTATTTTGCAAATATAAAATTCTAGCTTTTCCAGCAACATTATAATAATGATCATTTTTACTAAAAACCTCATTGGCTTTATTCAAATCATGTAATCCTATATAAGACAAACCTAAATAGTAATTTGCCTCATCATTTTTTTCTGCATGGGAAGATAGTATATTCTTTGCAGTTTCGAATTTTTCATATTGATACATCTTAATACCCTCATCAACTGATTGAGCATATAATTGCATTGAAACAGCTGCTGTTGTTATTACTGCGATTATTTTTTTCATAAAATTTATCTGAGTTTAAAATTAAAATTTAAAGAATTTCTACTGGTCTAATTATTAATTGACTTCGCAAAGGTACAAACATTGCCTTTTTAAACAATAACTGTGCCGGTTCAGAAGCTAAAAAATTTGCAAAGCCTGTACTTGGCACTTGTCTATTATCTCTATTAATAAAATAAATCGAGCGAGTAAAAGGATATTCATCCAATGCTAGATACGCTTGATAGGGTAAGACAAACTTATCCAAGCTATCATTGTAAATAGGAATCATATTAATATCATTCCTAAACTCTGGCGTATGCATTTTAGACTCTTCGTCGTATAAAAAGTTTATTGATAAAAAACCAATTGTATTTTTATTGTTATTTACATAATCAATTATTTCCTGATCTGTTCCTTGACTATAAATATTTTCACCAAACTCCTCATTGTCCAAAACCTCCTCTTTTAAAAATCGAGCAATAGCACTTTTACCAGAATTGATTATTACATTATAATCTCTAGAAAATTCATTTTTTAAAATACTCTTGATTTGAGAAACTGTAAGAAAAGAATCCTCATTTTCAGGATGACCTATCACTGCTATTGCATCTTTGGCTACCGCTAAAGACTTTAATTTAAATCTATTTTTCTCAGCATAAGCATTCTCTGACTCCTTTATATCTCTAGTTATAACAGCTATTTTTATCCTATCTTGCATTAAGGATTCCATTATATTATTCTCATAATCATAGGACATCTCGACTTGTACCTTGGGGAAAGAAGAGTCATAAACCTTTACAATCTGAGACATAACCCCTTCAAGCCCTTCATCAATTCCCAAATACAATTCTCCTTCAACTTGACTAAGCTTCGCTTTTTTTTCCTTAGTGGCACTATCACAAGAATTTAAAAATGTTATAAAGCCTATGGAAAGCAAAACTATTATTACATAAAAATATTTTCTCATACCCATTAGAGTGTTTAAAATTTATTTTCCATAAATTATAAGGCATTGTATGCTTTTAATCCCGCTTCAAGGCAGTCCATTGCTTCATTAATTCGCTCTTCATTTAAAACATATGCTAAGCGCACTTCAGAGGAACCCAACCCTTCAGTGGCATAAAAACCATTCCCTGGCGCCATCATTATAGTTTTATTATTATGAGAAAACTCAGAAAGCATCCATTCACAAAACCTCTCAGAATCATCAACTGGCAGAGAAGCCATCACATAAAATGCTCCTTTAGGTTCTGGACATACGACACCCTCAATAGCACGCAATCTTTTAACTAAAACATTTCTTCGCGACTGGTATGATTTTAATACCTCAGCAAAATAATCATCAGGCAACTTTGTCGCTGCTTCAGCCAATACCTGCTCCAATGTTGGAGGTGAAAGTCTTGCTTGTGCAAACTTTAATACAGCTTCATAAACAGCTGCATTTTTAGTAACTAAGGCTCCTATCCTTGCACCACAGGCAGAATATCTTTTAGAAATAGTATCTAATAAAATCGCATGTTCATCTAAGCCTTCTAAAGATAAAACTGAAGTGTGCTTTAATCCATCATAGCAGAACTCCCTATATGCTTCATCTGAAAAAAGAAACAAATCATATTCTATACATATATCTCTTAATACTTTTAGCTCCTCTTCGGAGTACATGTAACCTGTTGGGTTATTAGGATTACATATCATAATCCCCTTAGTTCTAGCTGTTATTGAACGCTCAAACTCTTCAATTGGTGGTAAAGCAAAACCTGTTTCTATTGATGAAAATATAGGAACAATATTCACTCCTGCTGCTCTAGCAAATCCATTATAGTTAGCATAAAAAGGTTCTGGCACTATTATTTCATCGCCAGGATTCAAACAAGCATTAAAAGCGAATGAAATAGCTTCAGACCCCCCAGTTGTAATAATAATTTCATCAGGACTAACTGAAATATCATTCTTTTTATAATACATTGCTAATGCTTCCCTATAGGATGCAAACCCTTGACTAGGGCTATATTCTAATACTGTTTCATCAAAATTTCTAACAGCATCTAAAATAGCTGGAGGAGTTTCAATATCAGGTTGCCCTATGTTTAAGTGAAATACTTCTACTCCTTTAGCTTTAGCTTCATTTGCAAAGGGATTTAATTTACGAATTGGCGATGGCGGCATTTCTTGTCCGCGTAAAGATATTTTTGGCATGTTGCAAAATTAATAAATACTTTTCTATTTTTAACTTTAAATCAATTTACAAAGTTACAGAGTTTTTAATGCATTTCGTGGCACTTCAATTTCTTCACCTAAAGTATTTTTTATTATCATGCTATTATTTTTGTCATGCACAATTCGAACCGATAAAGCTTTGGGCCAAAAAACCTCATTTTCCTTTCTTAAATCCCAGGTTTGATTTTCTATTAAAATGCCATCAGGGAGCTTATTAAATTGATACTGTTGCCAAATTAATTGTAAGAAAGTTGCACTTATTATAGTTAACAAGCCGATTTGTACAAACAGTTTTACGTTTCTTTTGCCTTTGTATACAAAACGCATAAAAGCTATAACTAGGCTTAAAGTTAAAATAAAATAAAACAAGGAATTCATGCTAAACAAGCTTCCGTTTTTAGTTGTCAAGCCCCATGATTGCTTATGTTCTATATGAGACAATCCTAAGTTATTATTTACTTTTTCCAAAGCTTCTAATAACCACCTATTGGGGCCATATAGCTTTTGAGCAGTTAATAAACATAGCTTAGCCTCTTCATATTCCTGCAATTGATAGTTAATCCAAGCAAGATGACTATAATATTCGAGGTTCATTTCTATTTTTTCTCTTGATTCAAAATATTTTTTAGCTTCACTATATTTTTTGCTTTCCATCAATGCTATACCTTCATCCCAGGTTGTAGCAAACATCTGGATTGAAATGCCAAATAAAATGAACAATACAAATATTATTCTCTTCATTTCTTACATTTTATTTTTTAAATATTTTTGTAAAATAACCATAGAGTTCTTGGCTTTTTCTAATACTTCCTCCATAGATTCCACATTGGCAATTGGACTGTACAATGCTCTTTCACTAATCTCAATAACCTTATCTATCTCATCCCACTTTTCATAAGGTATATTTTTACTCAAAAGTGCTTTCTTATATGTTTCTTTATTTAAATCACTAAAAGGAATTGAAAGTTTTTCACTAATAAAAAGTAATAAAGATTTAGAAATCTCCTCATAAAACAATTTCTCCTCTTTATTTTTCATATAATCTGCTGCTACACTTAAACGTTTCCACGCCTCCTTATCTATATCTCTTATTCCTTCTTTTTTAAATGAGAAATGTTTAATTTTTGAAGAATTAAAAGAAGCAATTAAAATAATAATAGGCAATAACAACCACCATAAATTTAATTTACTGATTGGCTTACTCTCCTCATTTCCTTTAAATATAGAAAGCCCCTGTTCTCCGCTTAAATTATTTTCATCCAAAACTCCAGTAAAGTGTATCTCTTCTTCTTCCTCCTCAAAGTAAACATATTTTTCTTCTTGATAATCAAAACTAGCATCTTCTGGAATCAAAATCCTATAACTTCCTTCTTGTCGTGCATAAATTAAATACTCAAATTCAATTTCTCCTTCCAAACCACGAGAGGTCAATTCATAATTATTAAGCCGTTTGGGTTTATTAATATCCAAGCTATTATCAGATTGAATTTTAGGAGCTGTTATTAAAGCAAGATTTCCTATTCCTTTATATCTTATTTTCAATAAAACAGGTTCGTTTATATCCACTTCACTATTCTCCAAAATAATTTCTCGTGTTATTTTTCCAACCGATCCAGAATAGTTTACACTTTCTCTTTTTAATTTTGGTAATTTCTTTACATGTATGGGAATTGGTTTGTTTTTTATAGTAACATCTACACTTTTCTGTGTAACAAAACGATTTCCCCAATTATCGGTTATTAAATCAGCAACATAAGCTTGTCCCTTAGCTACTGCTTCATCTAAAATTAGCGAACCTGTCAATTGTGGATAAAGTACTGACTTTTTAACTGTAAAAACATTATACTCTTTACCATTTACAATTTCTTTTTTAGGTGTTATCTGTGATGGCAACTCAAAATCTTCAGACCAAAATCCATTCAAATCAGGTAAATCATGCAGTTGAACATTCATCTGCAAACGAGAATATAGCTTATAGCTAACATATAAAGGCTCTCCTTCATACAGTTCATTTTTATCAACTTCTAATTTTAAAAATATATTCTCATTGAGTTTGTCTTCAGTAAATTCTCGGTAGTCTAATTGCTGTTGACTAGGTCTAGATTCCCCAAAAAAATCCTCAATAGCCCTTCGCATCCTTTCTTCCATCTCTACAAAGTTGTCAAAAAAGGGATCATCGAAAAAAGGGTCATCAAATGGATTTCTTCTTCTCGATTGTCTTTGATTATTTTTTCTTAATGAACCCGGCTGTACATGAACTTGTACTGAATTAGAGTGGTATGTCTTGCCTTCGTGCTGCACAAGTGCAGCAGGTATTTTTAAAGTGCCTTCTCTTTTGGCTTTTAAAACATAGGAATAAGATACTTTTTCGCTAATTGTAGTTTTCCCGTTAATATTTTGAATTTCCCTGGATACAGAACTTAAAGGTCCGTTTATAATTTCAAATTCAGGAAACTTCACTTCGGGTATACCTACATTTTTAGAAAAATTTTCTAATGTTAAGGTAAAGACTATTGCATCATTTATTCCTATAGGATTTTGATCAACCTCAGCACGAAATACTTTTTCCTGTCCAAAAACCTGAAAACAATATACTAAGAATGCTAATAATAAATAAAAACACTTAAAAATAGGTAATCTAATATTAGAACTCCTCATAAAATTTAAAATTTCACACTAAATACAAAACGAAAATATCTACTTTTTCTTATGTAATTAAGCCAGTTTATTTTCTTGCAATCCAAGGCTTATCCTCCACATTATTAATAAGTAAAATATAACGAGCCAACACATGCAAATAATCAGACAAACGATTTAAATAAGGCAATATAAATTCAGGAACTTCTTCACCCTCATCTTGCATAATTACGCAGATTCTTTCCGCCTTTCTACATACGCATCTCGCTACATGTGCGGCACTACTTGCAACATGTCCTCCAGGAAGCACAAAGGATTTTAACTCAGGTAATTTTTCATTCAAATTATCTATTTTATCCTCTAGCCATTCTATATCCTTTTGCTCCAGATTAGGCAGTGCCATTTTTATATCTTTTTGTGGGTCTTTTGCTAATGCTGAGCCTATTGTAAATAGCCTATCCTGAATTTCATAAGTCCATTCGTTAATATAATGATCCCTTGCTAAATCCGCTATTAAGCCCATGTGTGAATTTAATTCATCAATAGTTCCATAAGCCTCAATTCTAATATGTCCTTTACTTACACGCGTTCCACCTATTAAAGCTGTTGAACCTTTATCTCCAGTTTTAGTATATATTCTAATTGCCATAATTAAGTATTTATTATATTGCTCAATATTCCAAAGATAAATAATTCAAAATAAATAGCTGGCTTTAATAAAATATTTTTAAATTTCCTCTTTTATTTGATTATCTTCATTCTTTTATAAGAATAAAATAAGCAAAACGATTAATTGGAATGCTACTATTTTCTCAAGCAAAAATAAATATCGGTCTCCAAGTTTTAAATAAAAGAGATGATGGATACCATAATATTAATACAGTATTTTACCCCATACCTTGGGAAGATGCTATAGAATTTCATGAAACCCCTTCTTTTAATTTACACTGTTACGGTGAAGATTTAAACATTCCATTAAGTGAGCATCTATTATATAAAACATGGAAATTAATGCAAAATGAAGTTGAAATACTAAAAAGCAAGGAAATAACCATTCATCATTTAAAACATATTCCCAATGGGGCTGGATTAGGAGGAGGCTCAGGGAATGTAGGAGCTTTTATTAATGCAATTAATGATTATTTTTCGTGTGGCTTAAGTCAAAATACAAAAGAGAATTTAGCAGCAAAGATTGGCAGTGATTGTGCATTTTTCGTACATAACCAAGCCTGCTTAGGAAAAGGGAGAGGTGATATATTAGAGCCTTTAGATTTCTCCTTATCTGATTATACCATACAGATATTTAATCCTAAAATCAAAATAGCTACAAAAAATGCTTTTCTATCAATTTCGAATAATGAAAAAGCTAAAAAAGAAGAATTACCTTTAAAGGATATTATTAAGCTTCCTGTTAATGAATGGAAGTTTTATTTAGAAAATTCTTTCTCTCCTTGGGTCCAAAAAGAATATCCAATTATTAAAGAAAGCATAGAAAAGCTTTATAAAGAAGGTGCATTATACGCTGAATTAAGTGGCTCTGGCCCCAGTTTTTATGCTATTTTCCCAAAAAACAAGCAGTTAAACAAATTCTTATTTAAAGATATGCGAAGTGTAATTATTTAAAATACTTATCGTATTGACTTAAATAAGTATGCATTTCAATAAGGATAATTTTATTCGAAGATCTTTCTAGGTCAGGAAGTTGTGCTTTAATTTTGCGTAAATACTTATCTAAAGCATTAAAAGGTGCATCAGACATTTTAGTATTTGCATAAATTTCTTTCAATTCTTGTTCTATTTCCTTAGCCACGTTCTCCATATTAGGCTCTTCATTTTCAATTGCATTTTCCACAATCACCTTGATATTCTCCACATGAGTATTAGCAATTTTATCAGCAATAAAAGCTTCATTATCAATTAAAGTGACAGGAATATCTGGATTATGCTTTACCGTTTCAATATCTACTGTATTTTCTTTTTCAACATTCTTACATGATTGGAGTAAACCTATACTTAAACATGCAATCATTAAAACATTACGCATAACTATATTATTTTTTCAATTTCTCATTTTCAAGGTGGCGAGTGGCATCTCTTTGGGTTTTCTTATCCATTGTTTCCTTAAAAGCAGCCTCCATATCAATATTTAATTGATTAGCTAAACAAACCATTACCCAAAACATATCCGCCCACTCATCTCTAAGATTATCCTTTGCTTTAGATTCTTCCTCTTTATTTTTGAAACTCTGTTCTCCATGTATTCTAACAAGATATCGTGCAAATTCACCAGTCTCCTCCATTAGAATTCCTAAATTTGTTAATGGTTGAAAGTACTTTACGCCATATTTTTTAATCCAAGAATCTACCATTTCTTGAACTTCAGCCAGACTCATTTGTGTTTTTTCCATTAATCTTCTTTTAATACCTCATGGATATCTTCTATTAGCCTTGCCACAGATTCTTCATCCGTACCATCATATGGCACTGGATTACCGTCTTTATTTAAATGCATTCTAAGTCTCCCATGTTTATCAACCAGAACAAAAACATTGGAATGAATAAAATCTTCATCAATATTCTCCGCAGATTCATTAGCGGTTGTTAAACCATAACTAAAATAAGCTTGATCATATAATTTCTTCTTATCTCCTGTTAAAAACATCCATTTTTTGGGATCTGCATCATATTTAAGACTATATGCTTTCATTGCTTCTACTGTATCTCTTTTAGGATCCACCGTATGCGATAAAATTACTACATCGTCATAGGCTTTAAATGCCTCATATACAGTAAACATATTATCATTCATAATAGGGCAAATTCCTTGGCAGGTAGTAAAAAAGTATTCTACAACAACTATTTTTCCTTCAATATCTTTCTTAGTTATTGTATCTCCATCTTGATTTATAAAAGAGAAAGGACGAATGGTTTGTCCTGGTTGGCTTTGGATAGCCACATTGGGTTTTTTAGAAACATTTGTATGGTAATAATAAAAGCCTGAAAACACAGCAGCTAATAAAATAAAAAAAGACACAAAAAATATAGTCAAGCTTCTTGACAACTTTGTTGACTTCATAGTACACAAAAAATTAAAGCCTAAAGGACAAATATACAATTATTGTCCCAATAACTGTAGCAATTACCTTGAATTAACTCCAGTTCTGGAAAAATTCACTGCTTATAATACACATCACATTTAATTCAAAAGCAGTATTATAAGCAGTAAACTATTATAAAATTATTTTTTCAAGAAATCATTTAAAGCACTTAATGGATTCGAACCTCCTTTATCATTACCGTCTTTACTACTTCCACCACCGAATAAGCTGCTTAAATCAAATTGACCAGAAAACAGATTTTCCACCTGACTTGACAAACCATCAGGCAATTTATTTTTAACAAAAGCCATAACTGTTTCAACAGATTGTGTTGCTTTCTCTTCTGTTAAACCTACTTTTTCTACTAATTCATTTATTAATTCTTTCATTTTATTTATTTTTATATTAAACAATCTATTTTTAAGCTACAGAATACAAATCCAACTTTGCATGCTGTAATTTCTCTTTTACATACTTAAGATCTAATTCAAATGTTTTCACATCTTCCTGCGAAGGTAATTCAAACATTGCATCAGTTAAAACCAATTCGCATATTGTTCTTAATCCTCTTCCTCCTAATTTATAACTGTATGCTTTTTCCACCATATAATCAATTGCCTCTTCTGTTACTTCCAATTTTATATCTTCGTATTCAAACAATCGTTTATATTGCTTAATTAAGGCATTTTTAGGTTCTACTAAAATTCTTTTTAAAATATCCTTAGTTAAAGGGTTTAAATATGTCACTACTGGTAAACGCCCTAATAATTCAGGAATTAACCCAAAGGACCGAAGGTCTTGCGCATTTACATATTGCAATAGGTTCCCTCTATCGATTTCATTTTCCTCTTTTTTCTTAAAACCTATCGTTGATGCTTCAACTCTTTTAGCAATCATTTTGTCAATTCCTTCAAAAGCCCCACCACAAATAAACAATATATTTTTTGTATCTACCTTAACCATTTTTTGATCAGGATGCTTTCTTCCACCCTGAGGTGGTACTAATACTTCAGACCCTTCCAAAAGTTTTAATAATGATTGCTGCACACCTTCTCCACTCACATCACGCGTTATAGACGGATTATCACTTTTTCTTCCAATTTTATCTATTTCATCTATATAAACTATACCTCTTTCTGCTTCTTCTACATTGTAATCACAAGCTTGTAATAGACGTGATAATATACTCTCAACATCTTCGCCTACATAACCCGCTTGAGTAAATACCGTTGCATCAGCAATTGCAAAGGGCACTTCTAATATTTTAGCAACTGTTTTTGCTATTAAGGTTTTTCCTGTACCCGTTTCACCCACCATAATAATATTCGATTTGTCTATCTCAATATCATCTTCAGTTGCATGCATTAATCTTTTATAATGATTGTACATTGCTACGGCCATTACTTTTTTTGCTTGATCTTGCCCAATGATATACTCATCTAAGTATTTCGCTATATCCTTAGGTTTGTGAATAGCCACATCTTCTACTTTAAAAGCACTTCTTTGTTTGCTTTCTTCCGATACTTCTTTTGCAATTTTATATGCTTGTTCCGCACACTCATTACATATATTTCCATATACTCCTGAAATCAACAAAGTGGCCTCTTTTTCATCTTTTCCACAAAAAGAGCAAATATTTTTATTCTGTTGTTTTGACATAAAATTGAATACAATTATAAATATTTGAATAGACAAAGATACAAACAAATATTTGCTCTATAAGATTTATACTTTATAAAGCTTAAAATATTTGTTCCCTTATTTTTAGATATTCTAGAAGTCGATTAACTCCACATCAAATATTAAAGTACTATTAGCAGGAATATCGCGCCCCATAGCTCTATTTCCATAACCTAACTCTGAAGGAATATAAAATCTATATTTACTTCCCTTATTCATTAACTGCAAACCTTCAGTCCATCCTGCAATTACTCGATTTAAAGGAAAACTAGTAGTTTGATTTCTTTTATAAGAAGAATCAAAAATCTTTCCATTGATTAATCTACCTTCGTAATGACAAGTAACCACTGTTTTAGAATTAGGTGTTTCATCGCCTTCACCTTTTTTCAAAACCTCATATTGTAATCCTGATTCCGTAACAATAACATTTTCTCTTTTGGCATTTTGACTTAAAAAATCTCTACCTTCTTTTAAATTATCTATCATATCCTTTTTTCTTCTAAAAAACATAGTTTAAGTATTAAAAAAAGGAAGGAATTGAATCCTTCCTTTAACATTATTATTATGAAGTAATTATTTTACTTCTTCAAACTCAGCATCGGTTACATCATCATCTCCATTTTGAGAAGATTTTCCTCCATCATCGCTAGCCTGACCAGCAGCACCTGCATCTTGTTGCGCGCCTCCTGCATACATTTCTTCACTAGCAGCAGACCATACATTATTTAACTCTTCAGTTGCTTTATCAATAGCATCCAAATCTTCTGACTTGTGTGCCTCTTTTAGTTTTTCCAAAGCCGCCTCAATTGGTGCCTTTTTATCAGCAGAAATTTTATCACCAAATTCTTTCAACTGCTTTTCTGTATTGAATATTAGACCATCTGCCAAGTTTAATTTCTCTACTCTTTCTTTCACTTTTCTGTCCTCTTCTTCATTTTCCTTAGC
>DATGSF010000131.1:0-8746 GCA_035302865.1 Chitinophagaceae bacterium
AGTTCAAAAAGCAAAAGAAGCTATAGAGGATTTTAAAATGCAAGCGGAACGTGCAGAAAGAGAAGGAGATTATGGTAAAGTTGCTGAAATAAGATATGGAAAAATTCAAGAACAAGAACAAATTATTAAATCTGTAAGTGAAGAATTAGAAAGTATATCTGAATCTAGATTGTTAAAAGAAGAAGTCGATGCTGAAGATATAGCAGAAGCTATTTCTCGCGCTACTGGTATTCCAGTGCACAGAATGATGCAAAGTGAAAGAGCGCGATTAATGAATTTAGAATCAGAATTAGGACAAAGGGTTATAGGTCAAGAAGAAGCTATTGAAGCAGTTTCTGATGCAATAAGAAGAAGTAGGGCAGGATTGCACGATATGAGAAGACCGATTGGATCTTTTATATTTCTTGGAACAACAGGTGTTGGAAAAACGGAATTGGCAAAAGCTTTAGCAGAAACATTATTCGACGATGAACAAATGTTAACGAGAATTGATATGAGTGAATATCAAGAAAAACATAGTGTGAGTCGTCTTGTAGGTGCACCTCCAGGATATATTGGTTATGATGAGGGAGGACAATTAACCGAAGCTGTTAGAAGAAAACCTTTTTCTGTTGTATTATTAGATGAGATTGAAAAAGCACACCCTGATGTATTTAATACTCTATTGCAAGTTTTAGATGATGGGAGATTAACAGACAATAAAGGTAGAATTGTCAATTTTAAAAACACTATAATTATCATGACTAGTAATTTAGGATCGGAAATTATTCAAGAACGATTTTCTGATTTAGATCATGATATGACAAATTTAGCATTGATTGAAAATACTAAATCAGAGGTGTTTGAAGTTTTACGAGGGCATTTTAGACCTGAATTTTTAAATAGAGTTGATGAAATTATCATGTTCCAACCTTTATCAAGAAATCAAATAAAAGGAATTGTAAAAATTCAAATTGAGGAATTACAAGAATTGTTGAAGGATAAAGATATAGACTTAGAGTTTTCTGAATATGCTTTGGATTACTTCTCTGAAAAAGGTTTTGATCCGCAGTTTGGAGCTAGACCACTCAAAAGACTAATTCAAAAAGAATTGATTAACTTATTGAGTAAGAAAATAATAGCTGGAGAATTGAATTCTGAAAAACCAGTTCTAATTGATGTCTTTGATGGAATTGTAGTGCTCAGAAATGAATAATTGTTAAATATTAACAAATCATTTATAGTAAATATGGAATATGTTAGTGGGAATTTTGTTAATTTTGCACTATAAAAAAATAAATATGAAGAAAGTATTATTTGGAATAGCTTTATTAATTAGCTCTTCTTTATTTGCTCAAGAAGCACAAGTTCAAACAGTAAAAATTAAAAATGAAAATGCTTCTGGATGGGTAATTAATTTTGATGAAAGTAAAAAAACTGTAGAAAAAGTAATTTTAGATGAATTCTCCAAGCAAGGAGTTAAAAACTTTAAGAATGATAAAGGCTTTAAGTCTGCTAAAGGAGAAATGTGGAAAATGCTTAATAATGAACAGCGTGATATTTATTTTAAAGTAACAGGAAATAAAAAGAAATCAGAGGTTTCATTGGTAGTGGCTACAGGTTATAATAACTATATCAATGCACAAACACATGGAGAGCAGTTTCAAAATATGGGAGCTTTCTTAAATAGTCTTTCAGATAAGATAGCAGAATACACTCATCAAGAAGATTTAAATGATTTGCAAAAGCAAATTGATAAATTAGAGAAAACTAAAGCAAAAGCAGAAAAGAAGAATAAAAAGATTGAAAAATCTATAGAGAAATCTGAAAAACAAATGAAGTCGAATAGCAGTGTAATTGAAAAAACAGAAAGTTCGATTGAAAAATTGAAAACACAATTAGAAAATATGAAATAATTGTGAAAATAAATATACGCCCTCTTGAATACTCTGGAGGGCGTTTTTTGAAGGAATGCTTAAAACATCTCTCATTTTTCAGCAATTTCTTTTTCTAAAAAATACATATAATCTCTCAATCGTGCTGCTTCCATAAAGTCTAATTTTTTAGCAGCATTTTCCATTTTTTCTTTAACTACGATTAATTCTTTTTCTAAATCGTCCTTTGTTTTATAAGTCGATTCTGTTTCTGCTACTAATAATGTGTTTTTTCCTATATTATCAGATTCGAGAGGAATTTCTTTAATATCCAATACTGAAGTTTGACCCATAATTTCTTCAATAGACTTGGTAACTGTTTTTGGAGTTATATTGTATTTTAAGTTATGTTCCATTTGTATAGCTCGACGGCGATTTGTTTCATCTATGGTTCTTTGCATACTACCTGTAATTCTATCACCATAAAAAATTACTTTTCCATTTTCATTTCTTGCTGCTCTTCCTGCTGTCTGAGTTAGAGAACGTTCATCTCTTAAAAAACCTTCCTTATCTGCATCCAAAATAGCTACTAAGGTTACTTCAGGTAAATCTAATCCTTCACGTAATAAATTCACTCCTACCAGAACATCTATATTTCCAAGTCGTAGATTTCTTAAAATTTCCACTCTTTCTAAAGCATCAATTTCTGAATGAATATAAGTGGAATTAATGTGAATGTTTCTTAGATAATCATCTAATTCTTCTGCCATTCTTTTAGTCAAGGTGGTAACTAGGATTCGTTCTTTATTTTGCACTCTTTGGTGAATCTCTTCTAATAAATCATCTATTTGATTTTGTGTAGGACGTACTTCAATAATAGGGTCTAGTAGACCAGTTGGCCTAACAATTTGTTCAATTATTTCTCCTTGAGACTTTTGTAATTCATAATTACCTGGAGTAGCGCTAACAAATACAGTTTGATTTATTAATTCTTCAAACTCATAGAAATTAAGAGGCCTATTGTCCAAAGCTGAAGGTAACCTAAAGCCGAAATCCACTAAATTCATTTTTCTACTTCTATCGCCTCCATACATACCTGAAATTTGTGGTATAGTTGCATGACTTTCATCAATAAAAATTAAATAATCTTCGGGAAAATAATCCAATAAGCAAAAGGGACGCGATCCAGGCTTTCTGCCATCTATAAATCGAGAATAATTTTCAATTCCTGTACAATAGCCTAATTCCTTTATCATTTCCACATCATAATTTACTCTTTCCTTTATTCTTTGTGCTTCTAAAAGTCGTCCTTCTTTTGTAAAGTATGCTACCTGTCTGTCTAGTTCTTCATATATATTATTTATAATTTCTTGGGTTTTATCTTTAGGGGTCATATAAAGATTGGCCGGAAATATTGCTGCATTCGATAAACGTTGAATACGTTTACCTGATTCTATTTCAAAACTCTCTATATCTTCAATTTCATCGTCAAAAAAAGTAAATCTATATCCTACATCTAAATAAGGAGGGCGTACATCTACTGTATCTCCTTTTACCCTAAAACTTCCTCTTTCAAATTCTATTTGGCTTCTATGATATAAAATATCTACTAAATTATGCAAAAATTTTTGACGACTAATTCTACTGCCTGGAGCTAAACGTAAAATACCATTTTTAAATTCGGTTGGATTTCCCATACCATAAATACAAGAAACAGATGCAACTACCAATATGTCTCTTCGTCCGCTCAATAAACTTGTAGTGGCACGCATACGTAATTTGTCTAACTCTTCATTAATAGCAAGGTCTTTTTCAATATATGTATCAGAAGTAGGAATATATGCTTCAGGTTGATAATAATCATAATAAGAAACAAAGTACTCTACAGCATTATTAGGAAAATATTGTTTAAATTCTCCATATAGTTGTGCTACAAGAGTTTTATTATGGGTTAATATTAAAGTTGGTTTTTGTACTTTTTCTATAACATTCGCCATAGTAAAAGTTTTACCAGATCCTGTAACCCCTAATAAGGTTTGAAATCTAGATTGTTCCTTAATACCTTGAACTATCTTATCTATTGCTGCACTTTGGTCGCCCGCAGGTTTATATGGTGATTCTAATGAAAATTGCATAATACAAATTTACGCAAATGTTAGCTAATTTGTTTAAGGAAATGGTTTAGAAAATCATTTTAGATATTGGAAGTGTTAAAATTATTAGATCTTAGAAGGATTTTATCAAATTAACTTATCTTTGCATTCATTAGATCATTTACAATAATCAATAGAAGCACATGTCAGGAATAATTGGATACATAGGAAAAAAAGAAGCTTTCCCAATTTTGATTCATGGATTGAATCGTTTTGAATTTAGAGGTTATGACAGTGTAGGGGTAGTAACTTTAGAAAAGGATGAATATAAGGTTTTTAAAACTGCTAGTAAGCTTAAAGACCTTAAAAACTTTAATAAAGAATATGATCTATATGGAAAAATAGGTATGGGGCATTCAAGATGGGCTACTCATGGGAAGCCTAGTGAAGAAAATGCACATCCACATATGTCAAATTCGGGTAAATTATCTATTGTTCATAAAGGTATTGTTGAAAACTATGCTAGCCTTAAAGAAAAGCTAATTAAAAGTGGATATACTTTTAAATCAGAAACCGATACAGAGGTTCTAATTAATTTAATTGAAGAAGTACAACTTAAAAATAATTTGAATTTAGAAACTGCAATTCAAATAGCATTAAATCAAGTAGTGGGTGCTTATTCTATTATCATAATGAATTTAGATGAACCTGAAACTATTTATGTGGCAAGAAAAGGAAGCCCTTTAGTTATTGGCGTAGGTGAAAATGAATTTATTATTGCTTCTGATACTTCACCAATTATTGAATTTGTTCAAAAGGTAATGTATATTGATGAAGAAGATATTTATAAATTATCCAGCAATGGCGATATAGGTATACTAAATTTATCTAATGTAGATAAGTCTCCTGCAATTGAAGCATTAGAAATTGAACTGGAAGCAATTGAAAAAGGTGAGTTTAAACATTTCATGCTTAAGGAAATTTTTGAACAACCCAAAGTTATTATTGATGCATTTAGAGGAAGAATGAATGCAGTCGAGGGTTGGGTGAAATTGGGTGGCGTTGCTGAATATGCAAATAAAATTAATAATGCTAAGCGTCTAATCTTTGCCGCTTGCGGTACATCATGGCATGCTTCATTATTAGGGGAATATTTAATTGAAGAATTAGCGAGAATTCCTGTTGAAGTAGAATATGCATCAGAGTTTAGATATAGAAATCCAATTATTGGCGAGAATGATGTCTTTGTTGCAATTTCTCAATCGGGAGAAACAGCGGACACAATTGCTGCAATTGAGTTGGCTAAAGATAGACAAGCACTGATATATGGAATTTGTAATGTAGTAGGGTCTACGATTTCGCGCTTATCTCATGCTGGGTCTTATACTCATGCAGGGCCTGAAATTGGAATTGCTTCAACGAAAGCTTTCTCTACTCAAGTAGTAATTCTCACATTAATGGCTTTACAATTAGCTGATTATAGAGGAACTTTGTCAAAATCCCAATTACATGAAATTTTACATGAATTAGAAGCAATACCTAAAAAAATAGAAGAAGTTTTAAAGCAAAATGAAGAAATTAAAGAAATTGCAAAATCTTATAAAGATGCTAGTAATTTTCTTTATTTAGGGAGAGGGGCTAATTACCCAGTAGCATTGGAGGGGGCATTAAAATTAAAAGAAATTTCGTACATACATGCAGAAGGTTATCCTGCAGCAGAAGTAAAGCATGGCCCAATCGCTTTAATTGATGAAAATATGCCTACGGTAGTTTTAGCTACTAATGAAAGTGCCTATGATAAAATTGTTTCAAATATTCAAGAAATAAAAGCAAGAAAGGGTAAGGTTATTGCGGTGGTAACAGAAGGTGATACTACAATTAAAGAAATTGCTGACCATATTATTGAAGTACCTAAAACAGATGAGTTGTTTGCTCCTTTAATTACTGTTGTTCCCTTACAGTTACTTTCTTATCACATAGCTTTATGGCGCGGTTGTAATGTTGATAGTCCTCGAAATTTAACAAAATCAGTAATGGTAGAGTAGGACTATTAGATACTAGTCAAGAATAATTAAAAAAAACACGATGAATAATACTATTCTATTTTAATAGTATTATTCATCGTAAATTAAATTGCAACTTATCTGTAATTTGCATCAATTTTAAGAATTACTCTTCCTCGGATTCCTCGATTCCTTTTTGTGTCTCTTCTACCAATTTAATCAATTTTAAACGAATATCACTGGTCATTTCATGATTTTCATCCTGTAATGCAGCCTTGATTTCATCTAATTCATCTTTTCCTCTATTAAATAATTTATTTATGGTTTTTTTACACAATTGAGTATTTCTTTTAATGCCTCTTCGAACCTTATAACCTTTTTCCGGTGCGAATAAAATTCCGATTAATACTCCAGAAAAAAAACCAATACTGAACTTTGTACGATTCTTCATAATGATATATTTATTTATTAATTTTACTTTGTAAAAATTTAATTACTAACTTAACCAAAATAATTAAAACTTGTTGCATAATATCACTTAATTTTTTTTAAAATTAGTGTAAAATAGTTTTATGAATTATAAAAACGAATAAACTTTTAAAAATATAAATATGAACAATATAAACGACATAAGTGTTGAAGAGCTATCAGAAAAGCTTAATGAAAATCCACATTTAAAAGTTTTAGATGTTAGAGAAGAAGCAGAATTTGAAGAAGTAAATTTAAATACTCCATTATTACCTTTAAGTAGAATTCGACTAATGGAAATTGAGCTTATTGAAGATTGGAAAGAAGAAGAGGTTATTGTATTTTGTCAGAGTGGAGTACGGAGTTTGGAAGCTTGCTTGCTTTTAAAAACATTTGGTTTTGAAAATGTAGTAAATTTAAAAGGTGGATTAAAAGCATGGCTAGAACATTTTCCAAAGGAAAATATGAAATAATTATGCAAGAGATTGAACCATATTACAATTGGAGGCATTTATATGTAGCAGAAGAGGATCCGAGAAGTTCTTTTTTTGGAAAAAACTATAGTGAATTTGAATTTAGTCAAACAGTTTATAATTACTTTATTCATCCACAATGGGATGAATTTGGATCGGATACTTTATATCTTAAAATATTATATGCTGATTATGATTTACGATTTGTAATTATTGAATTTATAGGAGAATGGAATGATGTTTTAGAAAATGATATAAAGTCATTAAAAGAAAATGTATTGGATGATTTGATGTTAGAAGGAATTAATCAATTTATCTTTATAACAGAAAATATTATGAATATACATGTTATGGAGAAAGATTATTATGAGGAATGGCATAATGAATTAGAAGAAATGGAGGGTTGGGTAGCATGTATAAATACTTTGGATCATGTAGAACATGAATGGAGGACAGAAGGTTTGGGGCAATACATGTTTTTTTATCAATTTGAAAAATGGAGAACCTATTTACCTCTGCATTTTTATGAGAAAATAGCGCAAAGATTAAATTTTTTATTACACTAGAATGAACGAAAAACGGAAAGTTGTAGTTTTTATACCTTGTTATATGGATCAATTGCAAAGTGATACAGCATTGAACATGGTAAAAATTTTACAATACTTTAATTGTGAGGTGGATTTAATTAAACACGCTTATTGTTGTGGACAAATAGCTTATGCTAAAGGATATGACTCAGAAGCTAAAGAATTAGGAAAAAGAATGGGTGAAGCTATAAATTTAAACAATGATCTTGATATTGTAATCCCCGATGCAGCATGCTCCTCTTATATTAAAAAAGAAATTTCATTTAATAAAAAAAACAAAAGAAAATCAAGAAAAGAAAAAAATAGTATTTATGGATTTTCTGAATACCTTCTTAAGTTTTTTAAGAACGAAATGAATAATAAAGAATGGGAAACTACTGTAACTATTCATGATGCATGTAAAGGAACACAATTTAAAAATTATAAGAAAAATATTAGAGATATTTTAGAAATGATTAAAGGAGTGAAACTTGTTGAGATGCAAGGCGCAGATACTTGTTGTGGTTTCGGTGGTCCTTTCGCATTGGATTTTCCAGAATTATCCTGTAAAATTGGCAAAGATAAGTGGAATAACGCTCTACAAACTGATGTGAATTGGCTGGTTTCAAATGACAGCTCTTGCTTAATTCATATAGACGCTTGTAATAATACTTCAGAAGCTTCCCTAAAAACCATTCATATAGTGGACTTTATTGCAAAATGTTTAAAAATAATCGATTGATTTTTGGTTGTATGAAAAATACTTGCTAAATTTGCAATCCGAAGATGGATCGGTAGCTCAGTTGGATAGAGCATCAGCCTTCTAAGCTGAGGGTCATAGGTTCGAATCCTATCCGGTTCACGGTACAGTCTCTTAATTTTAAGAGACTGTATTTTTTTGCCCAAAATGCAGAAATAAATTCTAAAGTTGTTTTTTTCAATCAAGGTTTTCCCAATTCAAAAAAAATAAAAACTCCTAACTGCCTATCTATTGTTTTTGAATTGAAATACTATATTTTTAGAAATAAAGTGATACTGTCCCAAAAAGTGTGTAAAACGCATAATTATTATCTTTGATTTATTAAACAAAAAAATCAAGAAATATGCATTTACACAGTCACAATTTACTGAAATTATTAAAATATCATAGATAAAGAGGATGGTTTAAATATTATTTTAAAAACTACTCTTGAAGCTATGATGAAAGCAGAACGTACTGAATATCAAAAATCGACACAAGATTATAGCAATGGATATCGTTATCGTAAAGCTTTTGGTGAAGGGAAAATG
>DATGSF010000132.1:0-3961 GCA_035302865.1 Chitinophagaceae bacterium
TAAAACTTTAGTTTAATCTAGTTTCTGCTTTATAGAGAATGTCTCTAAAGTTCTTGATTAAACAAATTCCATCTCCGTATAGATAATCCATTAAACATCATATCCGCAATAGCAAATGATAAGAAAGAAAAAGCTAACCACACTAACCAATTTGAAATGACAAATAATATACTTAATATAGTGGCAATAATTAAAATTATTATCATAACTATCATTTCTTTTACCATCATATTTCTACCCTGGATCAGATAGTCTTCCAGCATGTAATCTGATAAATATATCTCCCGCAATTCTGCAATAGACCTTTTTTTGTACAATCCTTCCAATTAAAATGCTGATTGGAACTCCAATTATAATCAGTAATAATTTAACAAACCATGAATCAGCAAAAGAAACCTCTGCTAGCCCTCTCATTAATACTAAAAACGCAAAAAAGACTATCCAGTATTTTGCACTATTTATTTCCTTATGATTACCTCTGTATGCTTTCTTCGTATTGATATCAAAATAAATGGTGTAGCCTTTCCCATTATCTGACTTCCCATATATAGGTACTGGTTTAGTACTCATTATCTCACCACTTCGTACTTACACAAAAAATTAGCTTAAGCAAAAAGAAAACTATTTCCCTCCTTGAATTTCTGTTTATTTTATTTCGTGTCTTAAATTACAATTTGATTTCCTTGTTTTGAAACTTCTTAAGTATTTTTTTCCGAGTAAGGGGGTAGGTCAAAAATATAAGAAATAAGGGAAAAAGTCCCAAACAAGCAATAATTAAAAGTTCAATTTGGCTAAATATAAAAAACAATACAGATCCAAAGGCAGCCAGAATCATACCTAGGACTACTCCAAGATTTAATTCAGTTCGAAATTGCTTCATCCCTTTGTTGGCTAAATCTTCCATACTATTTTCATCAAAAAAAATATTAGAATCTATTTTTTGTATATAATAGTTTTTCATAAAAGACTTTGCAATAAAATAACAAATGATTGCTGCTATAAGAAATAATGCTATATTAAGTACGGGGCCGCTGCATGGCTGGTATATATCATTTAATAAGGTCGATCCATAAAGGACTAATATAAAAAGTCCAATATATGTGAACGATGACTTATTCCTATGTGGAAATCTGTAAAGCTTATTATGTATCGTATCGTAAAACAAGGTATAAATTTCTTTCTCCCTATAAAGAGGGGTTAATTTCTTCTTCACTTTTCCACCTCCAACTTGATTTTTCTATTATTATATTCTTCAATCTTTATATTAAACTGCTTTTTTATAGTCTTTAAATCTAAAAGTTGTAAGACCTTCTTCAACCGTAATACGACTGGTTAATACTAGGAGGAACAAAAAATCTTTCTGTATACCCTCATCCTATCTGTATCTAAATAAATGGTATGGGCTCTTCCGTTTTGATTCTTTTCATAGATAGGTATCAAATAATTTGCCCCTTTGTTCAGAGTGCTAGCAATCTATTAAATCTTCCTATAATCATCTCTCTGCATTTCGCTGTTTCAAGAACTTAATTACTCTTTTTAAGATCAAGTAAAGAATACCAAAAGGAGCAATAATAGGACCAAACATAAATACTAAAAAGGTAAAGAGATAATGTAATTGCAAAAATTTATAGGGAAAATTTCTTGTTTATTTGCCTTATAACTAAACTTAAATCCCAATAATAGATCGTAAACTATTTTTGCAAAAGGAAATGAAATAAAATATACAATGAGTAATGACATATCCCTATCATCAATTAAATTAAAAATGAAAGCGGAAACAATTGTTAAAGTAAGACTAATACCATATGATTTCCACATGTACTTTTTATTGATTTCTCTAAATTGCTTTTGTTCTTTACGTCCATCTTCTAAGTCGTCCCCAAGCTTATATGCCCATTCTACAGTACGCTTATCTAATTCATAGACCAGTTTTTCCCTGTCCTTAAGTTTAATGTTCCCCCATATAATAGCAAACGGTGAAAATTTCATGATATCATTTATTGTATTAAGTTTTCTTGTACCTTTGGACATAAGCGCTCGATATTTTTCTTCATTATATAATCTAACTTCGCCAAACTTATTAAAGTTTGCTTCTCGCATCTTAAATTCTCGAATATCCTCCCAGTGTATAGGAGTATATGCCTGGAAGCAGGACTTATAATTAATTCTGTTCCGGTCATAATTAGATAAGGTTTGGATTTCAATAGTACTATTAAGTTTAAAATAAATAATACGAGAAAAAACAAACTCAAAAATATTCCTAATCCAACATAAAAAAATCACCTAAACGAAATGCAGATACGCTTAACAATACTCCGAATGCCATAAATATTAAAAACAGGATTAAAAGAAATATGTATTTTATCTTAGAGGAGTAAAAGTGGAACACTTTTTCCAACTTCTTTATCTCCATGCGGTTTATTAATAAATATAATAACCTTAAATATCCTCACTAGATACTAATGTGAACGAGATCAATCAATAATTATATCCTCATGGATTAAGATGCCTGCCATCTTCTTTTATTTTCACAGTTATAAGAACGGGCAAAGAGTTATTTACTCTTCGCCCTAGCAGATTATTCAACAACATCCAGTTCGAAATCAGCCATTTCTAAATGTACATTCTCCATATCCAAAGTTTCAAAAAATGTTTCTTCCTCCGGTGTAATATCTATCCAAAAAGGTACAGAGCTGTCTGCTTCAATTACACCAAACTGTTCTTCTGGTAAAGCCACCTCAAGATTCTGAAATAGGTATTCTTCATCCTGATCCCCAAACGTTAAATTGAATGATACATTTTTAATTCCGTCTTCTAACCGATTAATTGCCAAAAATATTATAGAGGTACTCCCATCTTCAAACTCAGCGATATCAAAGGGATATAAACTAAAATCATTTGGAACCCCCATTTGCGGATCAGCCTCAACCTCTGCTGCCAGTGCACTGTAAACAGCATTGTTTTCAACAGTGACTCCAGCTTCCTCATCTGCTTTTTGGAGTTGTAAATTCAAATCTTCCACCTCTCCCGCAACTTCGGTTTCTTCTTGATCATCTTCCTCTGTAGCTGTATTTTCTATGTTTTGATCTCCGGTGGTGTTATCTGCATCTGAATCACTGCATGCCGCAATAACTAAAGTGAGTAATAACACAGTAAGCAAAAGTAATTTTTTCATTAGAGCCTCTCCTTGCTATTTTACCATCTGATATATGAAAATCTATCCTACACCTACGCTCATTTCCACATAATTTCTCCCCGAATGACTGTTTTTAAATTCAACAAATACAGGAGTCTGCTGTTTCAATCTATTCCGTTTTATAAATTTGATAAGATCCCAATACTTCACCTGGGATTTTTCATCAAAATCATCCATTACCCGAGTCATAATCATTGGTGAAATTAAAAAATAACTGCGAAAAAACATCTCTTCATCTATTTTTTTTATAAAATGATCCTCTTCAATCGTTAAAAAAATTTCTGCAGTCATAACCTCTTCGGTTGGATCACTAATAATTGAAAAAAACATAGTTCCATTTGTATGATAACCTTGTTCTTCAAGAATAGAATCGAAATCTTTTATGGCAACATCGATTTCTTCCGGAAGAAAATTATAATATTTGAACACCACATTACGATGGGCGATTTGATGATTGTCTGTAATCATTTTTCATCGCTCCATTGGGACATACAAATCAATGAGAATATCACCGTATACCTCCAATAAAACCACAAAATACGTATCTACTATTGGAATATTTTCTTTTGCTGCATGATCTTTTATTTTTTGATAAGCTGCATGAAAATCTATTTCCTGATCCGCCTGCCGCATAGCTAATGCTTCTTCCACAATAAAGCTTTCATGAAACTGAAAATGTGTTTCATCTTCTAAAGTTACTCCCTCGTTAATCGGCAGATAATATGTAAAATGACCAAATTTATCTTCATTTGTTTCAGAAGCTAC
>DATGSF010000133.1:0-4571 GCA_035302865.1 Chitinophagaceae bacterium
AAAACTCAAAAACAATCAGAGTTAGGGAACAAAAAATAAAACAAAATACCAGAGAAAGAGATTAAATATAAAGAGCAGCTAGAAAAGCATTACGATATTTTGCTTTTTTCATAAATTGGCATAGAAATAAAGCGGTAAACAACAATAGCTATAAGCGTTAAAACCACCGGGATATAATACATAGTTTCAAAAGTATATTTATCTGCAATCCTTGCTCCTAATAACATCCCCACCCCTATTCCTAAATCGAAACCTGTTAGATAAGTAGCATTTGCAGTACCTCTCCTTTCTGCGGTAGTCATATTTACATATAAAGTTTGTAAAGCGGGCAAAAGCGCACCAAAACTTAATCCCATACCTAAAGCACTTAGGAAAAAACTCCACATTGTAGAGAAATAAGCAAAGCAAAAGAAGGAAATAGCAACTAAACTCATCGCTAAGAGGATTATTTGATGCAGGTATCCTTTATCAACCAGCTTTCCAGATAAAACTCGTGAAGTCATGATTCCAATAGCTAAAAAAACGAAAAAGTAACCACTATTTTCTATTCCTAATTCTTGCCCATATAAAATTGCATAAGCTGCCAAGGTTCCCCAACCAAAAGTTAATAATATTTGATTTCCTAATAAAGGTAAAGCAGACACTAGAATAAAACGATCAAAGGAAAATGGTTGTTTTAAAGCTTTTCTTTGTGGTCCATATTCTGGTGTAATTTTGGGAGATCGAATAGTCAAAACAGCTATAAAAGCTAATATTCCAAAAAGTACGGAAACACCTACTATAGAAGAAAATCCAAAATCAGGATGATTATAAATCGTAATTGCAAAATATGGTGCTATTGCCATAGCAATATTCATGCTTACTCCAAAATATCCAATCCCTTCTGCTCTCCTACTGGAAGGTATTATATCGATAGCCATGGTATTGGCAGATACAGAAGTTATTCCCCAGGTTATTCCATGAATAAAACGAAAAATAATAAATAAACCAATAGATGTTATCACCCAATAACCTGCAAAAACACTAACAAATGCAAATAATCCGATTAAGTAAATCATTTTCCTCGGAAAAACATCTACAATATAACCTGCAAATGGACGGATAAATAATAAAGCTAAAGCATAAGAGGATAAAACTACCCCAATTTTCGAATGCGGTATATGTAATACTTCCGATAAATATAAAGGTAAAATGGGTATTAAAATATGGAAGGAGCATGCAGTTAAAAATTGCGCTAAGCCTGCTTTTATAAAATCAATTGACCATAACTTATCTTTTTTCTGTACACCATCCATATAAAATAATTAATTAAAAGTAGTCCCACTAGGAATCGAACCTAGATCAAGAGTTTAGGAAACTCCTATTCTATCCATTGAACTATGGGACTTTATAACAAATGTAGTTTAATTTTAAGAAAAGAAAAAAAATGCTAGAAAAAAGTATAAAGAAAGATTTAAAATGCAAACTGTGAGAAAATATTATAAATTTTAACTCTTTTACATTTGAAAATTTATTTTATAAAATAAAGGCTTAAAAAAACTTATCATAATAAATTTATTGTAAGCGAGCATAGATTATTAAAGTAAATCCAAAGCAAAATAAATTAAAACAAAAGAGCTTGTTTCCTTTAGCAGTAAAAACAAGCTCTAATTTAATTTAAATAAACCTTTAAGGCAATTTATTTAAAGATAATGCTTTAACAAAACTCCACAATTCATCTACTTCCACATTATTCCCAGAAATTTCTACCAAGTATCTACCTTTATGAACAAATTGTATTTTTGCATAAGAATCTCTGCTATTACTTTCTTCCTGCGCTATATAACCCTGTTTTTCCACTTTCTTTTTATACATATATTCCCTTTCTTCTTCCGTATTATAAGCCAATCCTTGATTAAAAGCAGCTATCATAGTTGCTGCAAAGGAGCCTGCACCATCGAGCAAATTGAAATTAATTTGCTTATTAACTTGGTTTTCATCCTCAAAATTACTTTCAAAAGAACTCGTTCCCATTACTGCCAATTCCCCAGTCTTAAACCGAGTACGCTTAAAATTTTTTACTTTTTTAGGTAACCATTCCTTTAATCGTTCTTGTTCAATTGGTTCCATGGAAGCTAACTTTTCAGCTTCTTCCATAGTTTTTTCCATTTTACTCTTATTTTTAGAAACCTCTTTAACAGCTTTTCCCGTTTCCCTAATTTTTGAAAAGGTTGAGGGCTCTTTATCTTTAGAGGAACCTCCACAACTCATAAGTAGAGGAAAAGATAAAGCGATAAATAATAATCTTTTTGTTTGTTTCTTCATAATTTAAAAGTATTTGTTTTGAATCTGATTCAAATATAATAAAATCATATTTATTAAAACAAATAAAAGGGAAATAAAAATTAATAAAGTTTAAAATAGATATTAAATAGAAATTAAACTTTTTAACTAAAAATAAAGAAATTATATTCAAAAATTCTTTTTTAGAAGTTTTATCTGTATGTTTGTATCCGAACTTAACAAAAATGTATAGTTCTTATGCTAAAAGAATTGATTAAAAGTCGTGGAATTAAGCAAAAATGGTTAGCAGACCAAGTGGGTGTAACTCGATTGACTATTTTTAATTGGGTGAATGGGAAGTATATACCTAAGCAAGAACATGTTGAAAAATTAGCCAAAGTACTTAACGTAGATGAACAAACTATTATCAATGCAATTAGTCAATAAATACCAACTATCATACACCGCTGCTTCACTTCGATTAAATGATACAATTGAAGTTATTAATGCTTATTTTGATAATGATATTGAGCGTGCTGACAGTATCATTGGAAATGGAAAAATAGCTACAGGAAAACGTATTAGATTGGAAATTCAGAAAAGGTTAGAAAACCTTAGTAAAGAACAAATGGAGTTTATTTTACACGCCGATTCTGATGATGCTAAAAGGATGGTTTTTTACAGTATTTGTAAAACTTATCAATTCATTTATGACTTTGTAATAGAAGTTCTATTGCCTAAAATGCAACGAATGGATTTCTTAATAAGCGAGGGGGAATATTATTCCTTTTACAACGGAAAATTATTACAACATAGAGAACTTGAGACAATTACTGAAAATTCGCAATATAAAATCAAACAGGTTTTATTTAAAATATTAGAAGAAGCAAAAGTGATTGATTCTACAAAAAATAGAATGCTACAACCTCAATTTCTTTCTACTGAATTAATTAAGCTGATTGTCAAAGACAATTCAAAATACTTAAAGTTATTTTTTATTAACGAAGCTGACATAAAAGAATACGATGAACGATTTAATTGAAGATTTTGAAAATGCTTTTCGAAAACTTAGTAATAATAAGTTTTTAGAAAATAGTCGTCCCGGGGGAGATATGCCCTATTTTATTTTACCCTACAGTATAGAACATGAAAATACAATTGATAAACAAGTAGAAAATCTTCAAAAAAGATTACAAAATGAAGGTTTGAAAATTCTTACAATCAATTTATATGATGCGTCAATTGATATATTAAAAGGTAAAAATGGATTGGAAAAAATGTTTCAATTAGAAACTAAAAGAAATAAAACTTACTTCCTAAAGGCTTTACAATCAGCATTGCAAATTCAACAAGTGTTTATGCCTTATATCCACCAAAAAATGGAAGAAAGTCAACCCAACATAATTTTTATAACAGGAGTCGCTGCTGTCTTTCCATATATTCGCTCTCATTATGTTTTAAATAATTTACAGAATATAACGGGCAGTACACCAATGTTAATGTTTTATCCAGGCGAATATTCAGGAAGAAATTTGAAACTTTTTAATTTATTGCAGGACGATAATTACTATCGTGCTTTAAATATCAAACAATTTAACATCTAAACGATTATGATTAAAGATTTATTTAAACAAGACATAGGTCGTGAAATCGAAACTGTCGTAAAAGCAGATGACACCAGAAAGGTAGATACTGAAATATACGAATATGTCATCACCAATGAGATTGCAAGCAAAATCACTTCGTTGTTTTCAAATTATGTAGATTCTTCAACAGTAAATGGAGCATGGATTTCTGGATTCTTTGGTTCAGGTAAATCTCATTTATTAAAGATTCTTTCTTATGTTTTATCTAATCGTAAGATGAACGATGGGAACTTTGCAGGTAAAGTTTTTGAAAACAAAATTAACGAAAATGACGCTTTATTGAAAGGATATATACATCGAGCTATTCAAATACCTGCTGAATCTATTTTGTTTAATATCGACCAACAATCTGAAATTACTTCAAAAGCTGACGACAATGCTATTTTATCGGTTTTCTACAAGGTTTTTTACAATCATTTAGGTTTTTATGGTAGTCAAAGTCATATTGCCGAATTCGAATATTGGTTGTTCAGAAAGAATAAGTATGATGAGTTTAAAACTATCTTTAAGGCTGAAACTAACAGAGAGTGGATAGATGCCAGAATAGATTACTTTGACCCAGATGTAACCGACGCTATTTCTTTAACTTGTTCAAAAGTTTTGGGAAATACGGCTGAAAAGTATGATAATATACTGGAAGAAATAGAAGAAAGAGAAACCCAG
>DATGSF010000134.1:0-3938 GCA_035302865.1 Chitinophagaceae bacterium
GTATGAAAATTTAACGGAATTAATAGGCGAAGCTAAAAACAAAGAAATAGGGACTTCTCTTGCTGTTTTTAAACCTACAGAGTTTTTAGATTTCTATGCAGAGCCAGTAGAAAGAGAATGGAATGCTAAGCAAAAAGCTACTCTAGCACAACAAAATTTATTTGAAAATAAGGATGAATTTGAAGTAGTAAAAAAATTACCCTATAGATTTAAATTTCGCTATAAGGATAATGAAGGCAGAGAAAGCAATATGATGATTGAAGACTGGGAAACGGGTCAGCTTTTTTGGAATTGCCTTGCCAGACATAAAGGAAATGAACAAAAAGCTATTGAGGATGTTCGAAAAAAGTATTTTGACGATTTTGCAAAGACCAAAGACCTATATTTTTATTTAGGAACAACCAAGAGCAATCATTATGTATCGCACAATCCATTTATGATTATTGGAACATTTCATCCTAAAAAAGAAACTCAGATGAAATTATTTTAATAGGATAAATAACTCTTTAAAGATTATACTTTCCAAATATCATTTCTTTAAATCATTCTTAGTATTCTAAAATGCCAACAATAATAGTTGGAATTAAACAATAGAAGATATAAATATTTAATAGTTTAAAAAGATTCCTTATTCATTTCCAGCATTTATTCGTACCTTTGCACTTGATTTTAAAACATTAAAATATGTTCAATATAATACTATTTGGTCCTCCAGGTAGCGGAAAGGGCACTCAATCTGAATATTTAATTAAAAATTTTGGTCTTACTCATGTTTCAACTGGAGATTTGTTACGCTCAGAAATTGAAAACAAAACAGAATTAGGACTTGAAGCAAAAAAATTTATTGATGAAGGACAATTGGTTCCTGACTCTGTAGTAATAGGAATGATAAAAGATCTATACACAAAGAAGCAGGATGCTAAAGGTTTTATCTTCGATGGCTTTCCACGCACAGTTGAACAAGCAAAAGCGTTGGACACTTTTTTAAAAGAAAAAAATGCTCCTATTCAAGTTTTAATTTCTTTAGACGTTCCTACTGAAGAATTAAAAAAACGCTTAATTGAGCGAGGAAAAATAAGTGGAAGAACGGATGATAATGAAGAAACAATCGCACTTAGAATTCAAGAGTATTTGAATAAGACAAAACCAGTGGAAGAACATTATAAGCAACAAGATAAATTAAAAGTAGTAGAAGGAACTGGTAGCATATCATCCATATCAGAAAATATTGCTTCATTGATCAAAGCTTTTGTTTCTGTTTAAACTATAAAGCAGAAATGATTATAAAAAAACAATAAAAGATTATATCAAAAAGCTTTTATGGAGAACTTTGTAGATTATATACGTGTTTTTGTTCGCTCGGGTAAAGGAGGGGCAGGAAGCAAACACTTTTTACGCAACAAACGCACTGCTTTTGGAGGTCCTGATGGAGGAGATGGCGGTAGAGGAGGACATATTATTCTTAGAGGAAATTCTAATTTATGGACCTTATTGCATTTACGTTGGCATAAGAATGTATTAGCAGAAGATGGAGGAAATGGCTCAGGAAATAAAAAAACGGGTAAAGATGGTAAGGATATCATTATAGAAGTTCCTTTGGGTACTATAGCTAGAGATGAAGAAACTGGAGAAATAGAAGCAGAAATTTTAGAAGACGGCCAAGAAATAATCTGGATGTCAGGTGGTAGAGGAGGCCTAGGAAATGTGCATTTTAAATCTTCTACAAATCAAGCTCCTGAATATGCGCAACCTGGTGAAATGGGAAGTGAAGGGTATAAAATTCTTGAATTAAAAGTACTGGCAGATGTTGGAATGGTAGGTTTTCCAAATGCTGGGAAATCTACCCTATTGTCCTCTATTTCTGCAGCAAAGCCTGAAATTGCAGATTATGCATTTACTACCTTAATCCCACAATTAGGGATGGTAGCCTATAGAAACCATCGCTCTTTTTGTGTGGCTGACTTGCCAGGTATAATAGAAGGTGCGGCGGAAGGCAGAGGATTAGGGCATCGATTTCTAAGACATATTGAAAGAAACGCAGCTCTAATGATTATGGTTCCAGCTGATAGTGATAATCACCAGAAAGAATATGAAATTCTTATGAAAGAATTGGAAAAGTATAATCCAGAGCTTTTACATAAAAATAGATTATTAGTAATTACAAAGTCCGACTTGTTGGATAATGAGCTAAAAAAACTGATTAAGAAAGAGTTGCCGAAAAATGAAAATCATATCTTTATATCTTCTGTAACAGGAGAAGGCATTACAGAATTAAAAGATGTATTATGGAAAATTATTAATGATAAAGCCGAAAATTAAAATATGACAATCTCATGACAAAATATTTATTACTTTTGTCTTAGAAATAGAGTGATTATGAAAAATAGCAGAGAAAAAGAATCAAAAATCCAAGAAGATATAAGCCATAACATTGAAGCGCCTAAAGCAAATTACTTTATTCGATTAAAAGAAAAGTGGCAATTAGGTAGTATGTTGCATTTATTATTAGTTTTAGTAACATTTACAATTGGTGGTAGTGCTTGTGGATTTATAACTGGAAAAATCATGAGCCTGTCAAGTATTAGTTTAAAATCTCCTTTATGGTGGATTAGTTATGTTGTCTTGGCATCTATTATTTGGCCAGCATGTGTTTATATCATTAGCTTTTTCTTTGGACAGCAGAAGTTCTTCAAAAAATATTTGATTAAAATGGGGAACCGCATGTTTGGAAAAAACAAATCTTAATGATTCCAGCTATAGGAAAATCAATAATTAGCCTTTTTTAAAATAACATAATATATATTCACAGTATTATATCACTCCAGCCTTTTATTGTTTATTGTTACCCATCTACTCTGGATATAAATTCTTAAGCACTCAAGTCTCACAATCCAATTACAAAATAAACAGAAAACAACGAGGAAGCAAACTTATTATACTTCATAAAAGTTCTTGGCAATAGATCAATAATTGTTTATTGAAAAAGTGTCAAGTATCTATCTTTTAAGTATCTTTGCGAAAATTGTAAAAACAAGAAAAAATGTCAAATAGAACTTTCACGATGATTAAGCCTGATGCTGTACAAGATAAGCATATAGGAGCCATTTTAGACCAAATTATAAAGGCAGGATTTAAGATTGTAGCAATGAAATACACCAAACTAACAAAAGATCAAGCTGGTGCATTTTATGCTGTACATAAAGAACGTCCTTTTTATGGTGAATTGGTTGATTTTATGAGCAGTGGTCCCATAGTTGCAGCTATTTTAGAGAAAGATAATGCAGTAGCTGATTTTCGTAAATTAATTGGAGCAACTAATCCTGCCGAAGCAGAAGAAGGCACTATCCGTAAAAAGTTTGCACGTTCTTTAGGAGAGAATGCAGTACACGGTTCAGATAGTGATGAGAATGCAAAAATAGAAGGCGATTTCTTTTTTAGCCAATTAGAACAGTTTTAATTTTATTAATAAAACATATTAAAAACCCGTAACTCTTCATCGTTTTGCGGGTTTTTTGCTATAATCTTATTCTATTTTAAAGAAACAAAATGAAATTCTTTAAAAATATGATTAAAAAATATTACTTTCGTAATAGTACTCTGTAATTTTTCACGATATTATGCTTTCACAAATTTTATTTATACTATTAGTAACCGCTTCCCTATTTTTAGCATTTAAAAATGGAAAAGAAATATATAGAAATATTAAATTAGGACGTAAAAGAAATTTTAATGGCCCTAGTTCCGCACGTTGGAAAAACCTCTTTTTATTAGCTTTTGGACAAAAGAAAATGTTCCAACGTCCAATTCCCGCTCTTTTACATTTTGTTGTATATGCTGGTTTTATTATTATAAACATAGAAATGCTAGAGATTGTATTAGATGGCATTTTAGGAACTCATAGATTATTTGCTCCAAAATTAGGTAATCTATATCCAGTT
>DATGSF010000135.1:0-14373 GCA_035302865.1 Chitinophagaceae bacterium
GGATCACAATCCAAAACGCCTGAAGTCTTTTGGTACAATCTACCAGTTACGGTATAAGCTTGACTAGATAGGCTCATTACAGTTAAACCTACTAAAAAAAACATAAGTCTTTTAAACATAATGTAAGAAATTTGGTTAAACTACAAACAAACAAACAAACAAACAAACTTAGTTAAAATAAACTAAACAAAAAGTTAAACTTTAGGGAGTTTTGATTTATTTATTTCATTACATGAAATCCAATCAATTTCCTCCTTTTAAAATATTTTTTTTCTTATAATTTTATTACCATTGTTATAAATAACAAAATCAGGATTTAAGGGATCAAAACGGATGTGCATGTTATTTATTCCTTGAGGTAATTCCATTTTCTTTTCTATAAAGCGTTTATTTTTTCTGCTCATTTTATAAAAATACACTTGTTTTTTATCCTTAGCAATAGACCAAATAAAATCCTTATTCTTTTTAATTCCATAATCAACTGTTAGTATAGCTGGCAGTACATTTGCTCTCAAATCTTCATAATCGGTATAAAAAGGCAAAATATCCACTATTTCAGCAGTTTCCAAATCTATTAACTTATTAGATTTTATTGTCTTATATACATTGTCTGCAAACTGTGCATTAAGTAAAAAATTATATCTCCCTGGATGAGCATTTAAAAAAGCATCTTCTTTTAGAATTTGCATCTTGTACACTCCATTTTTGTCCATTATGAATTTAGCAAGAGTAGGTTTCTTGCCATTAAGTTCCCCTTGCTTATTATTAATGGAAACTATTTGCCCGTAAATCCTCCCTGCATAATAATGTACCTTAACTAAATCTTTAAAAATATAATCCCCTTCATCTTTAATTCTTTTAACATTTTCTATTTTATGCGTAGATAGCAATTTCCCATTTTTGTATTTAATTAAACTTATGTCTTTTACTAAGTTATCACTAAAAGTAGAGTCAGCCTTAATTGTCCTTCTTATATAATTAGTCTTCAAAAAAACAAATAATGTATCTCCAACATAGAGTATATCATTAATTGCATAATTTCTATCTTTAAAAATTTTTTCTTGCTCATCATATTCCTTCTCTGAAATACCAAAAGTATTATAAGCAAAAACTTTTTTACGAGCAGATCGTTCAATTTCTATAGTGTACTGTTTTTCTTGCTTTATATAATTATACACCTCAATTTTGTAACCATTCACACTATATGTAAATAATAAACCATCTGAAGTATATAAATAATGCTCCATATTCTTTGAAATCAAAGGATATGCTGCAAACAACTCTTTTATTTCATGTTTTTGCCCATGCAAGAACTCTAAAAATCCATTTTTATATAAATTAGAAATTGATTCTGTAAATCTTCCTGTTTTATGAATGCTTTCAACTGCTACAACACTAGTACCTTTAGAAGTATATTCTTTATATAATAAATCATTCCAGATCAAAGTATCAACTAAAGTATTAAGCTTTAGACTATTATTTAGATAAGTCGAATCTTTTTTTAAATTTTCAGGAAATAGAATTTGCAAATAAAAATCATCTTTTAATTTACTCAAATCATGAATTACTTCCTTGCAACTATTGCAATCTTTCGGATTAATAGCTAAAGTAATTATGTAATTCTTATCCGCAATAGCATAAGATAGAAAATAGGATAAAATGAATAATAAAGTAAAAAACGTTTTTTTCATTATTTTCAAGATTAGAAGTAGTTAAAAGTAAAGATTTAAATTCCAAGATACTAGTAAATTATTGACATTTAAGTCTCATAGCAGTATAAGCAAATATAAAAACAATTAAATCTAAAGCTAATTTCATTTTCTTAATTTCTGGAAATTTAATACTTTTGTACACTATAAAATCACTTATAATTTGGGAAAAGGAAGCATAGGAATTTTTGATTCTGGATATGGAGGATTAACAGTATTAAAAGACATAGTTACTCTACTTCCAAACTATAATTATATATATTTAGGTGATAATGCACGTTCACCTTATGGTTCCAAAAGTTTTGATATAATCTACGAATACACTAAAGAAGCAGTGGAATGGCTATTTAACCATAATTGCAATTTAGTTATTTTAGCCTGCAATACTGCTTCAGCTAAGGCTTTAAGAAAATTACAACAAGAATGGTTGCCCATTTATTACCCCAATAAGAAGCTATTAGGAGTTATCCGTCCAACAGCGGAGCTCATTGGAACGAAAACCAATAATAAAACCTTAGGTATTTTAGGAACTAAAGGAACTATTAAATCTTGCAGTTACATCAAGGAAATTCAAAATTTCTTTCCTGAAGTTGCGATTTATCAACAAGCTTGCCCTTTATGGGTGCCTTTTATTGAAGAGGGTCTTATAGAAAACCATACTTTAAAGGAGATTATCATTACAGATCTCCAATTATTATTTAATCAAAATAAAGATATTCAAACAGTTTTACTGGCTTGCACACATTATCCTTTAATAAAGAATTTATTAGAAGATGCAACAGAAGGAAAAATAAAATTCATAAGTCAAGGTCCAATTGTAGCATGCAGTTTAAAAAAATATCTAGAAAGACACAGCAAATTAGATAAATCCTTATCAAAAGATGGAGAACAGTATTTTTATACAACAGACAATGCTTCCAGCTTTGAAAAACGCGCCTCTTTATTTTATGGGAAAAATATTAAAGCACAAAAAATAAAAATCGCTCTTTCTTAATTTTTCAAATAAGTAATTGTTTTTTATTTAATTTATCCTTAATTTCACAGATATAGAAAATTTTCGAAATGATAAAAAGTAGATTTCCACTATTTATATTCGGTGCACTTTTATTAAGTTTAGGGTCAAGCTCTTGTGTTTCATCAAAAAAATATAATGAAGCTCAAGATGTTATTCGTAATTTACGAAATACCCAAAGAGAATTACGAGAAGATTTAGATGCAGCAAACAATAGAATCCAGCTAATGGAGGATGCAAATTTAGCTGCTTTAGAAGAGTTGGAAGATAAGGATGCAGAATTAAAAGCACAGTATGGTGCTTTAGAAGATCAAGAAGAGAAACTTAAATTTCTTCAAGAGTTAATTGATAAACAAAGAGCACAAACAGAAGCTTTGAGAAGCAAAATGGCCAAAGCTTTAGGTGGTTTTTCAAATGATGAATTGAGCGTATTTACCAAGAATGGAAAGGTTTATGTTAGTCTTTCTGAACGATTATTATTTGCTTCTGGAAGTGCTGCAGTTAATAAAGATGGTAAAGAGGCTTTAGAAAAATTGGCAAATGCAATTGCTGAACAGCCCGATATACATTTAAATATTGAGGGGCATACAGATACAGTTCCTATTCGCATACGTTATGAAGACAATTGGGCCTTGAGTGTCGCAAGAAGTACTGCGATAGTACGCTTATTAACTAATGATTATGGCATAGACCCTATACGCGTAACTGCCTCAGGAAGAAGTCAATACGAACCAATTGCAGATAATAGTTCTGAAGAAGGAAGAGCAAAAAACAGAAGAACAGAAATCATTTTAGCTCCAAAATTAGACCAGTTAATGGAGATTTTGGAATATGATGCGCCTTAGTTTTTTTAATTTTTATCATATTAAATGTTTGAAAAATTATAAACTTTGCTTTTTGTTATTTATATTGCCACTACTTTATAAAAATAAAGGAAAGTAAAACACAAAATGTTTACTTTTAAAAAACAATATTTATTTATATTCATTTAATATTCTAAGTACATACACATGCGAATAGCTTTACAAAAATGGATTAAGTCTAGCCTTTGCTTCATTGCTTTAGGCGCAATAACTTTGCCTGCTTTTGCACAAAAGAAGCGGAACTTTAATAATCCCGATATTAGATATATTGAAGAAAGAGGTTTTTCTCTTGGAGCAACCATAGGATTTACTGATCTATGGGGCGATGTTGGAACTAAATCTCCAATTGATCATTATATAAACTCCAATTTTTATAATGACCCTTTAAAAAATATGCGTGGAATGGTGCATTTCTTTGGAAGATACACATATGTTCCAGGTATTTCATTTCGAGCAGGAATTGGATACGGACAACTGTATGCTACTGATGCTTGGAATGAAGATAAAGCATTAAAAACTCAAAATTATAATGATGATGCAGTTCAAAGATATGTTAGAAATTTAGATGTACATGTTAATATTTGGGAGGCTAGCCTTCTTTTTGAATTTGCACCATTGCAGTTAATCGATTGGAGTACAGGAAGAATAGCTCCGAGAAGAGTACAACCTTATTTAATTGCTGGAATTTCAGGCTTTCATTTTAATCCTAGAGGGACATATAAAGATTTAGTTACGGGAACAGAAACTCTAGTTGAACTGCAACCACTACGAACTGAAGGTCAAGGTTTCAAATCTCCTGATATCGATTTCCCTGATCATTATAGCCTTTGGTCTGGAGCTGGAGTCGCTGGATTAGGTCTTAGATTTGATATTAAATCTAATTTTACAATAGGATTAGAATATCAATTAAGAATGACTATGACGGATTATTTAGATGATGTAAGCGGAGAATATATTGACCCCTTTTATTTTGACATTGCACATCAAGGAAATCCCAAACAAGCATATTTAAGTAGAAGAATGGCTGATAAATCAAGAGAAGTTATCCCTGGAATGGAAAATGTGCCTGGTTCTTTAAGAGGTTCTGAAGGAAATGATATGTTTTCTTCGGTTTCTATTACTCTTTATTGGAAATTAAAAGGAAGAAAAAACCCTTGGTGGTAAAAAAACCTTTCATTTTTTAAAATTATATCATTAAAAGCGCTGTTATTTAACAGCGTTTTTTTATATTTATATCTTTCTATAAATCGAAAAATCATGTTTGGATATTTAAAAGGAAAAATTGAAGACTTACAAGCTACTAAAACATATATAGATGTAAATGGCGTTGGATATGAGGTTCATATCTCCTTATATACCTACGAAGCAATAAAAAATAAAAAAGAAACTAAATTATATATATATAACCATATTCGTGAAGATCAATTTATTCTTTTTGGCTTTGAAAGTCTTGAGGAAAAAATTGCCTTTGAATGGTTAACCTCTGTGTCTGGAATAGGAGCACAAACAGGGCGAATGATTTTATCTAGCATGACTCCTGAAGAAGTGTATAAAGCTATAAGACAAGGTAATAAAAAGCAGCTGCAGACCGTTAAAGGAATTGGACTGAAAACTGCAGAAAGAATGATATTAGAGCTAAAAGATAAAGTACCTGAAATTGACGTGCAAATAATTGATTCTTCACCCAAACACAATACAATAGAAAAAGATGCGTTAAATGCCTTGGTGGGCTTAGGAATAGCAAAACCAATAGCAGAGAAAACCTTAAAAAAGGTTTTAAAAGAAAAACAGAATACTATTGAAAGTGTAGAAGCATTAATTAAAATCGCTTTAAAAAACTTATAATATTTATAATTAAATATCCTATTTTAAAGATCTCCTTCATTGAAAACGAACAAACTACATATAAAAAACTTAACTTTATCCATTCCCAAATGGAATTGGATTTTACTTACTCTTTTTGTAGTGAGCAATACCAATATTTTTGCTCAAAATCAAGACTCTATTCCCGAACAAGCTAGTACCAATCTTAAATTTCCTTTTCCTGACAAAGAAAACTTATCTTCAAAAGACGAATCCCAACGTTTTTTTGATTTAAAAAATCCTAATAATATTAGTGAAGAGGTAGAATATGATGCAGAAGAGAATGTTTACATTATTCAAAGAAAATTAGGTGGCAGAAATCTTGGTACCGCGATTTATCTAAATCCTGAAGAGTATTATGCATATAGAAAAAAACAAGATAGAAATAGATATTTTAAAGATAGAATTGAGGCGCAAAGTTTATTAAATCAAAAACCCGAACTTCCTACGCTTTCAAGAGAAGGATTATTTGATAGATTATTTGGTGGAACCAATTTAGAATTAAACCCTCAAGGAGATTTAGATTTACTTTTTGGTTATGCATGGCAACATATGGACAATCCGCAAACTATTGAAAGTATGCGAAAAAGAGGATATTTTGATTTTGACATGAATATGAATGTGAATGTAGTTGCTCAAATTGGTGAAAAATTAAAATTAAATATCAATAATAGTAGCATGCCCTCTTTGGGTCAACAAAACACAGAAAAAATTGAATATACAGGAAACCAAGACCAAGTTTTAAAGAAAATAGAGCTAGGTAATGTTGGTTTTCCATTACAATCTTCCTTACTTTCTGGACCTTTATCTTTACAAGGTATTAAAACGGAATTGCAATTTGGAAAATTAAATATTACTAGCGTAGCTTCTATTCAAAAATCACAAAGAAGAACTATAACCTTACAAGGAGGTGCACAATATGAAGAATTTGAAATAGAAGTAGATAGATATGATGAAAACCGAAACTTTTTACTTGGACAATATTTTTATGACAATTATGAAAATGCTGTTAAAGATCTTCCCATAATTCGCTCCCAAATTCATATTACAGAAGTAGAAGTATGGATTACTAATAGAACTGGAACAACAGAGGGCGTCCGTGATGCTTTGGCGTTTATGGATTTAGGAGAAGCTAATCCTTACAACTCCAACTTTCATAATACCAGCGGATTAAATATTCCCGATAATAAAACAAATAATTTATATGCAAGTTTACAGCAAAATCCTGCTTTAAGAAAGCAAGCTACCGCTAACAATGCCGCATTGGCTTTGGGCTTACAAAGTAGAATTGATTTTCAAAGAAGCACCATGCGTAAACTTCGTTCAACTGAGTATGATTTTCATCCACAGCTAGGATACATATTGTTAAACACACAAGTGAATCCTGATGATGTTTTAGCTGTTGCCTTTAGATATACTTATAATGGCGAAACCTATCAAGTTGGAGAATTTTCTGAGGAAATAACTCCAATAGGAGATGAACCCAAGATATTATTTTTAAAAATGTTAAAACCAGGCACTTCAGGACAGCCAGGTTTACCAACTTGGGATTGGATGATGAAAAACGTATATTCTATTGGTTATGGCGGAGGCTTATCTAAGGAGGATTTCCGCTTAGATATATATTACCAAGATCCTAAAGGAGGAGAAAAAAGATACATCACTGAAGGCAGTCAATCCGGTAAAGCATATATAGAATTATTAAATCTTGACAGGTTAAATTATCAACTGGATCCACATCCAGATGGCGTTTTTGACTATGTAGATGGAATAACAGTAAATGAACAATATGGCAAGATAATATTTCCCAGCTTAAAGCCATTTAAGGATGGAATAGAACCTTCTTTGGATGGGAATAATGATTTAATAGAAAAATATACTTTTCCAATACTTTATGACTCCTCCAAATCCGTGGTAAAGCAATATTCTCATAAAAACCGATATATCATTAAGGGTAGATATAAAGGTCGTTCTTCTAGTGGTTCAGATATTCGCCTTGGTGGCTTCCAAATTCCTGAAGGCTCTGTGAGTGTTATCGCTGGAGGTCAAAGATTACAAGAAGGAGTAGACTATCAAGTAAATTACTCTAGTGGTTCCATACAGTTCCTTAATGAAGGAGTATTAAATTCTGGTATGCCAATTACAATTTCTTATGAAGATAATGCATCATTTGGAATGAGAAGACAAACCTTTTTGGGGACTAGATTAGAATATTTTGCAAATGACAATTTAACTCTTGGTGCGACGTATATGCAAATGTCTGAACGCCCCCTTACTGCAAAAGTACAGATTGGAGATATACCAGTAAGCAATAAGGTTTTTGGATTGGATTTCAACTATGAAGCCGAAGCACCTTTTATTACTAAGTGGTTAAATAAATTGCCTTTTTATAGCTCCAATGCCCCTTCTTTAATTTCATGGCATACAGAGGTAGCAGGTATCTTACCAGGACACCATAAATCTATTGATGTAATCGATCCAGAAGGAACTGTTTATATTGATGATTTTGAAGGTGCAAGTAGCTCCTTAGATTTACGTTTTCCTGCCTCCAATTGGTTTTTATCAAGTGTGCCTTTAGATGCTAGGAATGAAATGAATCAGGAACTATTTACAGAAGCTAAGCAATCTGGATTAATTGCTGGAAGAAATAGGGCTAAACTGGCTTGGTATATGTTAGAACCAGATTTAGTTGAAGGGTCTAATAGACCTGATTATTTAAAACAGGATACAGAAAATATGAGCTATTGGAGAAAAATATATCCAAAAGACCTTTTCCCACAACGTTCTGTAGAAGCTCATGATCAAAATTTACCTACACTAGACTTAGCTTTTTACCCTTCTGAAAGAGGACCATATAATTTTGACACAAACGTGGAAGAGGATGGGTCCCTAAAAAATCCAGAAAGAAGATGGGGTGGAATTCAAAAAGCAATTGAAAATACTAATAGTGATTTTGAATCTGCCAATATTGAATATATTACTTTCTGGGTTATGGATCCATTTATTTATAATTCGCAAAGTGCAGGTGGTGATTTATACATTAACTTAGGTAGTGTATCGGAAGATGTGTTAAAAGATGGAAAATTATTTTTTGAAAATGGATTGCCTTATCCTGAAGATGCAAACAAAGTAGAAGAAACAGAATTTGGGCTTGTTCCCAAATTTCAACAACAAATTACACGTTCCTTTGATAACGATCCTGATGCTAGAGCAATTCAAGACGTTGGTTATAATGGAATTAATGATGAACAAGAGAGAGAAAAGTATTCTGATTTTTTAACAAATATGGAAAACCTGCTCTCTGCAGAAGCTTATCAAAAACTTTGGGAAGACCCTGCTTCTGACAATTTTAGACATTTTAGGAGTTCCAGATATGATCAAGAAGAAAAAAGTGTATTAGAACGCTATAAAAACATAAATAATCCACAAGGGAATTCACCAGTTAGTCAATCTGGAGATAAGTACTCTATGTCTGGAACAACTATTCCAAACTCTGAAGATATTAATAGGGATAATACATTAAATGAAACTGAAGCATATTTTCAATATAGAATTCGCTTTCAGCCCAATATGGATGTAGGCGATAATCACATAGTCGATAAGAAGATTATTAATGCTAAAATGCCGGATGGAACAGAACAAGATGAAACATGGTATTTATTTAAAGTTCCTATAGCTAATTACGACCATGCGGTAGGTGGAATAGCTGATTTTAGATCTATTGGTTTCATTCGTATGTTTATGCATGGATTTAAGGAACCAACGGTATTGCGTTTTGCTAAATTGCAGCTAGATCGTAGTGCTTGGAGAACTTATAATTTATCTTTAACCAATCCTGGTGAACAAATTCCACCCAATCTTCAAGATTTAACCAATTTCTCTATTACAACAGTTTCTTTAGAAGAAAATTACAATAAAGATCCTATTCCTTATAGAAGTCCTCCAGGGGTTGAGCGAGAGCAAGTTTTATCAGGAATGACTGGACAGGCAATAAATATGGATGAGCAATCTATGGCTTTTCAAATCTGTGGGTTACAAGATGGAGATGCGCGTGCCGCTTTTAAGGAACAACGTTTAGATTTAAGAAAATTTGAACAGTTAAAAATGTTTGTGCACGCAGAATCTGTTCCTAATCAACAACCTATATTAGATGGAGATATTCATGCATTTATTCGCATTGGTTCAGATATGATACACAACTATTATGAATACAAAATTCCTCTAAAAGTTAGTCCCAATGGAACAACTAATCGAACAGAAATTTGGCCAGATGTGAATGATATGCAGTTAAAAATTCAAGATTTAGTTCAATTAAAATTGAATAGAAATGCTATTAATCATCCAATTCTTGATCCATATACTGAACAAGATGAAAATGGACATGAAATAACAGTAGTGGGTAATCCAAATTTAGCAGAGATTAAAAATATCATGGTAGGCGTAGAAAATCCTGAACGTTCGCCCTCTAATCCAAATGACGATGGTCAAGAAAAGTGTGCAGAAGTATGGTTTAATGAGTTACGCTTAGCTGGTGTAGATGAAAAACCAGGATATGCTATGGCTACATCTGCTTCAATTCAATTAGCTGATTTAGGTAATGTAAATGTCGGCGCGCAAATGCATTCTGCTGGATATGGACATATTGATCAACAACCTGACCAAAGATTCCAAGACGATTTCTGGGCTTTTGATGCATCTACAAATTTAAATTTAGGGCGTTTATTACCTACTAATTTAGGGGTAGAACTTCCTGTATACGCTGCTTATTCTCAAGCAGTGAGCAATCCTGAATACAATCCTTATGATAAAGATATCTTACTTAAAGATTCTTACGATTTATTAACAAGCCAAAGGGAAAGGGATTCCTTAAAAAATATAGCTCAGGATTTTCAATCTATTAAAAGCATCAGCTTAAATAATGTTAAATTCAGAGGAAATCCTGAAAAACAAGGAAGAGCTCCTATGCCTTGGAGTTTAAGGAATTTCGATTTTAATTATACCTACAATAAAGCATATAAACGTAATTTCGATTTAGAAACAGATGCTTTAGAAGATCAAAAATTAGGAATTGCATATATTTACAATATCCCTTGGAAAGCAATCGAACCTTTTAAAAAATTAAAATGGAAATCAAAATGGGCTGTGCCAATTAAAGATTTTAATTTAAAGTTATGGCCCACTAGTTTTAGTTTCAGAAATGATTTACATAGAATTTTTGGCGAAACTCAATATAGAAATAAAGATGGCGATGATTATATAATGCCTACAAATTATTTTCAAAATTTCACTTGGAACAGAGATTATAATTTGCAATGGGATTTAGCTAAATCATTATCCTTACATTATTCTGGTTTAAATCAATCAAGAATAGATGAACCTTACGGTCCTTGGGATACACCAGAAAAGAAAAAAGAAGTTTGGAACAACTTTAGTAATTTTGGAAGAAATACTTATTATTCCCATGACATAAGTGCCTCTTATACTTTACCATTAAGAAAAATTCAGGCATTAAATTGGACGAATATTACTGCTTCTTATACTAGTAATTACCATTGGACGGCAGCTAGTCAGATAATGGAAAGCCAAGGAAATATTATTGCAAATAATCAATCACGGAGATTATCTGCTGATTTCAATTTAGCTCAATTGTACCAAAAGAATAGATACTTACGAGCAGCAAATCAAAGAAAACCTAATAAACCACAAAAAAGTAGGGAGAATTCAACAGACTTAAAAGCAGAAGGTGAAGAGGGGAAACAAGCACAACAAACGCCTCCTTCTAGAAATCAGTCAATTCCTCCTAAACCACAAAAAAAGGAAATAACCAGAGAGCATGTTAAAGGACAAGACACTTTAACAGAAAAAGAAATAACAAAAGAATTTAGAATCCTTAAGCGAGCAGAAAGAAGAAAACATAGGGATAGGGTTAGAAATTGGAGAACAAGAAAAAATAGAATTACTCCAGAGATTTCTGAAAGTTTCAGAACTGCTGGACAACTGGTAACAATGGTGAAGAGAATAAATATAACTTATTCTGATAATTCTGGTACTACTCTTCCAGGTTTCATGGATAAAAGTGCAATCTTCGGATCTAAAATTCGTGGTAATAATTGGTATGATTTTGCTTTTGGAGCACAACCTGATGCGCAATGGTTACAATATCAAGCAGATTTAAACCGTATTACCAGAGATAGTGTATTTAATGGACAATTACAACAACAGTTCCAACAAAATATTAATGCACAGGCAACTATAGAGCCTTTAAAAGATATTAGAATTGAATTGAACTGGAAATTAAATTTCTCTAAAAACCATAATGAGACTTTTAAAATGGATCAAAACACACAAAGCTTTGAACATTTTAGTCCATATAGTTTTGGAACATACAATATTTCCTATATAGGTGCGAAAACAATATTTACAAAAGTAAGTTCAAATAAACCTTCGGAATTATACCAAAGATTTTTGTCTTATAGAAAAGATATTTCTCAAAGGTTAGGAGAAAATAATCCATATGTAAACGGAACTCCTGATCCTAATGACCCAGAATATGCTAAAGGTTATACTAAATATTCACAAGAAGTATTAATACCAGCATTTTTAGCTGCATATACAGGTAAAAGCCCTAGGGAGATTTCACTAATCAGTAATAATAATTCTAATATTAGAAGCAATCCTTTCAAAGGTTTTTTCCCTTTACCAAATTGGAATTTAACTTATAATGGATTAAATAAAATACCTGCATTAAGTGAGCATATACGAAACTTCCAAATTCAACACAGATACACTGGGGATCTGAGTATGAATGGTTTTGTTAGCTCTTTTTATTATCAAGACTTATATGGAGTTGGTTTTCCATCATTTATTGATTCCAACTCTCATAACTTTGTGCCATTTTTCCAGGTCCCCAATATTACTATTTCAGAAAATTTTGGACCATTTATAGGATTTGATGCAAGTTTTAATAATGGATTAAATTTAGGATTTAGGTATACTAAAACTAGAATGTTAAGTTTAAGTTTAGTAGATTTTCAAGTGAGCGAAACTAACTCTTCTGAAATCACAGTAAGTTTTGGTCATAGAGTTAAAGGTTTACGCTTACCATTTACTTTATTTGGAGCAAGAGAATTGGAAAATGACTTAAATTTTAAATTTGATTTTGGATGGAGGAATGATTTTACAGCAAACAGCTATCTAGCTCAAGATGTGGTACTTCCAACAAGAGGACAAAGAGTAATTACCATTTTCCCTACGGTAGATTATATAATCAATGATCAATTACAAATTCAATTTTACTTTGATTATAGAAAAACAATACCAATTTTATCTACATCTTATCCTATTACAACCGCAAGGGGTGGTTTGAAACTTACTTTTATCTTTGCAGGCCAATAAAAAATACCTACAAAACTTAATCCAAGTTTTGTAGGTATTTTTCTATATAAAAATCTCTCTCTTTAAATTTATATTGCTGAATATAGCGTGGATGTTCCAAAACAGTGATTTTTGGATAAAACTGCATCTCTTTAAATAACCGCTTAATAAAGTCTGCATTTTTTTTCCCTAAAATGATAACAGATTCTTTATTTAAATTCCATGACAATTGCAACTCTAAGCTATTAATCATTACATTTTTTAAGGCTTCAAATAAAATACTTGAATCATAATAATTTGCATTCCTCCATTTTCCGTTCTTTGTTTTTTTAACTAAGGCAAAAGGTAAAGGAGAATTGATATAATAATTTTGATAAAAAAACGCTACCCCACCCCATGCTTGAATCATATCATAGACGAATACAGATGAAACTTCATGACTAGATACTTCTTCCATAAAAATATTGCAATGATCTTCTAAACGTTTAGTATCCGTAAAAGGTATCCCCGTAATTGCAGCTCCCAGCCTACCAGGATTGATTCCTATAATAAATTTGCGTGAAAAATGATCTGAATAATATTTGGTATAAAATTTTTCCATGCTTTGCAAAGCAGGTGGAAAGGCTATAAATGGATTGATTATCTTATAATCATTAGGCAAGATTTCATTAAAATTCACATCAAAGCTTTGATTAAATTTTATAATTTCTTCTGCAAAACTATTCTTCATAAATGATGCTTTACTTCTAAGTTAAAAAAGAAAAAGAAGAAAAGAAACAATATTTTTAGAAAAAAAGAATATTAAATAAAAAAAACGAGTTATTGCTTTTATTCAATAACTCGTTTTAATAATGTGGTCCCAGCTGGACTTGAACCAGCGACCACCTGATTATGAGTCAGGTGCTCTAACCAACTGAGCTATAGGACCAAACTAATAATTTAGTTTCAGACCGCAAATATAGACAATTATTCTTAAAAAAAGATTATTTATTTATTTTTTTTAAAAAAATCTCCTTCTAAGTGAGATATAGGCAGAACAAAAAAGTTATCAACATTAACCGCAAATAATTGTGGATAGATAAATTTGCATTACTATTTTCTTTTCTAAAAACTTATTCAGATTTTTGCATAAAGATGAAGTTTAAATTTCAAACTTCATTTTCTCACCCTAAAATTCCAATTATTATGAGCATCTTTGATAAAAGAACAAATTATAAACCATTTGAATATCCTGAAGTTCTCACCTATATTGAGGCTGTTAATAAGTCTTTTTGGGTACATTCAGAAGTTGATTTTACAGCAGACACGCAGGATTTCCATTCTCATTTGAGCCAAGAAGAAAAATCTGCAATTAAAAATAGTTTATTAGCCATTGCACAAATTGAAGTTAGTGTTAAGTCTTTTTGGGGCGATCTTTATAAAGTTATGCCTAAGCCGGAATTGAATGGGTTAGGAAGTACTTTTGCTGAAAATGAATTTAGACATTCTGAAGCTTATTCAAGATTAGTGGAGGTTTTGGGTTCTAATAGTGAGTTTGAAAATCTAATACATG
>DATGSF010000136.1:0-15198 GCA_035302865.1 Chitinophagaceae bacterium
TGGTTCTACTCCAGCTACAGCACGTGCGATAATTTTCGCCCTTGGTTTTAGTCCATATTTTTCCACAGCCTCTTTAGAAACAATTATCATAGCTGCAGCGCCGTCGTTTACGCCACTACTATTTGCAGCAGTAACTGTTCCATCTTTTTTAAATGCCGGTCGCAATTTTGCTAATATTTCTAATGGAGAAAATCTTGGATGTTCATCTTCCTCAACAAGCATTGTTTTTCCTCGTCCTAAATCCACCTCTACGGGTAGTATTTCATCCTTAAATTTTCCAACTTCAAAAGCCTCTTTATATTTTTTTTGCGATTGATAAGCAAAAGCATCTTGTTCTTCCCTAGAAATCCCCCATTTTTCTGCCACATTTTCAGCCGTTTCTCCCATACTATAAGGATGATACATTTCCGAAAGCTTTGGATTTACAAATCTCCAACCAATTGTTGTATCATACATTTCAGGTATTCTATTAAAGGCTGTTTCTGATTTTGCCACTACAAAAGGCGCTCTACTCATACTTTCCACACCGCCAGCAATATACACCTCACCATCTCCGGCTAAAATACTACGACTTGCATCCATAATGGCTTGCAGTCCTGATGCACAAAGCCTATTAACTGTATTTCCAGCAACAGAAACAGGCAAACCAGCTAATAACGCAGCCATTCTTGCCACATTTCTATTATCCTCCCCAGCTTGGTTTGCGGAACCTGCAATTACATCCTCTATACTATCTGCAGGCAAATTTGGATTTCTTTGCATTAACTCTTTAATTACTAGTGCCAGCATATCATCTGGGCGTACTTTACTTAAAGCTCCTCCATATTTTCCAATAGGAGTTCTTAAAGCATCTAGAATATAAACTTCCTTCATTATAAATTTTGTTTTTTGGGTAATAAATTTGTATCTCTAAACACTGAAATCAAATAGGTTAAATCCTCCGGTCTTTGAGTACCTATTAATAGAGTTTCTCCATTTTTAAAATGTACGCGCATCCCATAATAACCACCAACAGTCATTGCTCTTTCTCTCCCAAATAATTTAGGTCTAAACCCCCAGCCCCAATAATCTTTTAAAGGCTTATAGCGCACCATTTCCAAATCTTGTATTTCCTCCCAAGAAAAAAAGAAATTTCGCATTTGTATTGGCATATATCGAATATAAATCCCTTCTTTCTTAATCACCGTTTTCATTTCAAAAAAGCTAAGAAAAAAATACATTCCTAGCATAAATACAAAAGTTAAAAATAAAATTTGCACTCTATATACGCTATGGTCCACAAAAATCATTCTTATAATTTGCGCAAAGGGCACCAAGCCCATAATTCCGAAAACTAGGGTTAAATATTTTTTTCCGTATTTTTGAATTTCCACAAAGTATGCCATAACTTTATTTAGGACAATCAATACTACATACTGATTTCAGTTTAGAAAGATTGCAATTTTTATTTTATAAAATACAAACTGCAATCTTTATTTTTTTATTTAATCACATCCAATTCTTTTCCTATTTTAATAAAAGCTTCTACTGCTTTATCGATATGTTCTTTTTCATGTGCAGCTGATATTTGCACTCTAATCCTAGCTTCTCCTTTAGGTACAACAGGATAAAAGAAGCCAATTACATACACTCCTTCTTCTAGCAATCTCGCCGCCATTTTTTGCGCCAAAACAGCGTCATATAACATTACAGGAGTAATAGGATGCTCACCAGGCAGTAAATCAAAACCAGCAGCTTCCATTTTGGAACGAAAATATTGGGTATTATTTTTTAGTTTATCTCTTAATTCACTGGTTTCACCAATCAGCTTTAATGCTTGTAAAGATGCTCCTACAACTGCAGGTGCTAATGTATTACTGAATAAATAAGGTCTGCTCTTTTGTCTTAAAATCTCAATAATTTCTTTTTTTCCTGAAGTAAATCCTCCATTTGCTCCACCTAAAGCTTTTCCTAAAGTAGAAGTTACAATATCTATCCTATCCATAACTCCTTGTAGTTCATGCACCCCTCTACCATTTTCACCCATAAAACCAGAAGAGTGGCTTTCATCAATCATAACTAGAGCTCCATACTTATCAGCCAAATCACATATTTTATCTAATTGCGCAATAGTACCATCCATAGAGAATACAGAATCTGTAACAATAAGTTTTGTTCTAGCGTCTTTATGTTTTATTAATTGTGCTTCTAAGTCTTCCATGTCGTTATGCTTGTAACGTGCTCTAGCTGCTTTACACAAACGAACTCCATCAATTATAGAAGCATGGTTTAAAGCATCTGATACAATTACATCTTCCGGACCTAATAAAGGCTCAAAAACTCCTGCATTTGCATCAAAGCAAGCAACATAAAGAATAGTGTCTTCCATCCCTACAAATTTTGACAATTCCTCTTCTAATTGCTTATGAATATCCTGTGTTCCACAAATAAAGCGGACAGAACTCATTCCATATCCACGATTGTCTAATGTTTTATGAGCTGCTTCAACAACTTCTGGGTGGGAAGAAAGCCCTAAATAATTATTTGCACAGAAATTTAAAACTTTTTCTCCATTTACAATAATTTCAGGTCCTTGAACACTTTCTATATAGCGTTCACTTTTAAACAAACCGTCCGATTCAATTTGTTTTAACTCTTCTTGTAATCTTTGATAAAATGCTTTTTTACTCATTATATAATTTATTTTCCACAAAGTTAATAAATTTAAAGTTGCTCTTAAAGTTTTACATTTTTTTTATATCTGCGCCTTTTTTCTGAAAAAATGATATCTTTGAATTTTAAAAATCTTTTATTGATGGATTGGAAAAAAGGCAGAAAAAGTAGAAATGTTCAAGATCGCCGAAAAGGCGGTGCTGGAAAAGTTGCTGCTGGAGGTGGTGGCTTATTAATAATTGGAATAATAATTAGTCTGATAACAGGTCAAGATTTCACTTCTTTCTTTGCGGGAAACAATTTAAATCTTGGAACTTCTCAAGAAAGTTATGAATATATTACTGACTTTGATCAGGAGGACAGCCTCGGGGAAATGGTAAGCGTAATGCTTGCAAGTACTGAGGATGTTTGGACAAGAATATTTGAGGAACAAAATTTAGGTCGTCCTTATAGTGAGCCTGACTTGGTATTATTTAGAGGCCAAACACAAAGTGCTTGTGGCATGGGTGCAGCAAGTATGGGTCCCTTTTATTGTCCTGCAGATTCGAGTGTTTATATTGATTTGAGTTTTTGCAATGAATTAAGAACCCGCTTTAAAGCACCAGGAAATTTTGCTATAGCCTATGTTATTGGTCATGAGGTAGGTCATCATATTCAGACCTTATTAGGAATTTCACAGCAAGTGCAAGCACAGCGAGGAAGGATTTCCGAAAAGGAATACAATAAATTATCGGTAAAGTTAGAATTACAAGCAGATTTTTTAGCTGGTGTTTGGGCGTATTATGAATTACGAAGTACGGGCATGATTCAAGATGGGGATTTAGAGGTAGCTTTAAATGCGGCGAATGCTATAGGAGATGATAAATTACAAATGGAAGCACAGGGTTATGTGGTTCCTGATGCATTTACACATGGCACCTCAGAACAAAGGATGTATTGGTTTAAAAAAGGATTTGAAACTGGAGACCTAAGATTAGGAAATTATAATAACATACAATAGTCAAAAATGTCAATTGAAGTTAAGAATTTAACAAAAATATTTGGTGAGCAAAGAGCTGTAGATAATATTTCTTTTAATATAGAAAAAGGCAATATAGTGGGCTTTTTAGGCCCAAACGGAGCTGGAAAATCAACTACGATGAAAATGTTAACTACTTTTATCCCTCCTACAACTGGGAAGGCATTAGTTAATGGTTTTGACATTGTAAGAAATCCTATAGAAGTAAGAAAAACTGTAGGTTATCTGCCAGAAAAAAATCCATTGTATGAGGATATGAATGTGGTAGAATATTTAAATTTTTGTGCTGGCATTCATCAATTAGGCAAACTAAAAAAAGAACGTGTAGATGAAATGATTGCATTAACGCAATTACAAAAGGAGGCACATAAAAAAATAGGAGCTTTATCAAAAGGATATAAGCAAAGAGTAGGACTTGCTCAAGCAATGATTCATCATCCTGATGTACTCATTTTGGACGAGCCTACTAGCGGATTAGATCCAAATCAAATTCGAGATATACGAGAACTCATTGTCAATATTGGGAAAAGTAGGACAGTTTTACTTTCTACTCATATTATGCAAGAGGTACAGGCGATGTGCAATCGCGTTATTATAATTAACAATGGGAAAGTTGTAGTTGATAAAAATATTGAAGATTTAGACACTTCCCATAAAAATGCAAATATTTTAATAGTTCGATTTCAGAAAGCAGCTAATTCTGAATTTTGGAAAGAATTTACAGCTTTACAACAAGTGGAAGAAGGTAATGAAACATATAGTTATAGATTGCATGCTAAAAACATTCAAAAATTAAGGCAAGAGTTATTAGAAAAATCTTTACAAGCAGGATTGGAAATTGAATCTATGAGTAATGAAAAGCAGAGTTTAGAGGATATATTCCAATCTTATACCAAATAAAGATTTTTACATATATTTAAAGCTTAAAAAAGAATAGTACTCTTTGATTAACTCTTATCTTTTTGCATTACAGTCTATTTTAAAAATACGTATTACTTTTTCATTCTTATTCTTTCCGAAAAATCCAACGAGGGAAGAATTCAGTATTTTCTGTGAATAGAAAAGCTAAGAAAATTACAGAAAACCATATAAAAGCTAAAAGGAGTTATCTTTTTTAACAGATAGCTCCTTTTAACTTTTTTAAATAAACAAAACCAATAAAAAAGCAAGAAAATCGTAATTCCATAAAAATTTATAGTTTACATATATTATTTATTCAAGATAAAATATCCCAAACTAATATTTCTTCCTTTGACTTTAAAATTAAGCTTTTATTTTCAATTGACCAATTAAAAATAGATTAAAAATTAAGAAAGTATTTTATTTCATTTAATTTAGTATTTTAGTAGCTCATAAAACAACTTATGCCGTAAAAAAGAATCAATACACGATATGGAAAATTCTTATCTAGAAATAACATTAGCTCTAGATCAAGAAATTCTTATTTGCCCTTATAAAGTAAATAAAGATTTGGGCAATTTTTTATTGATTGATGCTTTCAGTAAAAAAACCATCGGTGCTGCATGTATTCAATAAGTTTTTTAACCCGAATTATTCACCGCAAAAACTTGTTTTGGTATATAAGTTATTGATAAATAACATCTTAAGATGAAAATTATTGAAATAATAATAACCCAAATTTGGGGTATAATATTTTCATTTTGCTTGGATTTATTTTTATACCTTTTTCGTTACAAGCCCTTTGCAGTACCCAAGTACAGCTACAGGACTTGATGCCTCAAAGCTATTTAAAATAAATCTCATGAATAATGCGGGTTAATTTAAAACAGGGATTTCCTTCCAAAATTTCCAATTTTCATCACCAAAATGATGATAAACATGTAAAAAATTAGGCTTGATTTGTTCTTTTTCAGAAAGTTGTAAAGTATTTTTATCCACCCATTTAAGTTGTGGATTATAAAAATCTGCAATTAAATTCCATTTCTTATCTAAAACAGGATGTGCTTCTAAACCCATTTTCCAGACGGTAGCTATCAAAGTTCCTTGGTCTCTCGTTTTCCAAGCAGAATCTTTAAAAATATCCATAGTTTTTGTAAACCACCTTTCTAAAAAATCATGTGATTTATCATCAAATAAAAAGACACCTCCATTCCAATGTTGAAATTTATCTGCAACCTTAATATTGAATTTTTTATAAATTTCTTCTTGCAAATGTGGACAATTTGCTGGTTTCCAAAGTTCTTTTCCATTTGGACTTATTGGTTGCATTTTGAAAACATTCCATTTCAAGCCTGCTTCCTTAGCAGCATCAAACATATTGATTTGATGCATAAAAGCTATATTATCATTTTTTATCCAAACATTATTTTTTCTATCACAATAGATAGTATCAGTTAAATAGAATTTATTCCTGCTAAATAAATAAGTAAATCCAAAGAGCAATTTTTTCCAAAAACTTTTATTTTTATTTTCATAAGCTTCCTGCCATTCTCTTCTTGCTTCTATAATTTCTTCATTATTAGATAATCTATATTTATCTTTTTTATCCATTACCTCACTAAGCCTTTCTCTATATTCTTGCTCCTTTAAACAGGCACAATATACCGCATAGGGAGCAAATTCATTTATCACACAATGATCAGGGGCAAAACTAATGGGAGCAAGATATTCCTTAAATATATTATTTATATCCGAATTTAGAGCAATGATATCGGTGTCTAAATAACAATAAGTATTTCCTTTGGGAACAAATTGATGAATTCCGGTCTTTAAATAAATACTCGCTTGATGATGATCGAAATCTTTTGGCGTTTTTATATCAATTATTGTATCATGCACAATAGGAATTTCATTTCTTGATGAATCCGTAAGTATCCAAATAGGGTATTTAGAAAACTTTTTAAGGTATTTTAAAGAAAAATGCAGTGTATCTATATGTTCTCTAGCACCACAAACTACAAATATGAAGATACTTTGCTCCAAAATATAAGTTTTTAAATAGTTTCAATTTAATTCATGCTGGAATAATTAACAAGGAAATAAGTAAAATTTTTATTTATCATATCCTCCATTTTCATTAAACCATTTAACCATATTCTCTATTCCTTTTTCAAAAGGAAAATTAGGTTTGAAGTTAATATATTCTTCCAAAGCTGAAGTATCAGCATAAGTAGTCTTTAGTTCATTTTTAGGTAAAGGTTTTGACTGAAATATCAATTCTTTTTTCATATATTTAGCAATAGATGCAGCGTACTTTTTAACTGACAAAGGTCTTCCACTTCCAATATTAAATATACGATGTACTCCTTTTTTTTCTTCTTGTATTTTTCCAACTAATAATGCTATTGCATCTACTATATCTTGCACATAGGTAAAATCTCGAGAAACATTCCCATCATTATACAAAGTAATTAATTCCTGATTTTTTATAGCATTCATAAACTTATAAGCTGCCATATCTTCTCTAGTCCAAGGTCCATAAACTGTAAAAAACCGTAAACCTATAGCTGTAATACCATATTGTTTACAATAGTTTTCCACTAAAACTTCCGAAGCCCTCTTGCTAGTTCCATAAAAAGAAAGTGCATTCTCATGAGGAGATTCTTCCTTCATTATTTCCTGATTAGGTTCATAAACTGAAGAGCTACTAGCGTAAATAAAGAAAGGTATTTTATATTTTCTGCATTGTTCTAAGGCATTAAATGTTCCTTCAACATTCTGATAAAAATATAAAGCTGGATTATTTAAGGATTTTGAAATTCCTGTTTCAGCAGCAAGATGAATTAAAACTGTAGGTTTTTCCTCAAAACACTTTAAAAAATCCTCTTGTATTGATTTTCTCTTGCAATTATCTATCAAGTTTTTACGAATTTTCGATGCCTTAGTATTCAAAGCATCAATTCCATTGATTTTATAATCTTCCTTTAATTTTTCCTGTAAATGATAGCCAATAAATCCAGCTATTCCAGTAATAAAAATGCTCATATGGAAAAAGGTTTTTTAACAAATAATTGCAAAAACAAATATAAGGGATTCAAAAAGAAAATTAGTACTAAGCTAACAAAAGAGAATATTAGTATTTTAAATAAAAATGCTATTCCAATATGCATGGCCAAAAGCAAAATTCCATATAGAATCTTAGTTTTATTATTAATTAATGCTAAAGCGCATGTCAATTCAATTAACAATGCAGCAAGCAACATAATGGAAAAAACACTGGATATTCCAAAACCCAATTCATTTTATAATCCATTAGCTCGGATTCTTCAATTACACCATCAAAATATTTCATTTGATTACTTTTAAGCATTTGTAGAACCATATATTTACTGTCGATAAACCATGAAAATCCCGATGTTTTTAGCTTAGACAAAGCAGCCAAAGTATAGGAAGCGGCAATTACTTGAATGGAATAAAATATCCTAGTCTTTTCAAGAATTGCATTTTTAAATACAGGTAATTTTAAATAAGCTATAAATTGAGCTAAAAAAACTAGTGGAATTATACCAGTTCTACTTTGAACTCCATAAGACTCATGAGCAGAAAAGACATATAATGTTAACATAAACAGTAGAAACAGCACAATTTTCATTTGTTTTTCTAAAATATAAAATACGCCTAATACAATAAAACTCATGCGTATAAGCATTTTCACTTTAGCATCAATTAAAAATGCACAAAATCCATTTGCTAACATGCAGATTCCTTTATTTACATTAATAAAATCTACTTGGTACAAAGAGGTTTTAAAAGAAAGATAGGCTGCTATAATAAAGCAAATTTTAATGGATATCCATTCCCAACTTTTATTTTTTAGAGATATAGAGTTATTGAACATGCTTTTTGGCAATTATTAAAGTATCACTAATCAATTTATCATTTTGAAAATAATTATAAATGCGCACAAGTCTAATCTCCTTATAGTTTTCATCATCTTTATTTATATCTTTATTTGCAAAAATAATATCTATTATTTTCTCCCCTACTTTTTGCATATCCTCTTTTTTTTCTATATTATTTCCATAGTGCATTTTTAAATTATTTGCTTCGGCATAAAAGATATGGCTTAAATTCCCATGATTTAGATGACTTTTGTAAATATGATTCTGATTTTCATCTTCTAAATAAAAAGAATAAGACCAATTTGGAAATTCGTTATACATGGGATAGAACGAAAAAGGGTACCATTCTCGAAACAAAAAGGTCAGTAAAATTACAAAAATAAATATAGGGTATCTATTGATAGTGCTTCCTACGAGTTTTCTAACTTTTTTCATATTATAACCATTTTTGTGCCCATTTTTCCAAAACTAAAATCTTCCACAGTTTCCAATTATAATCTTCTTCCAACATTTTATCAATAAAAGATTGTTTAATTATATTTAATTTTACTAATGTACTATTTTTTAATTGCTTTTCATACCAATCCATTTGCATATAATATGCGTCTGGTCCAACAAACCCTTGTTTTTTTCTTTCTAATACTTCCTTTGGGAGCCCTTCTTTTATATTTTCATAGAGTAAATACTTTGTCTGATGATTTTTAAAATAATCCTCTATAGGCAAATTGAAAATAAAGTTATAAATATCAGGATCTAAAAATGGCATAGCTATTTTAAGATTATTAGCTCTAGTTGCGAAAGTTATTTTTGGTAAAACTAAAGCACCCATAAAGCATTTCATATCTAAATATTGAATTGCCTTTAAAGACTCCCAATCACTTTTAAAATGTTTTTTATAATACCAATGTACATCATCGGGAAGTGCATCATAATAATCTTCATGTAATAAATCTTTCAAATTTACTTCATCAAAATAGCCCATTCCCATGGCTTGGGCATAAAATTCCAATACATTTTCTTTACCGAGCAGATATTTTTTAATCTTATCTTTCCAATTTTTAGGAAACTCTTTATTATAATATTCTTTTTGCCAATGATAGCCTGCTAGTATTTCATCAGCACCTTCGCCACTAAATACCTTATTTGTATTTTTGCTAGCCAATTTAGCTGCAATAAAAGAAGGAATAATTGAAATATCTGCTAAAGGCTCTTCATATACTACAGGCATATTATCTATGAAATTCAAACTCTTTTCATTTAAGACTTGCTTATTGTTTGTTATTTTCAAGTGCTTTGCAACTTTTTCAGCATAGTAATCTTCAGATTTTTCCCAATTAGCAAAACCTAATGAAAAGCTAAGTACATTAAAATGCATTTTTTTCAAGTAATAAACTATAGCACTGCTATCATATCCTCCACTTAAAAAAGAAGCTTGATTTTTATTTTCGCCTGCATGATTTAATATTGATTCTTGAAAAAGCTCTTCAAAATATGCAACAGGGTTTTGTTTCTTTAATTCTGTGTTATGGATTTGAATATCCCAGTAAACCCTTTCTGATACTTTTAAACTTGCGGTATTGATTTCCATTATGGAAGCTGAAGGAATTTTATGGATATTTTGCCATATTGTTTTTGGAGCTGGAATATATCTATACACAAAAAAATCCGCAACAGCACTTTTATTTACTATTTTTTCTCTTAGACCAAAATCAAACAAAGGTTTTAAATGGGTACTTAGAACAATATTTTCTTTTTCTTTAGAATAATAGAAAGGAAAACTACCAAAATGATCCGTAGCAATAAATATTTTTTGTTTTTGTTCCTCAAAAAGCACTATGAGAAAATGTCCTTTAAGTAGATGTAGTTTTTCAAAACCGTATTTTTTATAAAATTGCAGAAAAAACTCTTCTTGTCTTTTATAACTAAATTTATCTTCCTTATTTAAGGAATTAATATTTATTATTTCCCCTAGAATAGCAATTTTAAATCCATCAACTTTAAATAATTGATTATTATCTACTATATCGTTTACACCATTAGATTCAATACTAAATGTCATTTGAAATATATTATAATATTACGATATGCTACAGATCAGAAGAACCATAAATAGCATGCAAACAAAGTAAGTAAGTCATATAAGGATGAGAAAGCTCAAATTCAGTTAACTTATCTTCCACTTCCACATATGAAAATAATTCAGTAAAATTTTGCATTATTTCTTCAGTTGATGCTTGGGAATAATTTTGCTCTTTTAAATACTCCTTTAAATCTGTTTTTACTTGTTTATAATTAAAATTTTCCTCTTCAGCTATTTTATCATGGAGCTTTATATCTTTAAGCACATTGTTTTGAGCAAGAAAAAAATCATAAGCAAAATGCTTCACTTCCGTTAAATCCTCATTCTTTAATTTTATTTTTAAATTTTGTGAACTCAATACACTTATCAAATTCTTATCATTTAAAACATTAATTTGGGGATTAACCAAATAAAACACTTTAGCATTTTCATCACTTTTTATAATTTTAAATACATTATTGGGTGCTGAAATATTTGTAAAAGAGTACTTTTTAAAATCCTCTTCTCGATCATGAATATTCATTAAGATATTACCTTCAACATAGTGAGGAATAAAAGGATTTTGTAGTGTACCCTTTGATTTCTTTGATAAATTCACATACATTGCATATATATGTGCATCTTTAAATTGAATAACTAAGGATGAAAAAGACGGAAGAACTATGGTCCAATCTTGTTGTTTTTCATAATCAAGGTGCCATTCCGTTTCGTTTCTATTGCTTAATGAATCTTTATACAATTGAGACAGGTAATAAGAAAAAGTATTATTTTCCTTTAAACTAGGATTAATAGTAATAATTTTCTCTTTACTTGGATATGCTATCCATTTCCAATTATTTTCTAATTCTTTAAAAGAAGCAACCTCTCCATTATCATTTTTATATGCAACTCCATAATCAGGATCATACATTTCCCAGTTATTATTAACCTTTACCTCAGGAACTACATGTTCTTCTAAAACCATAACTTTTACAGAATCGAACCAATTTTTCCATACCCCAGCTAATACAGATGCACGGTCATCACAATATCCACCACCTAAAGAATTTAAATATATTAAAGGCTCATGTCCCCAAGAATATTCTGGAGAAAAAGGCAAAGATTTAAAAGAATTAGAATAAACATATTTCCATGCTGCAGACTGAACACTTATATCTTTATTTTTTGCTATTTCTTCAATATCTTTTTTAATTCTATCCTCATCAATAGGAAAAATAGAGTTTAAATCCCATTGCAAAGCAACTTCCTCTTTACTAGGATTTTTAATAATAATAGTATTAACTGAAGAATCAAAAGATAAATCCTGTTCGAAGCTTAACTCTTCATTCTTTCCACAAGAAAAGAAAATTATCATTATAAAAAATAATAAGTATTTACCTTTATTCATAACCACGTTTTAAAATAATTAAACAGAACTTATATTTTGAAATATCTTTCTAACTTGATTAGTAATTAACAGTATGTTTTTTCGAAAAAAACAGATATGTACAATCAATAAAGCAATTATTAACTTAACATTTACAAATAAAGACAAAATAATTAAAACAGGCAACCATATTTCATAAAAATCATTTAAAAAATAAAAGAATTTTAATTGTAATTCTCTTTTAGATAAATGAACAAATTTCCATGCAGAAAAAAACAACATATAAAATGCAATAAAGATTAGAAATCCAGACAGAATAACTGAAGATTTAACAGAAAAAATTTTACTTAAAAGAAGCAATAACAAAAATTCTATTGTAATAACTATATTAATAATTTTTACTGTAAACAAGGAGCCATAAATTAATGGGAAGCTTTTTAAATTTAATAATCTATCATTTTTTCTATCTTCCAATTGATGGATTAAAATATTTCTAAAGCCTTTTAAAAATAATAAGAAATAAATCAATAATAAATATTCACTTTTAAAAGTTAGTTCTAAATAAAATATGGTTATAAAAACAGGGAAAACATGACTATAATGCGTATCCATTAATGGTCCTAAAAGTGGATGATTTTTCCACCTGAAAGGAGGTGCAGAATAAAGGCTCAAAAATAAAATTTCCAAGATTAAAAATAAAGAAGCTATTCTTGAATTATTAATAATTAACCAAATTAACAAAACACTGCTTAGCAATAAAATTGGAATTAAAAGCCGAAAAGATAGGGAATATCCCGCTAAAAAGTTTCTTTTCTTGGCGACTTCATCTAATTTTATATCAAAATTATCATTTAGCCAATATCCATAAATGGAAACAATAATGGTAAGAAGAAAAAAGAAAAATAACTTATGGGCAATAAAGAATATATTATAGTAATTAAGAGCATAATAGCAAACTATTAAGATTGGAGGAAAAATAAAATATTTCCAGTTAATTAATCGTCTGTAAAGTCCCTGCAACATAGCCATAATTTCCCATTATTATTTACAATTTCTTTTTTCCATTAATTACCACATGAAAATTCTCTAAATCTAATGAAATGGCAAAATTTTCATCCTGAATATCCTGGCCATTAACATATTCTATTAAGGTATTATTAATTATCTCATTAAAAGCAGAAAAGTCATTTGTCAACGTAGGAGTGTCATGTATGGTAAAATGAATTACGCGATCAAACATACTTCCAATTAACTCCATTTCGTGGGTTACTGTTAATAATGTTTTATTTCTTTTCCATTCTTTCACTTTATTTCTAATCTTCCTCCTAAACTCCGCATCTCCAACGCTCAAAACCTCATCAAATAAGTATATATCAAAATCTAAATGGGCCATTATACTAAAAGCCAAACGTAAGTACATGCCATTAGAATAGTTTTTTACAGGTTCATCAATAAAATCTTCAATTCCAGAGAATGCTACAATAGCATCAAATTGCTTTGAAATTTCTTTTCGCGAAAACCCATGAATTTGTCCATTTAAATATACATTTTCCCTTCCACTTAGTTCAGGATGAAAACCAGCACCAATATCTAAAATACTAGCTACTTTGCCCCTTATTTTTACCTGTCCTGTCGTAGGTTTACTAACTCCTGCTAAAATTTTCAATAAAGTACTTTTTCCACTACCATTTGGTCCAACTATACCCACACTTTCACCTTTCTTTACCTCGAAATTAATATTTTCCAAAGCTGTATGATAGGTTATTTCTTTACCTTCTTTATCTCTTTTAAAAGATCTTAAAGGGTATAATTTTGTCAAATTCTTTACTTTTATTACAATATCTTTTTCCATAATTTTAGCATCATCTTTTTTCACTTTTAAACATAATCAGCAAATGCACTTTCTCTCCGGTTATATATATACATTCCTAACAAGCAAGCTGTTAGAATGATTCCAAAATTCATTACCCAAATCCATTGAAAAGAAGAATAATCAAATAGCATCCAACGCCATAAGCTTACTACATTTGCCATAGGATTATAATCCATTAAAAAACGTAATTTTTCTGGTAAAATATTATAGTCAAAAAATACTGGTGTCAACCAGATTCCAAAATAAAGGACAAATGGCATTAAATGAAATAAATCTCTTTTTTTGTAAGCAAATGCTGATAACCAAAACACAAATGTTAATGCGCATAAAACATTAAACAATAAAACAAAAGGCAAAAAAACTATGCGCCAAGTAATCATCTCTCCAAAATAGAGCATTAAAGGGATTAAAAGCAAAAAGCTCAAAGCCAATTCTACTGATGCTACTACTACTTTGGATAAAGGAAGAATAGATTTAGGAAAATAAATCTTTTTAATTAAATGCGAAGATTCTTGCACACTTGTAGAGCCCGCATTGACTATATAAGAAAAAAAATTCCATCCTAAAAGTCCACTTAATACATAAATAGAATAAGGTAAATCTCCAGAGGTCCAACCTAATATATAACTAAAGAAGAAAGTAAAAATCACTACGCCAGTCAAAGGCTGCAAAATACTCCATGCTACTCCTAGAAATGTCTGTGCATATTTAACTTTCAAATCTCTTTTAGCAAAGGCAAGAATCAAAAAACGATACTGAATAAGTTTTCTAAAGTATTCGACAAAACTATCAGGATTAACATTTATAATATGATAATCTTTCTCTTTATTTATCATAATAAAATGCTTTTATTTGTTCGGAAATATAAATAATATCCCCTTCCTGCAAATCCATATGCATAGGAAGACGCAATAAAGTATTAGAGACATTTTCTGTATTATTTCCTCCATGGTAAGTGCCTATCTTTTTTCCAAATTCAGAAAGATGTAAAGGAATATAATGAAATAAGGCTTCAATTCCCTTTTCCAACAAGTACTTTGATAATGCAATTCGCTCTTCTCTATTTTTTGTTAAAATATAAAATTCATGATAATTATTTTCTAATTTATTTTCTGGTAAAAGTTTTAAATATCCATCTTCTTCTAAAACTTTTAAATGCTCATAATAAATTCTTGATAAAGTATTCCTATAATGTAAAATTTCACTTGCGCTTTTTAAATTTTCATATAAAACTGCAGCATTTAGTTCATTCATTTGAAATTTAGAACCTTTATCTACCCATTCATAATAAGGTACTTTTTTATCTATAAATTTCTCACGATTGGTACCAATATGATAAATATTTTCCATTCTACTTGCAAGTTTCTCATTGTTTATTAACAACAATCCTCCTTGAATAGCTGAAAT
>DATGSF010000137.1:0-2067 GCA_035302865.1 Chitinophagaceae bacterium
AAGAAAAAAACGACTACTGCAAAAAAAGGAGCAAGTACAGCGAAGACTTGATGAGAAGAGTAAGATTATAACTGAGCCGCATACCCAATAGCGTTTACTGCACTATAGCGTTCGCTTATCAATTTCACTTCATAGTGTAAAAAATGCCTGACATTGTTCGGGCAATTTTTGTATAAAAATAAGCATCAAAAATGGTAAGAGTTAAAAAGGCTTGTACAAATAAAAAGAATAGCAATTGTTAATTCATATTTTCTAAAGAAATAAATTAAATATTGACCAAGTTAAGACAATAAAACTAATAACACTAAAACTCAATAAAATAATATTTCGCTTCTTATTCACTTTATCTGTTAATTTAGATATAAAAAACTCCAAAATAACAAGAATCAAAACTACTAAACACATAAAAGGGATAACAAATTGTTCTGCATATCTAGCTAATATAAGAAAACCAAATATTAAAGAGCTATAAAATATTAACCCCTCTATTTTTTTAAGTTTTTTTATTTTTAATTCACTATTATTAGTAACTTTAATCACCCTTTTAAATTACAATACAACTTAATGCATTATATTGTGTTGTAACCTGGCTTTTCTTAACAAAGTAGAATAGTTTTGAGCTTCTATAAGTGTATGTTTTAATCCTTGGTTTTTGACCATTATAAAATCTGTAAAACTCATTTACTTTAAAATAGGCTTTGTCAAAGTTTAATGTTGATATTGAATAAAATAATTAGAATTTCCAATTATTTGGATGTTTGGAAGTTCTATTTCGCAGTAGGGTCTTATTCAATTAAGGCACCCGTTTGTTTAAGTACATCATTTCACATACTTCATATTCTCCCTGTCAAATAAATTAACATTCTAATAGGGGTAACGTCAGGAAAATACGGATTTACAACGATAAGGAAATTCCAAATTAAAAAGCCCAACTTCTCTGCAAAACAAAATAGAGAAAGTGAGCTTTTCAGTTACTTCATTATTTTTATTTGAACTAATATAAAACTGCTAAGTTGATTTTTTAGCTCAACTATTTATTGAATTCATTAACTGGAAGAAGTATTCAGGTTTATGAGTCTTATTTAGGTTATACCATGAATGTAATGTATCTGGTGCAAATACATCTAATTTTTTCAGTACCTCCATCGAAAATTCCAGAGGAGCTATTCCTGATGCAGTAACTAATTTCGCATCAGATACCGCAGATCCCACCTCATAGAACTTTTCTCCTTTATAGTTAGGATATACCATTTTAGTATATTCTAAGTTATTACTTGTATGCTTTCTAGTATCCAAGTATCCCATATTCGCGAGGGCATCAGTTGCACCACAAATTGCAGCAACAATAGTGCCAAGCTTTAAAGCTTGGCCAATTCTCTCCAAGATAGGTTGATGAATTTCTTCATTCCAAGTATTCCCTCCTGGTAAAATTAAAAGATCTTTACTCTCAAGAATACATTCATCAAGGGAAATATCTGGTTTTATGCTCAGTCCTCCCATAGTAGTAATCATTTCTTTATTAGCTCCTACTGTAATTACTTTTAAAGGTGCTAAACCTTTTTTGAAATATCTACCTGAGTTTAGTTCAGCAATTAAATATCCATATTCCCAGTCCGACATTGTATTAAATACATAAAGAAAAACTTTTTTTGTTTGCATCCAATAACACTCCAATCTCATTTAATATAGCCAAATATAACATAACTTCCCTGACACCTAGCGTCAGGGAAGTTATCAAATTTGATGAAATTTTATTAATTCCGACAGAACTTCAATAAGTCTTTTCTTAAGACTTATTGGCTCAATAACTTGAATAGATTTACCATACGGTAAAAGTAAATATGGTACATATTTATGTATCATATCTTTTTCAAAAAGAAAGACTGCTTGATTTGAAGTCCGTTCTTGTAAATAATGTCCTAAAAACCAATGTAGGCAAATATCATCCAACGCACTTGTATTTCCATTAATAACTAAAGAAATAATCCCTTCTTTTTCTTCTATAGTTGGAAGGAGGTTTTTCATAAAAAAGTCACGTGCTGGAAAATTTTCTGGCTGGTTAAACTT
>DATGSF010000138.1:0-3609 GCA_035302865.1 Chitinophagaceae bacterium
TGGAGCCACTACATCATCATTTAAAACACGAAGAGCACCAAAATGCATCTTTTCTTCATTAAAATAATTAGCAAAGCTAAAGCTATGATAACTTTTCAACCATCCATGGTCTGCATTACCTCGAGATGCAGCAGCATGATATATCATTTGTTTCATAAAATAAAATTCTATCAATTCTTTAACAATATTTCAAAGATAAGGTTGCAATCAATAATAAAAATTGATATAGGTTAAGAAAACAGAAATTTACTGATTGATAACCTTGCATATAAGAAATGTTCGTATTATATTGAGAAAAAAATGAAGTTACAAGTCCTTTTAATAGCTTATAGTATTTTATCCTTCTCATTTTTATATGCGCAAGAAGATAATGAAATTGAAAAAATAGTACTCCAAGGAATAGAAGCACATGACAAGCAAGAATACAGTCAAGCTATAAATATTTATAAAAAAGCTTTACTACTAGATAGTTTAAGCCCTTTAGTAAATTATGAAATGGCATTAAGTTATTATGCTATGCAAGATTATAAGAAAGCTATTCAATATAGTGACGTAGTATTTCTTACAGAAAATGATATGCACTCTCTTGCTTATTTAGTAAAAGGTTCTTCATTAAGTGATTTAGAAGAATTTGAAGCAGCTTTAAAAACTTTTAATCAAGCGCTTAAAATCGATAGTACTTATTATTTAAATCATTTTAACATTGGACTTATCCATCTTAAAATGAATAACAAAAACAATGCAGAAAAATCATTTTTTGAAGCTTTAAAAGATAATCCTGCACACTCAAGCAGTCATTATTATCTCACTATGAACTCTATAAATAAAGAAATGAAAATTCCGGCACTATTAAGTGCATATTTCTTTTTACTTTTAGAACCCAATACACTCCGAGCACAAGAAACTTTAACTATTATTCACTATTTATTCGATGAAAATGTAAGTAAGGATGATAAGGGAGCTATAAACATTAATTATCGTGCACAAGATGATAATGCACCATTTAAAGCCGCAGAATTATTTTTAGGATTAGCAGTAGCAAAAAAGCATACAAATAATGATGAAAATTTAAGTGAAGAAGAACATTTTTGTTCTATTACCACAGATCTGTTCACAGTTTTATCGGAATTAGTAAAAACTGATACAGAATCGGACTTCTGGCATGAATTCTATATTTCATTTTACAAAAAGTTAACGCATTCAAATCATATGACTACTTTTTGTGAATATATTACATTGTCACAATACAGTGAAGAAGAGAAGGATAAATGGTATGAAGAAAATAATGAAAAAATTCAGAACTTCAGCATATGGCTAGAGGAGAACTTTTAAACAACATATTAGCAAATAAAAAGTAATTACAATTGAATAGGAAACCCTACATATTGAAATTAGGTATTCAAGATGTAGGGTTTTGTTTTTTTCTCAAACTAAAAATAAACTCTAAGCCGCCCTCTTTTCTATTCCTCGCCATAATTTTACCTTTATGAAATAAAACAGCATTTTTCACAATAGACAAACCTAAACCCGTTCCACCTGAATCTCTACTTCTACCTTCATTAACTCTATAAAATCTTTCAAAAATTTTCTGTAAATGCTTTTCCTCCTGAATTCCTTGTCCCGTGTCATAAAAAGAAAAATAAAAATAGTCTTTATTTTCCTTGAAGATATTTATATGTATCTGAATTTTTTCACCTCCATATAAAATAGCATTCTCTAATAGATTTCTAAAAATTGAAAAAAGCAATTGATAATTTCCATAAATCAAAGTATCATTTGGTAAATTCCATGTAAATTTAATCTGTTTATTATTCAGTCTCTCTGAGGCATTTTCTTTAATTTTATTTAAGATTTCCTGCAAATTCACTTTATCAATAGTTAAGCTTTGTGCACCCTCATCTATTTTAGCAAGTAAGGTCACATCTTTTATCAAATCGGTAAGTGAAATTGTTTGTTCATAAGCTCTATTAATAAAATATATTCTTTGTTCTTTTTCTAAGTTTTCATTTTGCAAAGTTTCTAAATAAGCTCTAATACTTGTTAATGGGGTTCGTAATTCATGTGAAATATTACTGGTCATTTCCTTTTTCAATTGCTGCATTTTTTCAATTTCAGTTATATCATTTATAATAACTTCAGCAGCATAATCTTTAAAAATATGAGCTTTAATTAAAAATATCTTGGCATGTTTTTCTATTTTTATTTCAAAGTAACTCGAAGGTCTATTTTGCAAAAAATCTTGTAATTCTTCAAATATAGGGTCGGTATAAAAATTATTTACATCACTACTTGCCTCTTTAGATAAAAGATTTAAATATTGAATAAATAATCCATTATAAAACTCAATCAATCCATTATTATCTATAAAACAAATTCCCTCTTCTAGCAGTTGTATATGTTGTAAAAGTTTTTCTTTTTGATTATTTATTATAGTCCTGCTTTTATTAAGTAAATTATAATTTTCAATAATCTTTTCTCCTATTTCACCTAATTCATCTTTAGGAAATTGATATGCATTTTCTAAATAATATTTATCATTAATTGCGAAGTCTCTTAGTTTTTTAACTGATAGGCTTATTTTCTGGGTAGCTAAATGAATAAAAATTAAAAAAACAGCAAAGAATACAAGAATAAAATAAAAAGAAAATGGATCTGCATTTAGTGATTTCTCTAATTGGAAGTCATAAACCATTGCGGTTCGAATAAAATATTCCTGATATATTTTAACAAAATAAAAGTATTCGTTATTTAATGATGAAGAGTATCGGAGTTCAGAACTTTTACCATTTTTTTTAGCCTCCACAACTTCTTTCCTTTGCAAATGATTTTCAATACCATCTTCCAAATTATAAAAGTTATCAAATAAAACTTCACCTTGTAAAGAAATTATAGTTATTCTTAAATCTGAAGGTAATAAATGTGTAAAACTTGTATCAAGTATATCTTGTTCTTTTATTTTTTTATTTGCTATTGAAAAGCTAACTATATCCGCATAAGCTTCCATTTTCTCTTCAAAAGCTTGTATTTTTATTTGATTCTCTCTATACCTTTCAAAGAGAAAGATACTTATAGTGAAAATAAAGAAGAGAACACTAAAGTAAAAAAACATTTTTTTTCTAAAACTCATTCGCATAATTATTCTGCATTAAAGAAGTACCCATATCCTGGTCTATTCTGAATATTAGAAGCATAGTTTTTCATCTTTTTACGTAATCGTGCAATATGAACATCAACCGTTCGTTCCGTAATATAAGGCGTTTCAGACCACAATAAATTAATTAACCTTTGTCTAGAAAATAATTGATTAGACTTACTTACCAAAAGTGATAATATTTCAAACTCTGTTTTTGTAAGATGAATTCTTTCATTATTTATCAAAACCTCTTTTAATTCAAAATCAATTTTCAGATTTTCAAATTTTAAAACCTTAGCTTCTTGATTATTATCAAATGCATCTTTTCTTTTCAATAATGCTTTGACCCTTGCAATTAATTCTTTAATAGAAAAAGGCTTTGTTATATAATCATCTCCACCAACTGAAAATCCAGTTAATAAATCATTTTCTGTATCTTTAGCAGTTATAAAGATTATAGGTACAGTAAAGTTTTC
>DATGSF010000139.1:0-3146 GCA_035302865.1 Chitinophagaceae bacterium
CCTAACTGTGCAGACCAGAACAAGAGCATGGCTTTATATGGAGAGGCGGGCATGATAGCCTTTATGGCAAGCCAGCGATCTTTAAAGTAAGCTGGCTCCCTGGCTTAGAAGCCATGCCCGCAGAGGCTCCATGTCAATCCCTCACATATAAACTGATATAAATGATGATGTGCAATTAAAAATTAACTTATTTGTGTCCAAGATATTGACTTAGATCCATTATTTTAAAGTGAAGTGTTATTATTAAATTATTTAGCCCGCTCATATGCCTAAATTCTTATTATACATTAATGGATGAAAACGAATAGGTCTCCTTTATCTTACAGGTTAAGATAGTAAAATACATCTGATAAGGTTATGCTACAACGATAGGAGATATACAATAAATATTTTATATTGAAGGAGTAAATATGATAATTACTAATGCTAAGAAAAAGGTTATGTTTTTTCTACATTCTCTAGGTGGAGGTGGTGCAGAGAGAACAATGATCAATATAATGAATAATTTAGACCATAAAAAATTCGAAGTAGTTTTAGTTCTGTGCACGAATAAAAATAATCGATATGAAAAAATATTAAATGAAAAAATAAAAGTAAATGTCCTAGGTATAGATAGATTGAGATTTGCATTTTTTAAATTAAGAAAAGTAATTATTAAGGAAGAACCAGATTTATTATTTTCTACAATGAATCCTAACAATATAGCGTTGCTAATTTCTAAGATTTTCTCACTTGTGAAAATTCCAGTGATTATTAGAGAAGCAAATAATAGGAGTGCATCTGGAAAAGTTACATGGCTTAACAAAAAAGTGACAAGATTACTTTATAATAATTTTGCTAATAAAGTAGTGGCCCTTTCAAATGGTGTAAAAGAGGATCTAATAAATGAATTTAAAATAAAACCTGAAAAAATTGAAGTAATATATAATCCAGTTGAAGTAGAAAAAATTAAGGAGATGGCTACTCAAAGCATAAAAGATGTAAGTATCTTAAATAGTGAAAAAACAATTATTTCTGTTGCTAGGTTAGTTGAGCAGAAGAATTATCCATTACTCTTAAAAGCATTTAAAAAGGTTAGAGAGAAAATTAAATGTAAACTTCTAATTCTAGGAACAGGTTATTTAGAAGATGAGTTAAAAGAGTTATCAAGGGAGCTAGGTATTGATAAATACATTGTTTTCTTAGGGTTTAAAGATAACCCTTATAAATATATGCAAAAGTCGGATTTATTTGTTTTATCATCAAACTGGGAAGGTTTTGGCCACGTTATTGTAGAGGCAATGGCAAGTGGGACACCAGTAATCGCTACTGATTGTAAATCTGGTCCAAGAGAAATTATAGGAAATAGTGAGTTTGGTATTTTAACGCCTGTTAATAATGTTAATGCATTAGCAAAAGAAATAAGTTTTCTCTTAAAAAACGAACAAGAGGCGCAAGTATATAAAGAAAAAGGATTAGAGAGAGCAAAAAAATTCACATCAAATAAAATTGTAAAAGAATATGAAAGTTTATTTTTAAACCTATTAAAATTTTAATTATAGGATAACTATAATTAATTTTTCTTTCTAAAGATGAGTAATTTAACAAGTTTAGCTAATATTATAAGGATGTGCATTACATCTAGGACGTATCTACATCTACCATAAGGAGATATAGAATGGTGAAGTTATATAAACTTTTAAAGAATAGTTATTCAAAACTATTTAAAAGCAAATTTACTAGAAACATAATTTTAATAACAGGTGGAGCTGTGGCTGCACAAACATTAAATATGATTTTTTCACCTATTATTACAAGAGTTTATCTTCCCGAGGAATATGGAATGCTAGCTATATTGTCTTCAATACTAATGACATTGTCATATCCATCTTTTATGTACGAAATGGCAATACCTATTGAAAAAAAAGATAATAAAGCAATAAATGTCTTGTGGCTTAGCGTAATAGTTTTATTATTATTTACTACGACTTTGACAATGCTACTTGTTATAAAAGGTGAAGAAATATTAAATATTTTTGATGCAAGTCAATTAAATGAATATATATATTTCATTCCTATTGGGGTATGCTTAACAGGATTTTTACAGATATTAACACAATGGGTGTATAGAAGAAAAAACTTCAAGTTGATTTCAAAAACAAGAATAAGTCAAAACTTATTAGGAAACCTTACTAAAATTCTAGCGGGAATATCAGGTTTTGGAGTGACAGGTCTATTGATTGGTGAAATAGTGAAAAAAACGGCTAGTATCATTCCATTAACAAGGGACATGTTTAAAAAAGAAAAGAAGCTTATTAAAAAAATAAAGAAAAAAGATGTTGTATGGAGTATGAAGAGGTACAAAGCATTTCCAATTTATCAAACCCCTAGTACATTCTTGTCTAGTTTTAAAAATCAATTACCAGTGTTTAGTCTAGCTTTTTATGGAAGTCAAGTCGTTGGTCTTTATGGCTTAGCTAACACAATTGTAAAGTTACCTATGACATTGGTAGGTCATTCTGTTAGAAATGTGTTTTATGCAGAAGCTGCTAGTATTGGAAGAAGTAATGGAGCCAGATTAAAAAGTCTTTCCGATAAACTATTTAAAAAAATGGTCATTATAGGTTTAATCCCAACTATATTATTAATAATTTTTGGACCTCAGCTTTTTTCTATTGTATTTGGTTCACATTGGTACGGATCCGGTGTATATTCGAGATATTTAGCTTTAGCTATTTATGCCGATTTTATTTTCTCGCCAGTGAGCAGAGTCTACGAAGTACTTGAAAGACAAAAAGAAAAGATGATTATTGATTTGGTAGGTTTAATCCTCGTAGCATCAGCTTTTTCTATTGCTAGATTTTTAAGTAGTGATCCAAGTTTTGCTATTTTATTATATAGTATTGCTATATTTATATTTTATTTTATTACATTTATTGTTGCGCGTAGATATATGACTAAAGAAATTAATGACCAAAATTCTTTATAACCTAGATTGTAATATTAAGCTAGACAAATAAAAAAGTCATTTATGATACACTCTTACTATCCTTCCACCACGAAGAATAGGAGTGATCATAAATGACCTACGCCCATCTTACCACGGATGAATTAGTAATGATAGAATCTTATCATCATCAAAACATTTCTGTTGCGATCATCGCTGA
>DATGSF010000140.1:0-10665 GCA_035302865.1 Chitinophagaceae bacterium
CTTATATTTTGAGGTGCCCATTCTATTTCTCCACGCAAAACAGGATATTCATTTGGTAATACATTTCTTTTTTCTTTTTGTTGAATGATTTCTTGTTTTGGAGCCCATGTAAAATATAACAAAGCACTTAAGTTTTGATAAGCATTTAAAGGTCTCGTTGATAAAGAATCACTCAATAAAATTCCTCCAGGTTTTTCATTTTTATACTGCAAACCTATTTGGGTTTGTAAAGATGCATTCCAGTCACGAACATATTGTAAAGTTGTTCTTTGATTATATAATATTCTATTTGCTTCTGTAGTTCTAATGTTTGCTAAAAGGTTTGCCTGAGCTAGAACCTGCATGTCTTGACCAGGAAAACGGATGTCTTTATAATGGCTTAAGGATAAATAATTATAGGGAAATGCAAAAACACTTTCTTTTTTAGAAAAGGATTTTATCATTTGAAGTCCATAATTGGTATTCTCATCTTTAAATCCATATCCAAAATATCCTGAAAAATATAAAGATTTCGAGAATCTTGGAGTACTCCTTGCACCTAATCGCAATTTAACACCTTCTACACTATTATAGGCAAAGAAATTATGTAATGTTCCAATTTCCCAGCTTCCTACTTGTTTATATCCAGTAAATAAAAAACTTCCTAAATCTTGTAAAGTTTTAAAAAATTTAGTTTTATTCAAACTGTCGAAAGTTTCATATTGTTTTTCTTCAGCCTCTGTTAAAGGTACAGGTCTGTGTTCTTCCCAAAAATCCTTATCAAAATCTTTTATAACTGTTTTAGGATCTATTTTTACATTAAAAAGAGAGTCATCAATATTTTTATTAAATTGCATTTTGTCAAAATAAACTGCTCTTTCAATGTAAATATTTAAACCGGATTGCGGCATTATAGATGCTTTTGTAAAAGAATACTCTTCTTCAATATAGTTTTCTTCCTCAGCGTTTTGATAATAAATATTAATCTTTGCTTCTTCAATAAAATTTAAATTAGCTTCTTTAGTTATAAAAATCTCTGCATCTTTAATAGCATAATCCTTCAATTGAATCTTTAAATCTCCTCTAAATAACACTGCTTTAGCTGTTCTAGGTTCAAATTCTACATGAATTATAGGATTTGCTGTTTCTTTATATAAGGTATCTACAATGTAATATTTATAAAATTGTGGTCCTAATCCGCTTATAGGACTTAGAATTTTTCTAGAAAATAATTGAATTTCTGCGTCATAAATATCTAAACCATCATAAATAAATTTCAAAGCTTCAGTACTGTGTTTAATATTGATATATCGATCATCAAAACGAATCTCTTTATTACCTAAATGAATGGTATTTTCCTTAAAAGGAGTATTTTGTCTATAGGTTCGAAATACATCTTCGGATAATAAAATAGGAGTTAACTGAAAATCTTTGATATTAGTCGTGTCAAAATTTTGAAAAATAGGATCTAATTTTTTTAATAATGGAACTCTTGGGATTACTCCTTTTTCTGTCATAAATCCATTATTGAATTTTTCGTATTTTTGAAAAGAAATACTGTTGTGTTTATTATGAGGTTGGTTTTTTTCTCTATTTTTTACTACATTCTTTATTAACTCGACTGCAGGGTTGCCTCTATTTCTATATCTTGAATTTTTAATTATTACCTCTTTTAGGGCAGCTTCTTTAGGATTTAAGAATAAAATAATGGTATCATTATTTGAATTTAAGTTTATTTCCTTATCGTAATATCCAATATGATTTATTCTTACATCCCCAATAGTAGATTTTATTTTTAAAATGCCTTTTTCATTAAAAAGGTAAACTTTGGAATTGGATAATACAGTTAATGCACCATTGGGTAAAGTACTATGACTTACACTATCTTTAATTTGTATAACAATTTCCTTATCTTCTTTAGCATATAAAAATATTGTGAAGAAAAATAAGCAGTTTAGTAATAAACAAGTTTTAAGGGTAATTTTATTCATAGAGAAGTACTCCTCAATTAAATTTTCTAATTTTAATTAAAGTATTAAAAGTATAAAAAATTAATGAATAGTTATATACCCTTCCTCTATTTTATCGTTGTTTTTATAAAGAATAAATTTATATACACCTAATTTTTGAAAATTTCTCTTATCTAATATGCTTATATCCTGTCTTATTCTATCTATATAGAGAACTTCTTTATCATTTAAATCATAGAATTTTACAGAATATCTTTGTTGTATGGCATTATTTATTTCAATATTTACATGACCTGTAAAAGGATTTGTGAATATAAGTTTAGAGCTAGGGTATTTCTTTTCAATAATTTCTTTTGCTTTTTCTAAATTGCCATTAGATTTATTGAGTTTTTCCTGAATACTTTCAGTGCTTTCTAAATTCTGTTGTTTTTTTAAGTTAAGACTATCCATTTCTAATGAGCGGACATTGCTTATCCAATGAGTATTAGAATTAAATGTAACTCTAATCCTATATTGATTCTCACCTAAATGTGGATGTGCATCAATGAAGGTTTGAATTGCAGAATTTAAATTTTTTATTTCTCCAATTTTTTCAAAAGAGTTTTCTTTTTCTAATCTTCGTTCAACTTCAACTTTTTTAACATTATTGGTATAAGGATTCGTCCAATTTAAAATATAAGAACCATCCTTTTGTTTAATATCGAATTCAGGGAGTGTGCTTTGTCCCCAACTAAGGTGAGATATTATTAATAAAAGGCTAAATAGTAGCGAGAATTTGTTTCTTTTTTTAATCATAAGGATTTAAAATGAAAATATTTTTTTTAACCTAAAAGTTCACAAGGTTTTAATCCAGTGACTCTTTTAAAAGCTGTGCTAAAGTGAGTATGACTATTAAAACCCATCATATATGCTACTTCATTTATATTGTATTTGTTTTGCTTAATAAGAGACTTGGCTTTTTCAATACGTTCAAATTGCTGGAATTCGTGAATGGTTTTTCCAAACATAGCTTTAAATCCTTTTTTAAGATAACATTCATTCATACCAACAATTTTAGATAAATCCTTTATTGTAATAGGATTATTCAGTCTTTTTAAAATTGTTTCCCTTGCTTCAAAGACTTTATCTCTTTCTGCAGAGCTATTTAAAAAGCTACAAGCAGGTAATGTATTAGCTTCACAAGGTAAAAAATAAGATTCTATAGAAGAGCGAAATAATCTTAAAGCAATCTCAAATTTTTCCACCTCATTTTGTAAGTTACTCTCTTCATTGCATATTTTAATTATTTGAGGTATTGCGGTTTTATATGATGGAGTTAAGGTAAAAGTTTGTTCAGCAGATCTATCATATAAAAATGGATCTTTTGCATTTAATAAGTCTTTTTTCCAAATATAGAAAAATTCAGGATAATACAATATTTGAACGATTTGAATAATAGGAGATTTCTCTGGTAAGTTTTCTAATACAAAAGTTAATTGCAAGTATTTTTTATCATCATCAAAAGGATAAAAATTTAGATAAGCATTTTCTTCAATGATCTCATTATTATTGGGATGCAAAGCGCTTATTATATGTATTTTTATTCCCGGTTGAAGAGCGTGGAGCTGTGCATCTAAAATATCTAAATCATCATGGATTATTCTTTTTAAATACGTGATATTCTCGTTGCAATTTATATTTTTTATATCTAACTTCATCATGAATTTTATATTTAACGCCTAACGTACACTCTGGTTCCTGCCTGCAAAAATAAGTATAAATCTTCAATATCTTCTGGTTTTAATGCAATACATCCATCCGTCCAGCCAATTCCATAATCAACCATATCTTGAGCGCCCTTTAATGTACCATGAAACCCAATCGAGCCACCTATTCTTGCATTGGGAGGAATGATACCTTTTGCTTTATTTTCTCTAAAGTTCTTATAAGAGTTTTCATTTGGATAATCTAGTAAAATAAACTTTTGCCAGTTTGCATGATTCCTCTTTGATACAACTTTAAACCAACCTTCAGGGGTCATCCTATCACCTTCCATTTTTTTATCTTCCAACCTTTCAGGACCAAATACAGCCTTATACTGCCTTATTCTTTGGCGTTTATAAATAACTGCTACTAAATACTTGCTTTTCTCTACTAAAATCATTAAAGAATCCGGATTTAATGTGTCTACATTAATGGGAGTTCGATCCTTTAAACTAGGGAAGGGTGGAGTAATAGTTGTTTCGGTAACTATAGAATTGCCCTTTTTATATCGTATTTTTCTTACAGTATTTCCGTGTTTGTCTTTATAAGTCTTTAATACTTCAACATCTTTTGGAGTCTCGCTACCAAAAGATGTTGTATTTGTACATAAGATTCCTACGAAAAGTATAAGTAATATTTTATAAAATACATCCCTCATATGATTCGTTGATTGTAGTTTATTGTTTTTTATCGTTCATTACCAAAGAGGCGTAATAAATATTGAAATAAAAGTACAAAATCTAAATACAAAGTCAAAGCTCCTATGATTGCTCCTTTTTTCCTGCCTTCTTCATCTTCTAAATAAGCATAAGTTTTTATTTTTTGTGTGTCATAAGCAATTAATCCTACAAAAACAGCTACACCAATATAAGATATTATCCAATATAACATCTCATTTTTCATAAAGAAGTTCACAATACTTGCAAGTATTATTCCTATTAATGCCATCATTAATATTCTTCCAAAAGTGCTTAGATCTTGTTTTGTAGTAAATCCAATTATACTCATCACTGCAAATGTCCCTGCTGTAATTGCAAAAACGGTCGCTAAGGATTTTGCAGAATACACTAATAAGAATATGGAAAAAGTAACTCCATTAATCGCCGCATAAATTAAAAATATAGCTGTAGCTGCGATAGAACTTAAGGTATTGATTTTAAAACTCAATCCGCCAACTAAAAATAATTGGACAAATAGTAATCCGAAAAATATTAGTCTGTTTTGAAATAATAAATTAGTTAAATATTCATTGCTTGCAAATAAAAATGCTATACCCGCAGTAAGCATTAAACCAAAGAACATCCACAGATAAACTTTGGAAAAATAACTAGATAAATACGCCTTGTCGTCTATAGATATTGTATGCGTAACTTCATCTTGTACATTAAATTGAGAACGGTTTTGTAACATAAATAAATTCTATTTAAATTTTGAACATCGAAGATAAGAAAAAATTTGGGTTGTAAAAAAGATAAAATTTAAAAAAATTGTGAACATGGTACTTCGAAAATTGTAAGAGATAATTTATGCATTTTCGTCTTATAAACTTATCTTCGCAAGCAAATAGTAAGTTGATGATGAAGAATCTTCCTAATTTTGTTACTTTATTGAATCTGATTTTTGGTTGTATGGCCATAGTCTTCATTCTTGAAGAGCAGATTTTATTACATAGTGTAGATGGAGAAAACTATATTCCCGTTATGAATATGAATAAAATATACATTGGTTCTGGTTTTATATTCTTAGCTGCACTAATGGATATTCTTGATGGTTTGTTGGCTCGTTTATTAAATGCAACTAGTGCCATTGGTAAAGATTTAGACTCTCTTGCTGATGTGGTTTCTTTCGGTGTTGCTCCAAGTATGATTTTGTATAAATATATTCAAATGGCTTATATGGCCGAACCAGGTGCTATGGAAGTTCCAATTTTAGCCTTAGTGCCTGCTTTTTTTCTTGTCGCTTGCGGAGCTTATCGTTTAGCAAGATATAATCAAAATACTAAAGTTGGAGAGGATGTCATTTATTTTCAAGGTTTGCCGATTCCTGCTGTCGGAATAGTAATTGCATCAATACCTTTATTTACTTGGTTTCCTTCTAATTTTATGCTGAATGCCTTTCCTGATGATTATAATCTGAGTTTTATATTTGGAAATAGGTTTGTGTTATATGGAATATCTTTAATGCTTGGACTTTTGATGGTGTCAAAGATTTCTTTCTTTAAATGGAAGCCGGCTTCTATGAAATTATCCGATGCATGGGCACATTTAATTCTTTTAATTTCAAGTATTATTGCAGGGATTTTCCTTAGTTTTGTAGCAATTCCTTTACTTTTTGTTTTATATATTGTATTAAATATTATAAAAAGTAAAAAACCACAGAAAATAACTAGTAAAAATTAAATTGAAAAACAATATGTTTATAGGAAAAATTAATATTAAACCAAAGGCGGATTTGTTAGATCCTGCAGGTAAAGCAGTATTAGCTTCTTTATCAAATCACCTACAGCTTGATGCAATAAATGATGTGCGTGTAGGGAAATTGGTAGAATTAAAAGTGGATGCTAATTCTATTGAAGAGGCTGAAGAATTGGTGAGAAAAGCTGCTGAACAACTAATAGTTAATAAAGTAATGGAAGATTATACTTTTAGCGTTGAAGCAATATAAATATGCCTTTATTTATTATTCCTACTCCAATAGGAAATTTAAAAGATATTACTCTGCGCGCTTTAGAATGTTTAAAGAGCGCAGATTTAATCTTGTGCGAAGATACTCGTACAAGTGGAATTCTTTTAAGTAATTTTAATATTTCTAATCCCAAAAAGCCTTTCCATCAGCATAATGAGCATAAGGTATTAGATGAAGTAAAAGTTTTACTTCAAGCTAATGCTAATATAGCTTTAATAAGCGATGCTGGTACCCCAGGGATATCTGATCCTGGTTATTCTCTTATACAATTATGTATTCAAGAAGATTTTCCTTTTACAGTATTGCCTGGTGCAACTGCTTTAATACCAGCATTACTACTATCTGGTTTTCCAAATCATGAATTTATTTATAGAGGGTTTTTACCACTAAAAAAAGGAAGAAGAACCCAATGGGAAATAATAGCTCAAGAAGAAAAGACGCAGGTGTTTTATGAATCACCTCATAGAATTGAAAAAGTGATAAAAGAAATGCAAATTTATTTACAAGAAGATAGAATGGTTGCATTTGTTCGTGAAATATCAAAAATGTATGAAGAAACTCTGCGCTGTAAAGTTAAAGAACTAGAAGAAAAAACAAAAATGTTGAAAACTAAGGGAGAGTTTGTTATTGTCATCGCAGCTTTATGATTTTACTCTTTTATGACTATAAAAATCTAATTTTATGGTATATTTGTAAAAAAAATATAGTGTGAATATAGATAAACCGTCATTACTTCTAGTTGAAGATGAAGAAAGTTTGCGTGAAACAATAAAACTGAATTTAGAGCTGGAAGGCTATGAAGTTACAACAGTAGATAATGGACCTGATGTCCTAAAGGCAGTGAAGAATGAATACTTTGATTTGATAATTTTAGATATTATGCTGCCTGAAATGGATGGAATTACAGTTTGTGAGAATATTCGAATGCAAAATAATCCAGTTCCTATTTTATTTTTATCAGCAAAAAATTCTGGAGCGGATAGAATCGAAGGATTAAAAAAAGGTGGAGATGATTATTTGACCAAACCTTTTAACCTAGAAGAATTACTATTAAGAATAGAAAAACTTATAGTTAAAAACAGGCAAATATTGTCGAAAGATACCAATATGGATATTTATACATTTGCAAATGGTACAGTGGATTTTGCTGCACAAACTGCTATTGATAAAGATGGAAATAAAGTAGAGTTAAGTAAAAAGGAAATGGCTTTGCTGAAACTTTTGATCCAACATAAAGATGAAGTGGTTTCAAGAGAGCATATATTACAAGTAGTATGGGGTTATAATGTTTTTCCTAATACAAGAACTATAGACAATTTTATTTTAACTTTTAGAAAGTACTTCGAAGTTAATAGTAGAAAGCCGAAGCATTTTCACTCTGTGAGAGGAGTTGGATATAAATTTACGGATTAATTGGACTTTTTGAATAATTTTTATTTAATTTGTTGCTTAAAAGTTATTAGACTATGCAATATATAAAATCAATAGTGGGTTTTGGATTATTTCTATCGTTAATCGTTAGCTCATGCAATAGTGATAGAAAAATGGTAGAAGCTACAGTAATAAACACAGGGGATATAACATATGAAGGCTGTGGTTATGTTTTAGAGCTACAAAATCATGAAATTCTGCAACCAATTTATTTGCCTTCTGACTATCAAATCAACAATTTAGAGGTGAAAGTGAAATATTCTCATTCTGGAATGCAAGATACTTGTGATTTTGGAACTGTAATTTATGATTTAATAGATATTGAAAAAATACAGAGAAGATAATTGGTTTTTTAATTAATATTAGTTTTAAGAGGTAATTGTTATAATTATCTCTTTTTTCTTGCATAATATCTATATATTGTAGCTGATTTATGTGGATAGTATACATTATTATAAAAACAACTTTATAACTATAATAGTAGTAGCTTATTATCTTGCTTAATAATTGCTAAAAACGACAACTATGTTCTGCTAATTTATAATCTAGATTATTCTGAATAGAAAGCATAGCAGCTATCAATAAATCAAAACTTAGGGAATTTTTCGAAAGAAAGAAATGAAATTATAAATGATACTAAGAGTGATAATATTTTTCTTTTTGAAAATTAATTTAGAAAATTATAAGTTCTTACTTGCCTGAGATTGTTTTTTAAAAATTCAAACGCCATCAATTTTGATGGCGTTTGAATTTATGTTTTGTAATGAAATTAACGTATTAAATGAACATCTCCTGATTGTTTAAATTCATCACCATCAATGAATTTAACTTTTAAGGTATAAAAATAGGTATCCATTTCACATGGCTCACCTTGAAATGTTCCATCCCATCCTTTATTTAATTGTCCTTTATTAGTAAATACTAATTGCCCATATCTGTTATAAACATTAAATTCTGCAATAGAATATGCTTCAGTAATATTTAATAAAGGATTAAAATAATCATTCACACCATCACCATTTGGAGTAAAGGCATTAGGAACTATAACTGTTTTATCTAAAGGGTTAACCTTAATAGTAAGTTCGGCAACACTTTCACATCCATAATCTGTATATCCATAAACAGTGAATGTTTTTGTTTCATCGATTATAAATGTTTGTGATTTATTTAGTTGATATGGAAACAATTCTTGAGGTTCCCATTTATAAATATGATAATCTTCAGTTCCATTAGTTTGAAGTTTAATTCTTTCTCCTTCATATACTTCCAAATCTTCGGTGTGTAGTGATAAATTAAAATGATGTATCCTAATATCTTTTTGTATTATAACACTATCACAACCAGTTTCACTCTGATAATAACCAGTATAAATCATTGTATCTCTTGTATAAGTTCTACCTTGGTATTCATATGAATTACAATGCTCTTCTAATTCAACAACCAATTCAGCTTCGTCTTTTTCAACAATTAACTGTACGGTTCTATAAACACTATCGCAACCTTGTATAGAATATAGAGTATCGTCCCATGTGGTAGTTTCAAAATAAAACTCTCCTTCAAAATATGCAGTTTCGCAATATTTTTCTCTTACTCTTACTTTAGATGGAGTAGGAGAAGTAGATAAATTCAAATAAACAGTACTGTCGCATCCTTGATGACTTTGGAAAACATGACTTGCTACAGAAAATCCGCCATTGTTTATCGTTTGGCCATACCAGATAAAAGGTAAATCTTCTGTACATGTAAAATGATCTTCTTCAGAAACGTTCTCAGGTAAAACCTCCACAAAGATAGTATCAGACACTTCGCATCCTGAACCTGTATAAGCTGTTACATAATATGTTCCTGTCTGGTTAGCAGTTAGAGTATATCCAGAACTTCCATCACTCCATAAAAGATCCATATTCGTTATTTGAGGATCAAGAACAGTACTTTCTCCAAAACATAAAGTTCTATCTGGACCTAAATCTAAATTAGGTATTGGTATAATTTCCACTTCATATTCATATATATCTGAACAGTTATAATTAGAGTTAGGTGTAAATGTTGCTTGGAAAGTGCCAATATTATTGGTATTTATTGTAGCTGGACTCCAAGTTCCTGAAACATTATTATCAGAAGTTGTAGGTAAAATTAAATTATCACCTTGACAAATTTTTTCAGGCAATGTAAATTCTGGGATTTCTAATGGATTAACTGTTATTAAAATAGAATCTACTACTGTTTGTCCACAATCATCTGTTATTATAGCATATAGATAATGATTGCCAGGATTATTTATAGTTACAGAAGTATTACTGCCTGTGCCAATTGGATTATTCCCGTTTGCATTTAGGCTCCATGAGTATTCATAGGGAGGAACTCCATACTGTCCCGAAGTAGAAACTTGTATAGGATCCCCAGGGCAAATAGTGGTTGGATTTGCACTTATATTACTTGTTAAGTTATCATCAAATTCAATTGTGTGACCAGTCACTGTTACACTAAAAGGAGAGTTTGCAGCAATACAATCATTTGCACATCCTGTTGTTCCATAACATCTTCTGAAAAATTGCAGTGTAAATACAATGTCTTGACTTTGACAAGAAGGGTCAGGCATACAATTTTCTAAGTGTTGGTAAATAGGTATGTCATTTCCATTACAGTTTCCAGGTACAGGATTATTATTACACATCCAAAAATAATTGGGTAAATCAGGACTTATGCAAGAACCCATAGTAAAACGCATAGCACCATCCGGCATTATACAAGCGCCAATGGCACTAAAACTAAAATCAGCAGTTGCATCTGTTATTGTTGCATTAGGTGGGAAATTTACTGTTACATCATAATCACAATAATCGTTAAAATTACAACT
>DATGSF010000141.1:0-2493 GCA_035302865.1 Chitinophagaceae bacterium
AGTCCCGTTGCTTGCTCCACGTTTAAGATTACTTAATATTAAATAATAACGAGCCTCTTCTATTTTCAGATTATTAGATGCCACAGAGTGTTTTTCTAAAGTTTGAGGTCTTCTATTTAAATATTCTTCCAAAGCGTCAGCAGCTAAATCATAATGCTTATGCTTATATTGCTCTATTCCATGCTTGTATAGAGATTGCCATTCTTGAACAGATAAGTTCTTTTGTGCGCTTAAGCTATTAGTATATCCAAACACAAGGAAACTTAATAGTCCTAAACATCTTATAATAAATACTTTTTTATTCTTATTCATGTATTCTATTCTATTGAAATCCAATTACGAAAATACTATTAAAATTGGTATTACTATGCAAAGATAAGTAATAGAAAAGTAAGCTTTCTAAAAAAATGCCCTAAAGATTTGTTAGTTCTTTTTATTTTTTATTCTTTCCAAATTTTCCACGACGCCTCAGCTTGTTCTATTAACATTTTATGCCCATTTATTATTTGTGCACCTCTTTGCTCACCCATTTGTAAAAATACAGTTTTCTCTGGATTATATATCAAATCATAACAAATATGTTTTGAATTTACTTGTTGCCAATTTAATTGCGGAGCTTGATCCCTCCATTCATTCATTCCCAAGGGGGTAGTATTAACAATTAAATCAAATTTTGATATATCTTCTTGTATCAATTGTTGGTAATCCCAGGTATTAATTGTTTTTTTTCTAGAAACTAGTTGTGTTCTCCAATTTTCGGAGTTTAAAGCAAATACTACTGCTTTCGATGCCCCACCTGTTCCTAATATTAAAGCTTTTTTATTTACAATATGCGAAATGTCTAAAGTTTTTAACCCCTTTAAGAATCCAATATAGTCTGTATTATAACCTATTAAATTTCCATCTTTTACTTTAATGCAATTGACAGCTCCAATGGAAGAGGCTTTAGGACATAAGCTTTGAAGATACGGTATAACGGCTTCTTTATAAGGTATAGTTACATTACATCCAGAAAGGTATTTACATGCAAATTGAAGAAAATGAGGAAGATAATGCTCTTCCTCTATTTCATAAAGGTTATAACAGCCTCTAAATCCAGTCTTTTTAAATCTTTCTGTAAAATATTGAGCAGAAAAACTATGTTGTAATTCTTTACCAATTAATCCAAAAACATCCATTATAAGTTTGGAGTTCTACCTCCATCTACAGGTAAATTAATTCCATTAATACTATTGGCCCAGTCTGAAGCTAAAAATAAAGCAGCATATGCCACCTCTTCTGGTTGAGCAAAACGCCCTAGCGGGATTTCAGACAACATCTGTTGCTCTATTTCCTCTATGCTTTTTCCAGTCTTTTCACTTTTATTTGCTATTATTTCTTCTAAACGCTTAGTTAAAGTAGCTCCAGGTAAAACATTATTCACACATATTCCATCCTTGGCTAATTCATTTGCTAATGTTTTAGACCAATTTCCTACCGCACCTCTAATTGTATTGCTTACTCCTAAACCCTTTAATGGAGCTTTTACAGAAGTAGAAATTATATTAATCACTCTACCCCAAGCTTGACTCTTCATGTGAGGCACTACCAAAGCGGTTATTAATTGATTCGCTAATAAATGTTGCTTAAATGCATCTTGAAAAGCAGTAACTTTTGCATCCATTATAGGACCTCCTGCAGGACCTCCTGAATTATTTACTAAAATATCAATTGGATTTTCTTGAACAAAAGCTCCTATTTTATTTTCTATACTTTCTAAATCCTTCATATCTAAGGATATGTAATCATGCTTTTGATTATTCGAGCTATCCAATTTAGAAACGGCTTCTTTTAATTGCATTTCATCTCTAGCAACCAATACACAGGTAGCTCCAGCCATAGCAAATAGTTCAGATATAGCAAAGCCTATTCCTTGTGATCCACCTCCGATTAAAACTCGCCTCCCCTTTAAATTAACTTTTGTTTTTTGCATATTTATTTATGTTATTATCTCCTCTTCAGATTGAGAAATCATAGTTAGTTTCTCATTTTCTGCATTTGGTTCATATTTTACAAATACTGTTAAATAAATCGTTCTTGACAAACGCATTAGCCAAGGCTGTAAGATAAGCAAAATAATTATAGTAGTAACACTATAATTCCAAATACTATTATCTTGCCAAGAAAAACCAAAAATAATAAAATAAATTATAAATATAGTTATCGCAATAGCAATAGATAAACCATAACTAACATATCCGGTTCCATAAAAAAACCCAACTTCTAACTCCGTCTTCTGACCGCATACTTCGCATCGCTCATGCATTTTTAATAAATTCCTTAAAGGAAGTAAACCTTTTTGTTTATATAGATCTCCTTTTCTACATCTTGGACACTTATTAGCCAACATGGCTGACAGCAAATTTCTTTCTTTTGCCATACTGATTTGTTTTATTAAATCAAAGGTACAATACTTAACTGAAAAAGTTTAACACTTTTTATTTTTATTTCGGA
>DATGSF010000142.1:0-3210 GCA_035302865.1 Chitinophagaceae bacterium
TTTAAAAATAAATAATCAGGGAGCTTTTTTTATGGATGCATTTAAAATCCATTACAGCAACAGAGAGTGATATCTATTCACTTTAGTTATTATTGCTATTAAGCATCTTAAAAAAACATGCAATTATTTATTTGGAAGTTATTATATACATAAAATAAAAAAAGCTCTTGCAAATTGCAAGAGCTTTTAATTTAAACTATGAGTCGGGAAGACAGGATTCGAACCTGCGGCCCCCTGGTCCCAAACCAGATGCGCTACCGGACTGCGCCACTTCCCGAGATTGAGCGGTGAGAGGGGGATTCGAACCCCCGGAACGATTGCTCGTTCGACAGTTTAGCAAACTGCTGGTTTCAGCCACTCACCCACCTCACCTAAATTCTTTATTTTCTAAGAACTTCGCCCCTTTCGGGATTGCAAAGGTAATTAATGTTTTTTAATCTACCAAAATATTGTGCAATAATTTTTAAATATTTTTCTACATTGCAGCTAATTGCACTTTCTGCTCCAATTCTTCAAACCTTTCACGATATTCTGGATCTGTATCTAATAAATTCTCAACTGACTTGCAAGAATGTATTACCGTCGTATGGTCTCTACCTGCAAAATGCTCTCCAATTGCTTTTAAAGAATTATTTGTGAACTTTTTCGCTAAATACATAGTTATCTGACGCGGCTGCGCAATGGCGCGTTTTCTGCTCTTAGATAACATCATATCATAATCAACATCATAAAATTCGCAAACCATTTTTTGAATATCCTTAATCGTTAACTCTTTAGAATGGGTGCGCACATAATTCTTTAATACAGATTTCGTTAAGTTTAAATCAATCTCTTTTTTATTTAAAGTACTTTGAGCAAATAATGAAATTATTACTCCTCGTAAATCTCTATTATTCTCAGTAACATTATAAGCTATATAATCAACTATCTCTTCTTCTATTTCTAATCCTTCATTTTTCATCTTCATTTTCAATATGGCTTTACGAGTATCAAAATCTGAAGGAGTGATCTCAGCATGTAAGCCCCATCTAAAACGACTAATTAATCGTTCTTGAACTCCGTTTAAATCCTTAGGAGCCGTATCACTAGTCAATACAATTTGTTTACCGTTAAGATGTAAATGATTAAAAATAGAGAAAAACACTTCTTGCGTCTTTGGTGCATTCGCAAATTGGTGGATATCATCCAATAAAAGCACATCAATCATTTGATAAAAATGAATAAAATCATTTATCTCCTTGTTTTTAGAATGATCTATAAATTGATTGATAAACTTTTCTGCACTTACATATAAAACTGTTTTATCTGGATGTAATCTTCGTACTTTATTACCAATAGCTTGCAGTAAATGTGTTTTACCACAACCCGTACCTCCAAAAATCATCAAAGGATTAAAAGCAGTTGCTCCAGGCTTTTTAGCAATATGCATTCCTGCATTTCTTGCTAATTTATTACACTCCCCTTCCACAAAATTATCAAAAATCTGACTATCATTTAATTGAGGATCAATTTGTATTCTTCGAACACCCGGAATAATAAATGGATTTTTAATTTGTCCTGGATCTTCCTTGTCTGTCAGATTTACAAGATTAGCACCTTTATTTCCTTTGGCATGTAAACTACCTGGTAAACGCATTGCAGCCCCAGACTGTGCTTGTGGATGGGATTGCATCTGAATCCTATATTCCAATCTTCCTTCCTTCCCTAAAACACGTTTTATCGTTTTACCTACTAATTCTACATAATGCTCTTCAAGCCATTCATAAAAAAATTGACTCGGAACTTGAATAGTAAGAATACTATTAACTAAAGCAACTGGAACTATGGGCTGAAACCAAGTCGAAAATGCTCTTTGTGGAATATTATCCCCAATAATAGATAAACATTTTGACCAAGCCGCATGTGCTTCCTGTTTTGCTAAAGATTCTGTAGAATTATTTTGAGTCATATTAAATTTTAAAAATTTTAGAATTTCATCTAAAAAATTTACCTTATAAACATAAGAAGTAATTTTCTTAAAAAAGAGTTTTCTAAGCTTTTTTTAAAAAAAATGCATTTTTAAAAATCCTGCTCAACTTAATTAAGATTTTTCACATTTCACTAACTTTTCGCAAAAAAAATTAATTATTTTCTGAAAATCTTTTTTTTAAATATTTTTTTAAATTTTCGCAGTTTTGAAAGACAAAAATGAGAACATTTTTTGAAAGAAAAAAATTTAAATTACTTGTTTATTTCATAAAAATTACACTATAGACAAAGTGCCTCTTATTGTTATTTTTTATATGCAAATTATCTCAAAAGTATAATCATTTTTCAAACGGGAGTTATAAAAGATTGATTTACAATAGGAAACAAATAACCGTCTATTGTAGCATCAATACCTCCTTAAAGTAAGATATGCATATATTTCTTTTTTTTACCTTAAAATTTTAAAAGAAAACAAACCATAATTTCATTAAAATTTAGCTCTTTAAAAAATATAAAAATATTTTAGCTACATAGATTCTAAAATAGGCATAATGAGAAAAATTTCTTCTTATTTATTAAAAAAATACAATTTTATAATAATTATTAGATGGAATAAAACAATTCAATTTTAATGCAATTGCTTTCAGAAAGCATCTTTATTAATAGCTATTTTTTCCTAAGAATTTATTTGTATATTTACTAAAATTCCTTGCTATGAAAGCGAAAGTATTTCTACGAAAAAAAACACAAAACAGACTACAATATTTTCATCCATGGGTTTATGAAAATGAAATTGGAATCCTCGAAGGGGAAGCAAAACCTGGAGAAATAGTAGAAGTTTTTACTCATATAGGTTCTTATATTGGATTAGGTTTTTTTAATCCGCATGCCTCCATCCGTATAAAAATGTTTGTTTTTAAGGAAAAATTGGACTTTGATGATAATTTCTTAAAAGAAAAAATCAATAATGCTAAATTATTAAGAGAACAAATAGCATATAAAAACAATTATAGAATATTTAATGCTGAAGGAGATGGAATTCCAGGTTTGATCATAGATTTATTTCCTAAAGTGATTGTTTTCCAGACATTAAGTATTGGAATTGATTATCATAAAGATACACTAATAAAGGTGTTAAAAGAATTATTTCCCAAACATTTAATTTATGAACAAAACGATGTATTTGTAAGAAATTTAGAGGGCCTAAGATTGCATAGAAAACTCCACAACAATAATGAAAAT
>DATGSF010000143.1:0-3069 GCA_035302865.1 Chitinophagaceae bacterium
CTCGAAACCAAATTCATAGTAGATAATGTATATTATGAAATCGAACATAATGATTTAGAACGCGATGAGAAAGCAAACTTTATTGAAAATTTATTAAAATTACAATAAAACAAGTGAAAATTAAATGTGTGAGTTTATAATTTATAGTGTTGGTAAACGATAAATTTTATCCACGCTTTTTCACATTGCTAAAATAGGGAAAGAAATCGGATTTACTATAATGAAGTGACAGAAAAAAATAGTGGATAGACTTTTATTTAATCCTTTAAAAAGTACCGTAAGAAGAATAGAAAGAAAGCGTAAGTATTAAATGATAAATGAGTAGAAAAATAAACGATCTATTGGGCAAATTCAGACATTCTTATTTGGGTTAGTTTTAGTTTTTTACTTACCGAACGGATGAAAAGAATTTAAAGATTCATACATGGATTGAAAATAGCATAAGTGCAGATCCAGTGAATACTTATTTTGTATTAACTATAATTTTTACGATTGTTACTTTAGTAGGTGCATATTTTTCTTTTCGAAGATTTTCTCAAGTTGGATATTTAAGTAGATGGAATTTAGTCTTTCAACGAATTTTAGCTCTCTTTCTAATGCTTTCTTTTTCCTTTTGGGAACGCAGGAAAAAATTAAAATAATTTTTCCTTTCTATTTTAAAGGTGAGTTATATACATGATTTCTCCTATTAATATTAAAATGAGTGACTTAAAATCTATAAAATTTTAAATGAATTAAAATAATTAAACTCAAGGATCAGAGAATATTTTTTCTAATCCTTGAGTTTTTATTTTATCTATAGTCTAGAAAGTTGAGGTTACAAGTTTTCACTTGTTTTCAAAACGTATGAGAGGTATGATTAATAGTGGTACTTATTGATGGAGGTGAATGAAATGTCAGATAAAATAATGTTAGTTTTAATTTTAGAAAAAGAAGAGTTCTTAGATGAACTTTTAATCAATTTAAATGACCATGGAATAAAATCTGCAACAGTGACCAATTCTACCGGAATGATGGGTCATCTATCCTCACTGGGAGATGAACAAATTATATCCACGCTTCGTCCTTTATTTACGCCTTCTCATACAGAAAATAAAACAATTTTTATGATTCTAAATGAAGAGAAGGTTGAAATCGCTCGTAAAACGATTCGTAATGTTTTAGGTGATTTATCAGAACCTGAAACGGGAATATTATTCGGGGTTCCTCTCTTATTCACAGAAGGAATTCGCGATTATAATTAGAAGATATAGAAAAGGAGATTGATATTTTGGATATAGATCCTTTATTAAATGTTGCAATTATCATATTTACTGGTCTATTTTTTGGTAGATTAATTACTTATTTACGATTACCTAATGTTACTGGCTATCTTTTGGGTGGCTTAATTGTTGGTCCTTCTGTATTAAATATCCTTTCAGTAGAAAATATAGCTTCGTTAGGGATTATTTCACAGGTTGCTTTGGGATTTATTGCGTTTACGATAGGCTTATCATTTAAAATTAGTTATTTTAAAAGGGTAGGTTGGTCACCGATTGTGATCGCTCTTTTTGAAGCAACATTGGCTGTATTATTTGTCCAAATTGCTTTAGTGCTAGCTGGCTTTGATCTTTCAATGGCGATTATGTTAGGAGCTATCGCAGCAGCTACAGCTCCGGCAGCTACAGTTATGGTTATCAAACAATACAAAGCAAAGGGACCGGTTACAGATACTCTTTTAAGCGTAGTTGCTATAGATGATGCAATTGCCTTAATATTATTTGGTTTTGCGGCAGCGATCACGCAAACACTATTAGGAACAAATGCTTCAGCGAATTTATTTATGTCAATTATAAATCCAGTTTTAGAAATATTACTCGCACTAGGTATAGGAGCTGTTATTGGCTTTGCTTTGAAATATATTTTAAAAGTATTCACTACTCGTGGTAATCGTTTATCCGTTCTTATTGGCGGAGTATTTTTAATTACTGGTGTTTCTAGTTTATTTGGTGTTTCGGAATTATTAGCAAATATGGCTGGTGGATTAGTTTTAACAAATATTTCATTGGATGCTCAACGAATGGATGAAATGGCGGATTATATTACGCCACCAATTTATATGATGTTTTTTGTTCTTTCGGGGGCTAGACTACAATTGAGTGTTGTACCGACAATTGGCTTGCTTGGTATTCTTTACATTGTATTTCGAGTAGCAGGTAAAATGGCAGGTGCATTTATAGGTGCTAAAGTAATGAAAACATCTAAAAATGTTCAAAGGTACTTAGGGCCGATGTTAATTCCTCAAGCAGGTGTGGCTATTGGTTTAACAACTCTTGCAGAAAACCTCGTTCCAGAGCATGCGGCTGAAATAACAGCAGTTGTTCTAGTAGGAACACTTATTTATGAATTTTTAGGACCGGTAATTACTAAGCTTTCTCTTGAAAAAGCTGGCGAAACGAATCATTAAAATCTAGAGGATAGAGAATAAAACAATGACAGCATTTCCAACGGAACTGGAAGTGTTGTCATTGTTTTTGAATATAGAATGAAACTATGAACTTCTACTTAAGATTATGGATAATAACCAACTAAGGGAATCAATACTTTATGAGATTTTGCTCCCTCTTCATGCAAATTTTACAGAAGATTCTTTAACATGGTATTATAGATCTATAAAATGAAAGCGGTAATTTTTTAATAAATAGAGAGTGGGAGTATATTGAATATTGAATCACTAAATCAATTAATTAATGGGTCAGATATACGGGGTATTGCTGTAGATACGGATGAATATGAAGCAAATTTATCAGTAAAAGAAGTTCGAAAATTAGCGAGTGGTTTTTTACAATTATTAAAAAGAGACAAAAAAATTGATAGAAAGCCTCTAAGGATTGCTATTGGTTTCGATAGTCGTATTTCAGGACCAGCAATCAAAGAGGCGTTAGTGGAAGTTTTCTTAGAGGCTGGGGTAGTGGTTTTGGATGCGGACTTAGCTACAACGCCAGCAATGTTTATGGCGACGCAGTTTCCAGAAATCGATGCGGATGCGGGCATTATGATTACAGCGAGTCATTTACCTTATTTTTATAA
>DATGSF010000144.1:0-11091 GCA_035302865.1 Chitinophagaceae bacterium
GCCAGTTCCATGAGGTTGGTTCGTTACGTTTGGAAAATTATAAGTACTATCGCTGCAAAAAGGCTTAGCATCGCAAGGATGGTTCCCTGTAGGATCCTGAGCAAAAACTGCTGTTCCTATAAATAAAAATATTGCTATTAATGTATATATATATTTCATTGTTAATTATTGATTTAATTAGTTGTTTGAGCTTGAATGATTAAAACGTATTCTGTACCATCAATGCGGTATTTTGTGGTCTCTTGAGCCCAAAAGTCCAAATAAAATAAAAAGTAATTAAAAGTTTCTGGATTAAAATTGTCAAATAGATTGGTATTATTCAAACATTTGCTTTTAATTCCATTTGTCGAAACTAAAGGAAGGTTTGTTTCATTGCTTTTTACAATGCTTACGCGTTCAATTACTTCGGCAATATCATCTATCAGTCTAGAGTCTAAATGTTCAATGCAATTTTCAAATAATTGATTGGCAAAAGCTTCTGCTTTATCGTTAGTACTATTTGCACTGACAATTGTTAAACTCAGAGCAAGTGTTATGCTTAAGGTAAGTGCTTTTTTAAAGTATTTCATTTATTTTATTTTTAAAATTTTTCTTCTAAGCTCATAGACGAGTATAGAGAATCTAAGGTTTGTAGAATTATGTATTAGGATGAATATTATATACGAGGTATAAAGATAAATAAATAATTAAACTTTAAAAATAAAATTGGATTGGATTTTTTACTGTTCGCTTTTATTCCCATTTAAATGTTTTTGCTGCAATAGTATAACCCACTATTCCCCAAATTATTATAATCAATAATTCCACTTTAATTTCCCATATACTTGCGCCATAAAATGCTGTCGCTCTTAATGCATGATTTACATGAGTTAAAGGTAATGCTTTACTTATCCATTGTAGCCAGTTAGGTAATACATCTATAGAAAAAAAGGTATCGGCTAATACAAATTGTGGTAAAACTAAAATATTGGAAATGGGTGGAATCACTGCGGAGTTATTAGCTAAACCACTTATTATAAAACCAAAACTCATGAATGCTATTAAGGAAATTGCTGCAATAAATAACATTTGAATAAGCGTAAGTATACCCTTATTTAAATGAAAATCTAAAAAATAATACCCAATTGCTATTATTAAAATTGCACCTAAAAGTTGAAATAACATTCTTGAAATTCCTTCAGCTAATAAGATATTGTGCTTGCGGACTGGCGAAGCAAAGAAGCGTTTTAATACTAAATCATTTCTTAAATTAAAAAATACAAAGGCTGTGCCAAAAATGCTTGCGGCTAAAAGGGAGAAACCTAATTGACCTGGGAGGATATAATCTATCTGTTTGAATAAAATACTACTATTAGAAACATCTTTAATAAGTAGTTCATTTTCCCCTTTAAAGGCATCTTTATAATAAGTATTTTCAATAATCCAATGTAATGGTTCTAAATTATTAGTATTTTCTTTATGACTAGTTATTGTGAAAGTTGACTCTGTTTCATCAAAGGACAAAATTGCTTGGATATTATTATTTTGCAAAATATCTTCATGTGGCTTTATTTGTTCTTTAGAAATTATTTTTATACTATTCGAATTTTTTAATGCTTTGCTTAAAACATCAGGTATCTCATTCTCAATATAGATAGGAATTGTAAATTCTTGATCAGCACTAATAAATTTAAATGCAAAAATAAAAATTAAAGGAAAAGCAATAGTGAAAATAATAGAAGAAGGACTCTTAGCTGTAGACTTTAAAGAAGCCTTCATAATAGCTAAACTTGCTTTTAATTGATTGTATTGTTGCTTTTTTTTCATGTGCTTTAAATTGCTGTTTGGTATTTATATAAAGAAGCATAGTATCCATTTTCCTGCATTAACTCTTCATGTGTACCCTCTTCGATTATCCTACCTTCATCTAAAACTATTATTTTATCGAAATTCCAATCTTTAAAAATTCTATGAGTAATGATGATTGCCGTTTTATTTTTTAAGTAATTATTTAAATTCTCTTGAATTTTTTGTTCTGTTCTCGTATCTACTGCTGATAAACTATCATCAAGAATTAAAATTTCAGATTCCTTTATTAAGGCTCTAGCTATAGATATTCTTTGTTTTTGCCCGCCTGATAACATTACACCCCTTTCTCCAGTAATAGTTTCAAACCCTTCAGGCAGGTTATCTATTTCTTTTCTTATTGCGGCTAATTCACTTGCTTCTTCAATACTTATATTAGAAGATTTTATCCCCATTTTTATATTGTTTCTTACGGTATCAGAAAATAAAAAAACCTCTTGTGGAACGTAGCTTATTTGACTTCTATAGTTTCTAACGGGATATTCTGTCAGAGAGATTCCATCCATTTTTACATTACCGCTGCTTGGATCATACATGCGCAGTAATAAATGCGCAAATGTTGATTTCCCGGAGCCTGTTTTTCCAATAATCGCAATTTTTTGTTCTGGAAGAATTTCTAAATTAAAATCTTTTAATGCTTTTATGCCTGTGTCAGGATAAGTAAAATTCACATTTTCAAATTGTATATGACCTTTTATTTTTCTCTCTTCTTTTGTTGGATCATGTTTAATATTACTTTCAGTTTCTAGGAATTCATTTATTCTTCTTTGAGAAACTGCGGCTCTTTGAATCATGTTTGCTGTCCAACCTATGGAAGAAATAGGGAAAGTCAAAAGATTGATATAGATTACAAATTCTGCAATGTTTCCTGGAGTTAAGTTGCCATTGATAACTTGCAAACCGCCAAGAAATATAGTTAATAGCATACTAATTCCCACAAATAAATTCATAGAAGGAGCGGCTATAGCTTCTGTCAATGAAAGATTAATATTACTTTCTCTGTATTTTTCTGAACGTTTGTTGAAATAATGTATTGTTTTTGGTTCTAAGGCAAAAGATTTTAGAACACGAATTCCGGAATAATATTCTTGTGCTTGGGTTGTTATATCTGAAAGTTCTGCTTGGATTTTTTCACTTTTTCTATTCACAATTTTATTAACATAGTAAATGCTTAGTGCTAATAATGGTAATGGAATAATAACATAAATTGTTAGTTGAGGACTGACACGCATCATTCCGTATATACTCATTGCACTTATTACTACTAAGTTTATAATATACATAATAGCTGGTCCAGTATACATCCTCGCTCTACTAACATCTTCAGATATGCGACTCATTAAATCCCCCGTGCTGCTTTTTTTGAAGAATGCAGTGTCGAGCGATTGGTATTTTTGGTAAATTTGAGCCTTTTGGTCATATTCAATATAACGTGACATTACAATTATAGTTTGTCGCATTAAAAACATGAAGAAACCTCTTAAAATTGCAAAGGCTAATAATAGAAAGCCATTTATCATTACTAGACGCAAGACTTTTTTTCGTAAAATCAAGCCTTCAGCGCTATTATGACCAAGTTCTAAGTAATTATTTACATTAATATACACTTCATCCATTACATCTCTTATGATTCCTGGTGGAAGAATTGCGAAAATGTTGGAAATTATAATAAAGATTGCACCTAATACAAGTCGCCATTTGTATTTAAAAAAATACGGACGGAGAGCTCTTAATGGCTTTAAAGATGCATTTTTATTTTTCATTTCTTTATAAAGGTATATTTTTCTAACAAGTTGCAAAGATATATAATAATATAGGTTCGTTCTATGTATATTTGCAAAAGTGTTTTTAGAATTTTATGAAAAATACTTTAAAATATTTCTTGTTTTTAAATGTCTTAGTGATTTTCTCCTGTACAAAATCTCCTGAAAGTGTGTACTACACTAAAGAAGAGTTTGAAAGAATTATTGAAGAGGAGACAGAAGTCATGCTTCAAGAAATTGAAAAAGAAATGGAAAAGAATTTAGAAATAAGAAGAGCGATAGAATTGCGATCAATACTTGACTCTATGAATAATCAAGAAAAGGAGACTAAATTTTCACCTGTTTTTAGAGAAAATGAAATAGAAAATCCTTTCAATCTTATTGATACCCTTGAAGAAAACTAGAATTATGGCAAAAGAAAATAAAAAAATATGGTTAGCATCTCCTCATATGGGAGGAGACGAAATAAAATATATACATTCTGCTTTTGAAGAAAATTGGATTGCTCCATTGGGCCCTAATGTGAATCATTTTGAACTTGAGTTACAGAATGCCTTATATACAAACAGGCCAATTGCAAGTTTAAGTAGTGGGACGGCAGCATTGCATTTAGCATTAATATTATTAGGAGTGGGCAAAGGAGATATTGTTATTTGTCAATCTATGACCTTTTCTGCATCGGCTAATCCTATAGTGTATCAAGGCGCCACGCCTCTATTTGTAGATAGTGAAACAGATACGTGGAATATCTGTCCAGAGGCTTTGGAAGAGGCAATTAAACACTCAATAGCAATGGGCAATAAGGCTAAGGCAATTATAGCTGTACATTTATATGGAATGCCTTATAAACACGAAGAAATTAAAACCATTAGTGAAAAATATAATATCCCCATTGTAGAAGATGCAGCTGAAGCATTGGGAAGTAAATATAAAAACCAATATTGTGGAACTTTGGGAGATTTAAGTATTTTATCTTTTAATGGAAATAAAATTATTACTACATCCGGTGGAGGAGCATTAATATGCAAGTCGGAAGAGCAAAAGAAAAGAGCTGTGTTTTTAGCTACCCAAGCTAAAGATGCAGCGGTTCATTATGAACACTCTGAATTAGGATTTAATTATCGCCTTTCGAATATTTCTGCAGGTATTGGTAGAGGGCAATTAAAGGTACTTAATCAAAGGATAAAGCAAAAAAGAGAAATTTATAATTATTATGCAGATGCATTAATTGATTTGCCTGGGGTGTCCTTTTTACATAGTCCAGAATATGTATTTAATAACCATTGGTTGAGTACAATTCTTGTTGATGACGAAGAATCAGGAGGTATTAATCGTGAAGATCTTCGAAAAGCATTAGAAAAAGAAAATATAGAAAGTAGGCCTTTATGGAAGCCTATGCATATGCAACCATTTTATAAAAAAGAAACATTTTTTGGTTCTACAGTATCTGAAAATTTATTTAAAAAAGGCCTTTGTTTACCTTCAGATACAAAAATGAAGGAAGAAGATTTACATAGAATTGTAGGTATTATTAAAGAATTATTTAGCTAGAAGCTTTTTATTATTATTCCATAGCTCCTCAACAAGTGGAGCTATTTTTTTTGAGATTTGTAAATTTTGTAAAGCATTTAGATGTTTTGTATGATGCAAATCAGTGCCAATAAAAGAGTAGTAGCCCTTTTTTAACCATCGTATCGCTTTTTTTTGAACTGCTGAACCATAATAATCAGATAATGATAAAGCATTAAGTTGGAAATGAATATTTCTCGATCTTAGAGATTCAATATCATGATCTATATTCCAATAGTTATAACGTTCGGGATGTGCCATAATGGGATTTAATCCTGAAGTTTGCATTTTAAACAATATATCTTCAAATCTTGGAGATTCATAAGCATAAGACATTTCAACTAGAATGTAATTGTGTTGCTTTAGCATCAAAGACTTTAAATTGGTTTTGTGAATATTTTTGAGAAAATTATCGTCTAACATGTATTCTGCACTAGGATAAATTGGAAAATTTAAATCTTGATAATTGCTATCCTGACTTAACCTCTGCATGGAGTTCCATATGCTTTCCTGATTATTTTCATAAAATCCTGCCATAATATGAGGAGTAGCATAACTAGAAATTATATTTAAGGATTGCAAGCCTTTTATTAAAATTAAACTTTCGTCTATATTTTTTGCACCATCATCAATACCCGGTAAGATATGATTATGAATATCCAGCCCATTTTGGATTGTTTCTTTAAAAAGAATTGTTTTTATAAGGAAAGATAACATATTTGATTTAGCTTTTAAAGAAAATGAAAAGTGAAATTTAACACAAATATATCGTTTTTTGAATTATTTATATGAGTTAAATAGTATTTAATCCGAAATAATCTTAATTTTGCGAATGGTATAACTTACAATTTATATGAAATTATTTAATTGGATAATATTTTGTGCTTTATTTTTTTTAGTGCATAGTTGCGCGACAAAGAAGAGTACATACTATCTTCAGAATATAGAAAAGGAGATATCACAAAGTGATTTTTCAGATGCTTCCGAGCAAATTCAAAAAAATGATGAACTTTTGATCATTATAAGTACTTTGGATCCCGAAGCTTCAAATCCTTTTAACTTAAGAAGTACGAGTTCTGAAACAAAGGAAAATCTTACACATTTAGTAGATTCCGAAGGTAATATTGAAATGCCGGTAATTGGAAAACTTTATGTGGAAGGAAAGACTCGTATAGAGTTGCAGAAGGAATTGGTTAGTTTATTGAAAAGACACTTGATAAACCCAGTTGTTAATATTCGGATTCAAAACTTAAGAATTACTGTGTTAGGAGATGTTAAATCTCCAGGAACATACAATGTGAATTCTGAAAAAATCAATATTTTGCAAGCTATAGGTTTAGCAGGGGACTTAAATCTAACAGGTGAGCGACAAGAGGTGGTTTTAGTTAGAGAATCAAAAGAAGGTCGAACTTATCAAAGAATTGATTTAAGAGATGCTAATGTTTTAAATAAAAACTATTACCAATTGCAACAAAATGATATTATTTACGTTCCACAAGGTAGAGTTAAAATTCATAGTGCAAGCATTAGTCCATTATATTCTTTCGGGGTTTCTGCATTAGGAACTACAATTACTTTGATGAATCTTTATTTTACTTTATCTGAAAAATCCAAAAAATAAATATGTCAAATTTTGAATTTGATCAAGAACGCAATCAATCCTTTGATTTATTTAAGCATAATATAAAGAAATACTTTAAGAAGTGGCCGTATGTTGTGATATGTGTTATTCTATTTTTAATTGTAGCCCAAATCAAATTACGTTATTCTACTCCAATTTATCAAGCAAGTTCTTTAGTTCATGTGAATACTGAAATGTCTAATTCTGCTTTGGATTTTTCGAGTAGTTTGGATTTATCTGGAACCTTAACTAAATCTAGAGTTGAAGATGAAATTGAAATCTTTAGATCAGTAAAATTAATTCAAAGAGCAGTAGTAAGCTTAAATTTACAAGTTAATTACCGTTCTGTAGGTAAGGTTAAATCGCCAGATTTATATGGAATAAGTCCAGTACGCATCAGTAGTGATAGAGATTTTGATTTTGTTTTGGATAGTTTAAAAAAGACTTCTTATAGCTTTACAATCATTGGTGATAAGAATAAAGATGAAGTTGAAGTTCATTTTGAAGATAAAATAATTCAAGTTAAAAACAATGAGGAATTTGCTAGTCCTTTAGGTAATATCAAAGTAGAAAAACTTCATGATTTCAATGGCGAAATTAAAGCATCTGTTAGACATTCAAATAGTATTGCAAGAGATTTGAGAAGTAAGTTATCTATTAAAGTTCATGGAAATTATGCAAGTAAGATATTGGAACTTAAAATGCTTTCGGATAATAAGATAAAAGCGGAAATATTTTTAGAAGAAATAGTAAAACAATATAATCAAGACGCAATAGAAGATAAAAATGCTGTTTTAACTAATACTGCAAGATTTATTGACGAACAATTAGAGATAATTTCAGCTGATCTAAGTGAAGTAGAAACAGAGAAAGCTCAGTTTAAATCCAGTCGGGGTTTAATTGATATTGGTTCAGAGGCAAGCACAGCTTTACAAGAGCAAAGAGAAGCTTTGAATAAAGCTGCCGAATTAGGTGTGCAAATACATCTACTTTCTCATACTTTGAACTCTTTAAATAAATCAATAGGACATGAATTACTGCCAGTTGATGTTGGTGTCCAAGAACAGGGGTTAAATAATCAAATTGCTAATTATAATAACTTGGTATTAGAAAAAAGTCGTTTGGAATCAAGTGCAACAAGTGATAACCCTATTTTGATTCAACTTAACTCTAAATTAGATGCATTAAAAAATAGTTTATCTGCAAGTATACAAACTACCATTAATTCTATAGGGATTAAACAAGCTGAATTTCAAAAACATGCGGAAAGAGTATCTTCAAAAATAGCAGCCTCACCGCGTCAAGAAATGTTAATGCGAGGAATTGTACGAGAACAGGAATTAAAAGAATCACTATATATATTTTTATTACAAAGAAGAACTGAGGTTGGAATCAGCTTAGCAATATCTACTCCAGTGGCGAAAGTGATTAATCAAGCTCAAGCGAGCGGATCGCCAGTAAGTCCAAATAAAAATAGTATTTATTTTATTGCTATTGTTCTAGGAATTGCAGTTCCAATTGGTTTCTTCTTTCTTAAAGATCTTTTAGATAATAAAGTTAGAAATCAAGAAGATATTAAAAGAACCATTCATAACGCTACGGTATTAGGCGAGGTGCCATCCCTAAAGTCAAAAGATGCCCATTTAATTACAAAAAATGATAGGTCGGTCTTAGCAGAAGCTTTCAGAATAATTTATACAAACCTAAAATATATGATACCTGAGAGTGTTGCTGGAAAGGCTCCAATTATTTATGTTTCATCAACAATTGCAGGGGAAGGAAAAACTTTAGCTATTTCCAATCTTGCGAAAACACTTTATTATAATAATAAGAAAGTAGTTTTAGTCGGAGCTGATTTAAGAAATCCTCAATTGAAATCTCATTTCGAAGAAAGAACCTTATATGGATTAAGTGATTATTTGTTTAACGAAGAAATTCAAATTGCTGATATTATAACTAAAATTGAAGAGCATGAAGGGATGGATATTATACATGCAGGTAATATTCCGCCAAATCCTGCTGAGCTTTTAACTAGGAATCGATGGGAAATGCTTTTGAGACAGTTACAAAAAGAATATGATTATGTTTTAGTAGATACAGCACCAATGTTGTTAGTTACAGACACTCTTGTAATAAATAAATATGCAGATTTGATTGTTTATTTGATTAGAGCTGGTAAAACTGAAAAAAATCTTTTGAATTTTATTAATGATATTAGAAAAGAAAAAAAGGTAGAAAATGTTGGCTTTATACTTAACGATGTGAAGGCGGCTGGATATGGTTATGGAAATAAATATGGTTATGGCTATGGAAATGTAGAAAAAAAGAATATCTTTAAGAAATTATTTAATTCCTAAATTTAAAAAGTATGTTTGGTGTAGGTTTTCTAGTTCTTTTACTAATTATTCTAGGTCTTAGTGTTTTTACTGTAAAACAACAAACAGCTTATGTTATAGAAAGATTTAAAAAATTTCATAGCATAAGAAATGCTGGCTTGCAGATTAAAATTCCTTTAATTGATACTGTTGCAGGAAAACTATCTCTAAGAATCCAACAATTAGATGTTCAAGTAGAAACCAAAACGAAAGATGATGTTTTTGTAAAATTGAAAATATCTGTTCAATATAGAGTGATACCTGATCAAGTATATGATGCATTCTATAAACTTGACAATCCAAGAAATCAAATAACTGCATTTATTTTTGATGTAGTGAGAGCTGAAGTGCCTAAACTAAAATTAGACGATGTTTTTGAGAAAAAAGATGATATAGCCATTGCAGTAAAATCAAATCTTTCGGATTATATGAACAGTTATGGTTATGATATTATTAAATCTTTAGTTACAGATATTGATCCAGCGGAAGAAGTAAAAAGAGCAATGAATAGAATTAATGAAGCAGAGAGGAAGAAAACAGCTGCTCGATTTGAAGGAGAAGCTCAAAGGATTTTAATTGTGGAAAAAGCTAAAGCAGAAGCTGAAAGTAAAAGATTACAAGGGCAGGGTATAGCAGACCAAAGAAGAGAGATAGCAAAAGGACTTCTAGAATCAGTGGATGTTTTAAATAAAGTAGGGATTAACTCTAAAGAAGCCTCTTCATTAATAGTTGTTACGCAACATTATGATACCTTACAATCTATGGGGGAACAAACAGGATCTAAACTTATATTGCTTCCTAATTCACCATCAGCAGCATCCGATATGCTTCAAACTATGATAACTTCTTTTACAGCAGCAGCAGAATTGTCTGAAGATAAAAATAATAAACCTCCATTACCACCCAAAAGATAGATTTTTTAAATTTAAAAAAGTATAAAATGATGTTTAATAAGAAATTGCTAGTTTCTCTATTCCTGATATTTTTTAGCCTGCGAGCCTTTGCACAGAATTACAATACAGAATACTGGGATAGTCTAGTGATTTTCCAATTGCGTACAAGTGAGAAAATAATAGAATCGAATAATAATATAGTAGATAAGAAAGAATATTATTGGCTCTCAAAAGAATTGAAAGATATTTCAATCCTTGAAATGCGCCACCTTCATCCTTCTATTGAGGATGAAGCATTAATTCGCACTTATCAAATTAAAATAGCAGAGCCTGAAAAGGTAACAGAATTAATAAATATTTTGAATAAAAAGAAAAATATTGAATATGCTGAATTATTGCCTTTGCACAGAAAATCTTATATTCCAAATGATCAGCTTTATACCTTAACCAATCAATGGGGCTTATTTAAAATTAATGCGGAACAAGCTTGGGATATTGCAACAGGTGATACAAGTGTAGTAGTTGCTGTTACTGATGATGCATTTGATGTGTTTCATCCTGACTTGCAAAATGTTCTCCTGCCAGGATGGGATGCCTATACATCTACTCCAAACCCTGGTCCATGTGGTGTTAATAAAGGTAATCACGGTACCCATGTTGCAGGAACTGTTGGAGCTCAAACAAATAATGGCATTGGTCTTGCATCCATTGGTTTTGGTATTAAGATTCTTCCAATTAAAATTGGTGACTGTGCTAGCCAATATTTGCCAGCTAGCTATGCCGGCGTAATATACGCTGCAGACAATAATGCTGATATAATTAACATGTCTTGGGGAAGTAATGGTGGAGGAGCATACGGACAAAATGTAATGATTTATGCTTGGAATAGAGGTTGCATTTTAGTTGCAGCAGCTGGAAATGACAACACCTCTCAATATCATTATCCGTCTAATTATAATTACGTTATTGCTGTTGCGTCTACAGATCAAAATGATAATAAGTCAAGTTTTTCTAATTACGGAACT
>DATGSF010000145.1:0-7973 GCA_035302865.1 Chitinophagaceae bacterium
AAAATAACATTGGAGGATGAATAACCATCCAATAGTTTTGTAATAAAGGATTTAATCCTTGTCCGTCTTCAATAAAATCTAAATAGTTAGCTCTTGAAAAAATAGGGCTATCCATAGTATCTCTTAATAATACAAAAGGACTACTTCCTATTTGTATATCACCAATATGAATTCCAAGAACCATAGTAATCAATAAAGCTTGCACTATATTCACTATTACCATTGTTCTTTCTTCCCAATACTTTTCGGTAAAAATAAATATCAATCCCAGAATATTGTGACATATAATCCATAATAAAAAGCTACCTTCAGAACCTTCCCAGAAAGATGACAACAAATACTTCATCTGCAATCCTTTTGAAGAATGTTGCCAAGCATAGCTATACTCAAAATAGTGTCTTGTAATAATGATATACATACATACAAACACTCCAAACACTGCTAACGATTGTACTACAAAAGTTAGCTTTCCTAATCTATTATAAGGTTTATGATCTAATAGTTTATCTTTAAGCTTAACGGATTGATAATAAAAATAAGAGGAAAAAATTGCCATAACAAAGGCAATAATTATAAACAACTGCCCAATTTTTCCTGGCAGTAAATGCTCATTTAAGTATTGAATATCCAATGGAAAAGTATTTTAAGAATCTTAAAAAGTATAAAAGAAAGCCGTTAATTTCGACTTTCTTTTCTATTTGTTCTTTATTATTTAATTTAAATCTTCTTGCGCAACAACAATTTCGTCCTCTTCATATTTAGAAGGACACTTCATTTGCATTTTGTCACAATGAAAAACTCCATCTACCATGCGACCAGTCATCACTAACTGTTCTGACCGTTCAAAGTCTTGTGGTTTAGGGCCACGAAATACCACTTGATGAGTAGCACCCTTTTTATCAGAAGCATAAAATGTAAAGTGATTTGCATCCTCTAAAGGGTCGTAATGTTGTGACTGGGTAGTATCTAAAACTCCAATAACATGAATCGTTTGATCAGGCTTCTCAGCAGCAGTAGCAAAAGTTTCATAGGTACTAAATCCATCCATGGAGCTAACTACAATTGCCAAAACAACAGCTAATAAAACTAAAACAATAATGTGTATTTTTTTCACGATTATACCTTTAAGAAATGAGTGTATACTGCAAAGATAAAAATTAAAAATCAAAGCATTGTCATGAAAGTATCATCTAGATGTCATTTTTTACGCTTTTTACTTACCTGATTGTTAATATTGGCTGTTTAAAAGTAGAATAGCTTATCTAACATAGAGTTATTTCAATAGCCTTCTATGGTAACTTTTACCATCCTGGTGCACTTTTAAAAAGTACAGACCTTCTTTAAGATGATTTACATCTAAAATTATTTCTTTTTGGTACGAAGTACTTTTATGTATTACTCTTTGTCCTAGAGTATTAAAAATATACAATTCTTGTTGTTTTCCATTTTCCAGAAAGTTAATGTGCAAAGTTTCTTTTATTCTGTTACCATAAGGCAGAATTGCAAAATCTTTATCATCCACTCTAAAACCCACAGTTTCCAACCATGCATCATTAATTTTAAGATTTAATGCAACCGGAAGATGATCACTCATATAATACAAGCTGCTTCTAAGGTTTTGATCATATTTTCCAACGCACTCGAGGGCATCTATTCTATTTTTAAAACAGTTTCCATTATTTCCTATAGCTTCATAACTACCTTCTTCAAAATACATATAAGGATTGGATAATAAATTTTCTGATAAAAATATAAAATCAAACCTATCATCCAAGCCGCCACCTGCTCCACCTAATCCGAATCCTTCTGTAGAAATTCGTGTTGCTTGCGTATGAATGGATGCATACTCTTCATTATTATGCCACTCATCATAAAATTCCCAGCCAAGAGGATCTACCATTTTTATTGAATTATTGGGAGATACAATTTTATTATATGCGGGTTCACTATGTGCATCATAGAAATTAAAATCTCCAGAAAATACTATTGCTCTATCTTCGGGAATTGATTCTAAAGCCATAAAAAAAGTATCTACCATCCTTTTACGCAACCATTTATTTTCTGATCCTTGGCTTGACTTCAAATGACAAATAAAAACTTCTAAAAATGCAGTATCGCGCGTTTCTAAGCTTTCTGTTTTTAAATAAAAGGTATAATGATTAATATCTCTTATTCCAGTAGGGTATGCTTTTTGCTTCAATAAATGCAATTTTCTTTCATTGTAATAAACCATCTGATGCAATGGATCGTAACTTGCATCTACGGAAAATTCAAATGCAGCACTTTTATATGAATCTTCCAAATGCACAAATGAATTATTTAAAATTTTTTCTGCCCCAAAAGCATCTACTAATTCGCAAACCATTAAAATATCAGGTTTTACTTCTTTATTTATATCTGCAAGTATTTGTTCTCTTTTTTCTGGTGAATGATAAGGATAGCGATATATATTATAAAACATTAATCGCAAATTTTCTTGTGCAGAAAGTATTGTTTCCCCTTGGAATATTGCACAAATAAGAATAAACAAAAATCTTAAAAATGTTTTAGATTGCATAAGCGGCAATATTTAAAGTTTAAAAAGCAAGCCCTAATTAAAGATTATAAACATACAGATTTATAATGATATAAGTATATTTTTCTTAAGTTTTATATTTTTTTTTATGAAAAAATCTTATATTTTCATTTTACATTTGCACGCTTAAAAGCAATTCCTTAAATTTGCAATAATTATTAAGAGATTTACCTTATGGCTATAGTTGATTTAGTGATGCCCAAAATGGGTGAAAGTATTATGGAAGCAACCATTTTAAAATGGCATAAAGAAATTGGAGACACCGTAGAAATGGATGAAACCATTTTAGAAATTGCTACCGACAAAGTAGATAGTGAAGTTCCATCTACTGCAGCAGGAAAAATTGCTGAAATATTATTTAATGAAGACGATGTTGTTCCCGTTGGAACAGTAATTGCAAAAATTGAAACTGATGCAAATGCAGAAGTAGCTGATAGCCCTGCAACAAAGACCGATTCCTCTACAGCAAAACAAGTAGAAGAAACTACTCCAGTTGCAACGCAAACACAACAGCAAACAGCTAAAACAACTACTGCATCTCCTCGCTTTTACTCGCCTTTAGTTTTGAATATTGCAGCTGAAGAGGGCATAAGCATGAGTGAATTAGAACAAATCCCTGGTTCCGGAAATAATGGCCGCGTAACAAAAAAAGATATCTTAGCTTATATCGCTAATCGAAAATCACAACCAGAAGAAAAAGCAACTGCAAAAGCTCCACAAGCACCAGTTCAAACGCAAGCACAAACAAAAACACAACCGCAAACACAAGTAAGTGGAAATGTTGAAATTGTAGAGATGGATCGCATGCGTAAGCTTATTGCAAAGCACATGGTGAACAGTGTACAAACTTCTCCTCATGTTACGAGTTTTACAGAAGCGGATGTTACTGAAATAGTTAATTGGAGAAATGCTAATAAAAACGCATTCCAAAAGAAATATGGAGAAAAAATCACTTTCACTCCAATTTTTGTGGAAGCAATAGTAAATGCCATCAAAAAATATCCTTTAATCAACGTTAGTGTTGATGGAGACAATATCATTATCAAGAAAGATGTTAATATTGGAATGGCAGCAGCATTACCTTCTGGAAATTTAATTGTTCCAGTTATTAAAAATGCGGATACAAAGAACCTGTTAGGACTTACAAAGGATGTTAACCATTTTGCAAATGCAGCAAGAAATAACAAATTAAAAGCAGATGAGACGCAAGGTAGCACATTTACTTTAACTAATGTTGGTACCTTCGGAAGCTTAATGGGAACTCCAATAATTAATCAACCAGAAGTAGCTATACTTGCAGTTGGTACTATCAAAAAGCGTCCAATGGTTTTAGAAACGCCGCAAGGTGATGTTATTGCTATTAGACATATGATGTATTTATCCTTGAGTTACGATCACAGAGTTGTTGATGGATCTTTAGGAGCGAGTTTTTTAACAGAAGTTGGAAAACAATTAGAAAACTTTAATCCTGATAGGGAAATTTAAAATAAATATTTTTTAAAGAGGGAGGTTAATAATTTTATTAGCCTCCCTTTTTTTGTCATAATAGTTTTCATCATAATAGTAATTATCACTTTAAATCAGAACATTTTTAATGAAAATTAGTTAAATTAACTATAGCTAAACAAAGGTATCCTCCTAAAAAGTCGTCATTCTAGTAAAATACATAATATTTTACAGGTAAAGCAGAAAAGTAAATGCTTGCTTTTTAGTCGGCACTGCTTTATAAATATTTCAGTTTATTATGACAATTAAAATATAATATAAAAAATAAAGCAATAGGAATTTCCTTAAAATAAAATAAGTACAAAGAAAATATTTATTTTGCTATTTTTATTAATGTATGAAAAAAAACAACAAAAAAATTCTTAAAAACAAATCTAATAACAATGAGTAACAAATGCATAATTTTAATTTTATCTATACTATTTTCTAGTTCTATAAATAGTATAGCACAAGAACAAAATGACAAAAAATCTGCTAGAAACGAATTAAGAGTAAGTATTTCAGATGGTATCCCAATTAACCTTGTCGTAGGAATTGGTGAAGCTTTCGGAGATATCACGTCTCAAGTTATATCATCTGTATTTTATAAGCAATATAGTACAAAGAATATAGGCTCTTATACACAGGGCGTTCCATTCCCAATAGGATTACAATATTCTTATCGCATTGAACCCTTCTTTTCTATTGGTGTAGATTATAGTTATTTGGGTTTTACAGATGTTAAAAATTATGAGGTTCAAAATGATAATAAAGACCTTATGGATATCTATAGAAAAAAGAGATATCATTTTTTCCATGGAACAATTAGGTATGATTATATGCAAAAAAGAAATTTTGCTCTTTATGGGAAATTAGGTGCAGGATTTTTATTCTATAACTATGCTTATGTTACTAAAATAAATGAGGTAGTTGAAAATAACAGAGATTCCTATGGTGTAGCATTTTCTGCTCAAGTTAACCCAATTGGTATTTCTTTTGGAAATCAAAATATAGGCGGATATGCTGAATTAGGAATTGGCACTAAAAGTATACTAGAAGTTGGAATATATACAAGATTTTAAAAAGCAATTGCAAATTACTTTGGGTGTTGTTTATGCTTTTTAAAATAATCAACATCCAAAGATTTTATATTCCATAAGAAAAATTTAAGATCGTCTAATATAGTATAGGTTTCTGCATATATTTTATACAGTAATAGTAAATGAATATGTTCATTATTTTTAACACTATTCAAGGAGTAAGGAGGCAAAATCGGATCTTTTATTCTCGGCATTCCATACCTTTCTTGTGCTATTAAAGGATATCCTACCCATGTCTTTCTTCTTAAAATCACGTCTTTAATATTTTTAAAAAACTGATTTTTATTTTCATACATCCATATTAGGAAAGGAGAAAGAAAAAAAACGGTTAAAGCTAAAACAATATCCAAAAGAGCTTTATTTCTTTTTATACTTTTATTTCCAATCGGATATTTTTGATGTAATTGATAAAAAGCCAAGGGATATTTATCATAGTAACTACCAACAAAAAAATTCTGCTTTGGCAAAAATATATTATAAAACATTTTACCAGCATTTTCTTCCATTTGATTTAAAATATCTTTGTAAGAAAGACTATAAGTATCAAATATAATTTCATCAATATGAAATGCCTGTGCTATTTGATTCAATTCTTTAATCGTTCCAATACATTCTTCTGAAGATTCAAAATTCTCGTTTTCTGGACTAATGAAGCCTAGTAGATGACTTTGAAATTGATTTTTCTTCAAAACTTGAAGATTCGTATCATACCGATCTTTTCTACTTAATAAAGCAACAGAATAATCTAATTTTCCTCGAGGAACTAGATGAATCCATTTAAATTTAGCTAAGAGCCAACGCATTAAAAGAATTATTATTGTTCCTATAATTGAAGAAAGCACAACGGCCCCACGTGAAAACCGAATATTGAAAGGAAATAAAGAATATGTAGCTAAAACCAAAACACTTCCGACAATCATTCCTCGTCCAGCTTTATAAAGACTATACGGCTTATCGTAAGCACCATTAAAAAACAAAGATAATAACCAGATTGGTAAAAACACAAGTAGTAATGGGTAAACTTCATTTATGGGTAATGCTGGAATTTGAACTATCGCATCAAACCAAAAACTAAAAAGATAAATAAAAGACAGGGTTAATAACAATCCGTCCAATATAAAAAGTTTAATTAATGAAAATACAGATTTTGAAAAATGGAACAAATTTCGAAAAGCCAAAACGATTTTTAGTGCAGAATTATATAAAAAGCCCAAAGTTTTAGGATAATACTTTTTAACAAATAAAGCATGTGCTTGATAAAATATCTTCATGTAAGAATAACTCAATTTCTTCGTACTCTCACCTTTATAATGCACCATAGATGTTATAGGTACATAGTAATTATTAAAACCTGCCTGCTGAATTCTATAGCAAAGATCTAAATCTTCACAATACATAAAATAAGACTCGTCAAAGGCACCTCCTGAAATATCAATAACATTTTTAGGAATGAGTAAAGTAGAACCTGATAAAATAGCTACAGGTGCTATTTCAAACTCATCAATATCGGCTGCGTAATACTTATTAAAGAAATGTGATTTTGGAAATAGAGAGGACAAACCCAAAACTTTGGAAACAGAAACCCAGAATGAAGGAAATGCTTTTTTAGAATCTGGCGCATATCTTCCTTTACCATCTATTATACGAGGACCAACAGCACCAACGTTTGGAGTTTCTTCCATAAAAGGTATTAATTTTTCATAATAATCTTCAGGCAGTACGGTATCTGGATTTAAAAAATGAATATATTTACCTTTTGCTTTAGAATATGCGAGATTATTAGCTTTAGAGAATCCTAAATTTTCTTTACTTTCTATTAGTTGAACTTGTGGAAAATGTAACTTTATTAAAGAAACACTTTTATCTTTTGAAGCATTATCAACAACAATAATTTCAGCATTTAAACTTTCAATTGCTCTAATAACAGAATCAAGACACAAGCAAATAAACTGTTCTACATTATAATTAACAATAATAATAGATAGTAAAGGTTGCTGATGCATTATTTAATATTTTCTATGTGTTACATAATTTACAAGCTCCAACAAACATTCTTTAGCTTCGGAATTCTCAAAAGAATTTAAAATTTCCAGAGCTTCGTTTTGATATTTATACATAGCTTTTTCAGCATATTCAAGCCCGCCTTCTTCTTTCACTATCTCAATGAGTTCATTAACCTTATTTTTATCCGAATTATGCTTTTTAATTATTTGAACTAGTTTTCTTTTCTTTTGCTTATCCACTTTATTTAAAGTGTATATTATTGGGAGCGTTAATTTTTTCTCTTTTATATCTATACCGGTAGGTTTTCCGATATTATCGAATCCGTAATCAAATAAATCATCTTTTATTTGAAAAGCGATACCTATTTTTTCTCCAAAGCATGCCAATTTATCTCTCATTTCTGTATTTTCTGAGGCAGCCCAGGCGCCCGCGGAGCAAGCTGAGGAAAGTAAAGAAGCAGTTTTTCCTTTAATTATTTCATAATATACTTCTTCATCTAAATTTAATTTTCTCGACTTTTCTAATTGTAATAACTCCCCTTCACTCATGGCCTTTACCGCTTTAGATACTATTTGTAAAACCTGATAATCCTCATTATCTAATGCTAATAATAATCCTTTTGATAAAAGATAATCACCTACTAAAACAGCAACTTTATTTTTCCATAAAGCATTAATACTAAAAAAACCTCTTCTTTGATCTGCTTCATCCACCACATCATCATGAACTAATGTAGCAGTATGCAGTAATTCAATTAGTGATGCCGCCCTATACACTTTATCATCAACCTCGCCCACAAGTTTTGCAGA
>DATGSF010000146.1:0-2790 GCA_035302865.1 Chitinophagaceae bacterium
TGATATACTTCATAGTGTAAATATACTGAAAATCAGCGGATTAGCATGGAAGAAAGGTATAACCTATTAACAATTAGGAAATTGAAAAGGGATGGAGGTTTTTAGACAGTTTGACGTTTTGCGGCTTTGCGAAGGAGCGGATTAGAAAGACTAAACTTTCAATTTAGCACGGACGTAGCAAAACCATTTTTTCTATTTGCTAATTTACATTTTAAAAGCAAATAAAAAATGGTTTTGCGGATTAAATGCACTAACCTTGAATTAACCACTTAACCCGCTCTTTTGCAAAACCGCTGTTAGTGGCAGTTTTATTTTTATTTTTGGATTGTTTGTACTGTACTCGATTTCTGCGTTTAAAAGTTTCTTATTTTCCTCAATATTAGTTAACCCAAAACCTTTATTATAATCTTCTTTTGATGGAATAAAACTTATACCGTTATGAAAAATAGATATAACTTCTTTGTCAACTTTAATTTCTACCTCAGATGCTTTACTGTATTTCATTAAGTTATTTAATACTTCCTGCATTATTCTGAATAATAAAAAGTTTGTTTCTTGTCCTAATTGTAAAATCTGACCATACTTTTTGAAATTAATTATCGAGCTTTGGTTAAAAACTTCTATTAATTCGTCAATTTGGCGATTTACATCAATATCTCTTGTTTCTTGTAGCTTTATCATTTTATTTAAGTACCTAATATCGGATAAAGATTTTCCAAGAAGGGAAATGATATTTTCTTTTGTTTTTTGATTTACAGTATTTGAATCTAAAGACTTCACATTCATCTTTGCTAAACTTATCATTTGAGAAATATTGTCGTGTAATTCCGAAGAAATGAGATTTATAAGTTGTATCCTTTCTTTTACTTTTATTTTTTCAATACTTTTTTTGAAAGCTTTATCTTTTCTTTTGTCATAGTATAGTTTTAGTTCTCGTATTACTAAAAAAAACAGCACAATATTGAGAGCCAAAACTAAAATAATAACATTTGGAAATATAAGATTCATATTTTAATAGTCCTGTTAATATACATTTTAGAGAGGTTAATAAAAATACTAATTAAGAGAAATAAGTTGATGAATGCGAGGCTTAATGCAATAATAATTGGTATCATAAATTTAAATTTTAATAATTCCTAATTTTACAGCTAAGAGGACAAGAGATGCTCTATTGTTAACTTCAAATTTATTAAATAAACTATCTCTATATCCCTCTATACTTCTTTGTGATTTATTTAATTTTTGTGCCATTTGACTGTATGTTAAATCTTCACCACATATTTCCAAAAAAGATTTTTCATTTTCCGTGATGTTGGGAAGTTTAATAAAATTTGTTTCAACAAGTCGTTGTAGTCTTTTTGAAAGAATGTTGTTGTAGAAGTAAGAATTTTCACTAATTGCTAATAACGCTGATTTCAGTTCTTCTGGGTGGCAGTCTTTTAATAAATATCCATTTACACCTATTTTAATCATTTTAATCAAAAAGTACTCCTCGTCATAAGTGGTCAGAACAAGTATTTTCATTTCAGGAAAATTAGCTTTTAAATACTGTACTAACTGAAAACCATCCATTTCAGGCATTTTTATATCAACAATACATATTTCCGGTAAAAGTTCTGTCTGCTTACACTTTTCAATAAAATCTTTGCCATTTTCGGCTTCAATTACAAAGGTGAAATTTCCGAAATTTGATATTATTTCGACAAGTCCCTTTCTCACAATATTATGGTCTTCTATAATAGCTAGTTTCATTTAATTACATTACTCATTTTTAAAATTACACTTTGCAAATTTACTCATTTTTTCAAACCTTATCTACAGGTAAAAAACTGAAAAATTGTGGTTAATAACGTGGAAGTTTGTTTGTCCACTGGATATATATTTGCATTATAAAATTATTCAATAATCTTTAAATTTAAAAATTATGGTAACAAATTATGGTCAAGTAAGACCCTTAACTACAGAAGAAAAAAGAGAGTTTGCTCCAATTATTTCTGATTTTGAAGCAGCAACAGGAGCAAGATTAACTCAAGAAAGTGTGGCAACAATGTCAGATGGTGAAACTGGTAAAATTATTGGGTATCATTTACTTAACAAAAATGCTGATTCATCTAAACCAGACAATTTAGTTTCAGCTTTATTGATTGTTGATAGAAGTGAGGATAGACCCAAAGCAACAATTTTAGGCACTCACATCAGTACAACAGAAAATACTATTGATTCAATTTCTCTTAGAACAAAAAACTTGGATGTTATAAGTGATTCGAATGAAATTCATCCGATAAAATATCCTACAGAGCCACCTACACAAAGTGAAGAGCCAGGGTACCAAATTATGATTGCTACTCCTTCAATATCAAATTTATCATATAAAGATGGAGTGATTTCAGGAGCTATAGATGTCACCGTAGCTGGGATATTTTCTTGGGATGTAATTGGTTTTGAAATTGATTTGAATAATCGTACATTGGACTGGTGGTGGATTGATTAAATATAATATTATGGGAAATAAATATGTATTATTGGTTTTAGGTTTATTGTCTGCTTTTTTCTCAATTTATGGAGGGTATTTAAAGACTAATCATTTAGAAAATGGAAATTTATTTTTAATTATTTCGGTTTTTATAACTCCTCTGTTTTTATTGAGTTTATTACTTTATATTAAAAATTTGAGAAAAAAGCAATAATAAAATTTTTAAATGCCAGCAGTTTCATAAGAGTTGTCAAAACGGCAACTCTTTTTAGGGTTTTAAAGTATGTGAATTTTTAATTTAAGGTGGTGTTTTTCGG
>DATGSF010000147.1:0-2175 GCA_035302865.1 Chitinophagaceae bacterium
CAGTGCAATTTTCTTCTAACGGAAGCGATGACGTAAGAGAAATGGCTTTCAGATTAATGGATGAAAATGATGTTACTCAAGTGAATAGTACTGCTAGATTAAAAACTAACACAACATTTGAATTAATACCTTATGTTGCTAATAATGGTTTTGAATATAGTGGTGAAGGTAGTGTAAATGAAAACTCTGCTTCTTTAACTTTAAGAGAAGAAGATGAAGATCTTTTGATTATTTATACCTTTAATAATATGTCACGTTAATCTATATAGAAAATATTTCTGTATGGAAACTTTAAAAAATGTCGGAAATTTAATTTCCGACATTTTTTATGCTAAGTTTAATTTTGTATTTCTTTAAAATAGAATTCAAGTTTTTTACTTATTTTTTCCCAATTATATCGTTCTTTGATTACTGTTTGACCTGCTCTTCCAGTTCTGGAACGTAGCTCTTCAGATAAGATTAGTTCTTTGCATTTATTGATAAAGCTCTCTTTATCAGCTTCCATCCAAACTCCTTGACCTTGGTGTATTTCCAATCCTTCAAATCCGATTTTATGACTTACCACAGGCACCCCCATAGCCATTGCTTCTAAAACTTTATTTTGTGTTCCTGCTCCATAGCGTAAAGGAGCTACTAATATACTAGCATTTCTATATTCATTAGCTATGTCTTTAACAAATCCAGTTACCTTTACATCTTTTAACTTCGCAAGTTCTAGTATTTTCTTATTAGGTCTTTGTCCTGCGATGATAAACTTTAATTTTGGAAATTCTTTTTTTAATATTGGCCAAATGTTACTTGTAAAATAGGTAACAGCATCTATATTTGGCTCATAATCCATATTTCCCGTAAATAAAATATTATGATTAATACTATAATCATGCGTTTCTAAAGGAAAAACATTTGTATTAACGCCATTAGGTAAGAGTTGTAAATTATCTAAATTGTGCTCAAGTTTCAAATAATCTAAATCTTCCTTAGAACAAACTAGAGCTAAATCAAAATCTTTAATTACTTTTTCATAATTTCTTAAACGATTATATTCTATTGAATTAAAAGCTTTTTTAATGAATTTACTGTTTTTTCTTCTTCTTTTCCAATATAAAGAGAACGCATCTGGTAAATCTAAAATTCTCGGAATGTCTTTGATGTTTTTCCAATATGGTGCTAATCTAATATGCTGAATATGAACAGCATCAAATTTATGGATTGTTAAAATTTCTTGAATTTTATTTTGCATTTCCTCCATAAAAAAATATCCGATTTGAAAAGGTATTCCTCTTTTATAGCTTGTTCGAAGAGTATTAAGTATGGCTTTTTTAGGAGGTAATTGTACTAAATGTATAGAGGTGAAAATTTTCTCTAATTCAGGAAGGTACTTTATGTCTTCTTCATTTTCAAGAAAAGTAATTAAATGTAATTCATGCTTCTTTGAAAGATGTTTACTTAAATTATAGATTTTTAATTTATCACCGCGATAAGGAGGATACGGGAAGCGGTTAGCATGAAATAATAATTTCATTATTGAATACAATTAATTATTGAAAATGCAAAATTACATAAATTTAAGTATATAATTAAAAAAAGGCTATTAAGAATCTTAATAGCCTCTAGGTAAATCATCAATTAGTTTATTTCTTCAATATTTTTTGGCGGAAAATATTACCATATTCATCAAGTATTTCAATAAAATACATATTATCGGATAGTCCTTCTAAAGATATTGAATTAGAATTCTTATAAGTTTTTATCTTTTTTCCTGCTAAGGAGTAAATATTTACTTCAGTAACACGATTTTCTGTAGTAATTTGAATATTGTCTTTGCTTGGATTAGGATAAATTGTTATTTTATCTTTACTAATTTCATTAATTGCAATATCATTATCATCTCCTTCAGGAACTTCATCTCTGTTGAAAAATTCCCAAAGCAATTGACCATAATCAAATTCTTGAGAATTGGCATCGTACCATTCATGATGTCCTTCATGAATAATAAAATGCTCTACTCGATTTTCAACGCCATTAGACTCATAAAAATGATGCTCTAAGTGAATACTATCAACATTTGTATCCTCATAAGTTGTAATTATAGGATCTAATGCAGTATTATTATTTTCTTTCCAAAAATTTATTAAACTGTCTACTGAAATTCCAACTTCTAAAGCTCCTAATGGT
>DATGSF010000148.1:0-8915 GCA_035302865.1 Chitinophagaceae bacterium
AGAATCCTCAAAACCAACTGTATTAATTTCAACTAGTGGCTCTGCAATATTAAACTTTGCTCCTGCTATAGTAGAAGCATATTATCAGAGAATTCCCTTAATAATTTTAACTGCAGATAGAACAAAAGAATGGGTGCATCAGGGTGATGGGCAAACAATGAATCAAGAGAATGTTTACCAAAATTATATTAGAAAATCCTTCTCCTTGGATGGTGATGATAACTCTCAAGTTAATTTATGGTATAATAGAAGATGTATTAGTGAAGCTTTTCACACAGCTATTTATAAGAATAAAGGACCGGTACATATCAATTTCAGATTAGCAGAACCTTTATACGAAACAAGTGATTTTAATAATGATACAATTAAAATATTTAAAGAAGAACCAGTTGTAAAATCATTAAGTGCAGCAACAAAAGAACAATTTTTAAAAGATTTTAATAAAAGTAAAAAGGTTTTAATTCTTGTGGGTCAATATCCTAAAAGCAAGAAATTAAATTCGCTTTTAGAAAGAATTGCCACGCATAAAAATGTTATAATATTATGTGAATCCACTTCTAATTTACAGTCTTTAGAGTTTGTTCATCACATTGATCGATGTATTTCATTTCTGGATGAGGAAGAAATAAATAAAATTATGCCAGAAATGTTAATCACAATAGGAGGAGCTATTATTTCGAAGAGAATCAAATTATTACTCAGAAAGAATAAAACAGAGAAGCATTGGAATATTCATAATTTTGATGCTTATATGGATACCTATCAATCTCTTAGTAATGCTGTCGCCATGGAGGCAGAGGATTTTCTTGAACAAGTAATTAATGATTTAAGTAACGTAGAAAGTTCTTATAAAGAAAATTGGGAAAATATAAAGGAAAGAAGAGAAGATGCGCATGTAAAATTCATGAGCAATTGCAAGTATAGCGATTTGAAAGTTTTTGAAACTATATATAAAGAATTACCAGACAATATAAATCTTCATTTAGCAAACAGTTCCGTGATTCGTTATGCACAGTTATTTGAAAATAGAAAAACAGCCAACAATTGGAGCAACAGAGGAGTTAGCGGTATTGATGGATGTACAAGCACAGCGATGGGAGCTGCAAGTAGTGCGACTGAAAAGGATTTCATATTAATTACGGGAGACATGTCTTTTCATTATGATAAAAATGCATTTTGGAATGAAGAGGATATTAATAATCTTAAAATCATAGTTATAAACAATGGCGGTGGAAGTATTTTCAATATAATACCTGGTCCAGACAATCTTGAAGAAACGGAAAAATTCTTAGAGGCCAAAATGACAAATACGGCAAAAGAAATTGCTATTATGCATGGATGGAATTATCGTAGTATTAATAATGAAAAAGAACTACAAATAGGATTAAAAGACTTTTTTAAATCTGAAGGGAAGCAAATAGTTGAAATTTTTACCGATGCTAAAAAAAGCCCTGAAACATTAAAGAATTACTGGAAATTTATATCAAAAAATTAGAATTATGAATAATAAAATAAATTGGAAAACAATTAAAGAATACAGTGACATAACATTTAAATATGCTGAAGGAGTAGCTCGAATTGCATTTAATAGACCAGAAGTTCGAAATGCTTTTCGTCCTGAAACTGTTTCTCAACTTTTAGAAGCATTAATTTATTGTCACGAATCACAGGAAATTGGAGTAGTACTAATTAGCGGAGAAGGTCCCTCTCCAAAAGATGGAGGATGGGCATTTTGTTCTGGAGGTGATCAAAGAGTACGTTCTCAAACTGGTTATAAAGGGGGTGATGGAATAAACCGTTTTAATATTTTAGATGTACAACGTCAGATTCGCTTTATGAATAAAGTAGTTATCGCTGTAGTTCCAGGTTGGGCAGTTGGCGGTGGACATAGTCTACATGTAGTTTGTGATTTAACCTTAGCTAGTAAAGAGCATGGCATTTTTAAGCAAACAGATGTTGATGTAGCAAGTGTAGATGGAGGTTTTGGATCTGCATACTTAGCAAGAATGGTTGGCCAAAAACGTGCTAGAGAAATTTTCTTTTTAGGTAAATCTTATTCCGCGGAAGAAGCTTATCAAATGGGCATGGTTAATGAGGTCGTTCCACACGATGAACTGGAGGATACAGCATTTGAATGGGCACAAGAAATATTAAAGAAAAGTCCTACTGCTATTAAAATGGCTAAATTTGGTTTGAATTTAATCGATGATGGATTAATTGGACAACAAGTTTATGCTGGTGAAGCAACACGTTTATTATATACTACAGAAGAGGCAAGAGAAGGTAGGGATGCATTTTTGGAAAAACGAGAACCCGACTTTGGTAAATTCCCTAAATTCCCTTAATAACAAATTATGGCAAATCTCTCTGAATGGCTGACAAGCTTTAGGTTACATACTCTACCACTAGCTTTATCAACTATTATTTGTGGGAGCTTTTTGGCAGCCTACCATCAAAATTTTCATTGGAAAATTGCTATTGGTGCAACATTAACAACCTTATTTTTACAAGTATTGAGTAATCTAGCCAATGATTATGGAGATATGATAACAGGAGTTGATAATAAGGAAAGACTCGGACCAAAAAGAGGTTTACAAAAAGGAAGTATTAGTAAAAAGCAAATGAAAAATGCTATAATAATATGTATTTTATGCTCTTTAATTTCAGGAATTTGGCTAATTGGAGAGGCTTTTAAAAACAGTAGCTCTTGGCTTTCTTTATCTTTCTTTTTATTAGGCTGTGGTGCAATTTTAGCAGCAATTAAATATACTATGGGTAAAAATCCTTATGGGTATTCAGGCTTTGGAGATTTATTTGTATTTATATTTTTTGGGTTAGTTGGTGTAATGGGTACCTTTTATTTACATACACAGAGTTTTTCTCTTACCGAATGGCTACCCGCAATAGCAATGGGTTGTTTCAGTACTGGCGTTTTGAATTTAAACAATTTGAGAGATGAAAAAAATGATATTCTTTACAATAAAAGAACATTAGTTGTGCAATGGGGATTTGATAAAGCTAAGAAATACCATATTGCTTTACTAATTATAGGAATGTTAGCAGGGATAATTTATGTTTTTTTAATACCAACAAGCACTTGGCGGTTTTTAATAGCAATTCCTTATTTAGGAATGTTATTCCATGCAAAAATGGTTTGGAATAATAAAGAAAGAAAAGATCTAAATAAAGAATTAAGAAATCTATCCCTATTGACATTGGCATTTTCACTTTGTTTAGGAATAGGAATTTTATTGTAACTTTAAAAAAATAAAATCAAAATCTAATATGCATTGTCATTATAAAAAATACACTTTAAACTTTATAAAACCCGGAGGAACTTCACGTGGTGTTTTAAAAACTAAAGATACCTATTTTATATTTTTAGAGGAAAACGGAAAAACTGCCATTGGAGAATGTAATCGTTTTATAAATCTGTCTTATGATGATAAAGACAATTATGAAGAGATTTTAAATAAAGTTTGTAGGGATTTACCAGAAAAAAAGGAAGCGATTTTAACAGAGTTAACAGAATGGCCTTCTATTTACTTTGGGGTAGAAATGCTATTAAAAGATTGGAGAAATGGCAGTCAGAGAATTTTATTTCCAGAAGTATTTAAAAATGGTGCCTTTTCTGTTCCGATAAATGGTCTAATTTGGATGGGCGAAGATTCGGATATGCGGGAACAAATAGATAAAAAATTAGCAGAAGGATGTAATTCCATCAAGCTAAAAATTGGCGCATTAGATTTTGAGAGAGAATTGGCATTAATTCAATACATACGCAAAAAACACAATAAAGAAGAAGTAGAAATACGTTTGGATGCTAATGGTGCTTACTCCTATGAGGAAGCTTTAGAAAAATTAGCTATTTTAGAAGAGTATGGTATTAATTATATAGAACAGCCAATTGCAAAAGGAGATTGGGAATCAATGCATAAATTAATTAAAAACACTTCTATAAAAATAGCTTTAGATGAAGAGTTAATTGGTATTATTAGTGAAACAGAACGACAAGAATTAATTGATACTATTCAACCAGATTTGTTGATTTTAAAACCAGCTTTAATTGGTGGATTTTCAGGTTCTGAGGATTGGAAAAAACGTATTCGCGAAAATGGAGGAGATTGGATTGTAACCTCTGCTTTGGAAAGTAATATAGGATTAAATGCAATTGCACAATATGTAGCAAAAGACTCTTCTGATTTTTCTCAAGGCTTAGGTACAGGTCAATTATTTTCTAATAATTTCCCTTCTCCTTATGAAGTAAAAAATAATCATATTCATTATAAAAAAGACCAGGGTTGGAATTTAACAAAATTGATTTAGACTATAGAAATTACACAACTTTAAAATTAGCCGGGAATCTTCTTCATGCAAATGAAATTCTAACATTTTGCACAAAAAATGGAAGTGCTCCTTATTTAGCACTTAGAGATTTTGTAGAAGAATGGCTGCATCCATCTCCTTATATGAGTATAATGACTAGTGGCTCTACAGGAAAACCAAAAGTAATGGAGGTGGCTAAAAATCATATGTTGTGGTCGGCATCACAAAGTGCAAAATACTTTAATTTCCAAAAAGAGCAATCTGCTTTATTAAGTCTCCCTCTTACTTATATTGCTGGAAAAATGATGGTTGTAAGAGCATTTTATAGTCAATTAAACTTATACATTCAGGAGCCTAAAACTCAAGCTCTACAAGATTTACCTTTAGATATTACAATTGATTTTGCTCCATTCACTCCTATGCAATTGGACATAATTCCCAAAAACGTCCAACTTCCTAGGAAAGTATTACTTGGTGGTGGACCAGTCTCAAAAGAATTAGAAGACAAATTACAGGATTTTCAGGAAGAAATATACCATGGTTATGGAATGGCAGAAACCTTGAGCCATATTGCTTTACGTAGAGTAAATGGTCCTAAACGTAGTGAGATTTACCAAGCTTTCTCAAGTGTTAAACTGCGGCTTGATACCCGTAATTGTTTATGCATTCAACTGCCATTTCAAAAAGAGGAAATTACCACAAATGATATAGTACAAATGAAAGGTCCACACTCTTTTATCTGGCTAGGACGCATTGATAATGTGATTAATACTGGTGGCATTAAAGTATTTCCTGAAGATATTGAAAATAAAATTACTGTTCTTATCTCCTGTCGGTTTTTTATTAGCAGTAAAGAAGATGCTATTTTAGGAGAAAAAGTCATTTTAATTCTTGAAAAAAATGGATTTACCTTAGCAGAATGGAAAATATTAAAAACACAATTGCAATCTGTTTTATCAAAATATGAAGTTCCGAAAGAAGTATACACTGCGAATGAATTTATAGAAACTCATTCTGGGAAAATTCAAAGAGAAGCGACCTTAAAAATAAGTCAGAAGGCAATTTAAAAAAACACAGTTTTCACTATGGCTTACAAGCTTAATGAATAAATGTTGTATAATTCAAATAACTATATTAAAAAATACTTATTATTTTCTTATAAACTCCCTCCTATTCTAGTAATCCATTCTTCAAAACCGTCATTAACTCCTAAACCAAATAATGCAAAATCATACTTAGCAGGATCTGCGGAATCAAAATATCTCAAATAACTATCTAATTCTGCTAAGGCTTTTAAATCATTATTTTTCCTAGTTATTAAATGTAATCTTCTAGCAATAGTACCAGAATGTACATCTAAAGGACAACTAAGTTTAGCTGCTGCAATATCCCAAATTCCAAAATCTACTTCTTTATCATCTTTTCTAATCATCCAACGTAAAAACATATGAATCCGTTTTGCTACACTTCCTTTACTTGGATTTGCAACATGTTTTTGTGTTCTTTTTTCGTGTTCTAAGGTAAAAAATATTTGATGCAATTGCGTGATAGCTTCATGTAAAAATGCATCTCCCTGATAAGTTTTAAAAATACTTTCTAATCCATCATGATTTAAATAAATATTTTTTAAAGAACGTAAAAAATATTTAAAATCTTCTTTTGAAAAAGTTCTATGTACAAAATGTGGAAGTTTTGCCAAATCAGATTCTTCATGAGAAATTACAAAATCATAAGGAGCAAAATCAAGCATTTCCATCATTTGATGTGCATTTTTTAATATCATTGGTCTTTTGCCCCAAGAAATAGTGGCTGTTAGAAAACCTGAAATTTCTATATCTTCTTTTCTTGTGAATAAATGAGGTATAGATATTGGATCATTTTCAATAAAATCTAAATTATTATATTGTTCTACTAGTTTATCCAATTGTGATTTTAAATTCTCTAAATAATTCTGACTTAATTGCATGAATATTTATTTAAAACTGAATTCCAAATACACAGGAATATGATCAGAAACTTTACTTCGAGCTGTTTTTGCATCTGGATATTCTTTATAATAATGAATTACTCCTGAACGTATTTTCTTTATTTTTTTAGATGGATAAAAAATATTATCGTATTCTGAAGCTAAGCAATCTCCATTTTTGCATTGCATTCTAACAGTAGTTTTCTGATTTATCAATGCAGGTAAATAGCCCATTTTCTTTAAAGGATTAAAAACATTATTGCTCTGTGGGGTATTAAAATCTCCTAAAAATATTAAATTCATATTAGGAAACTCATCAGGCATAAATTTAAAATATTTTATTTCACTTTCAGGGTTTTTAAATTTCGGTACGGCATGAAAATTCACCAAAGTAAAGGTGTCTTTTTCTGATACAAAACTTGCAAAATAAGGTTCTCTTACTATTTCATTAGCCCTTTTTTGATATAAGAAAACCTCACCTACTCTTTGCAGTTCTGCTGCTTTCCAAATATAAGCATAGCGTTCCGATTCATGCGGGTTTCCACTAGTAATAGGACTAATTGCATAAGACCAATTAGCTTCTGAATCCCATGTTTTTAAAATTCCAACAAGTTTTTGTACCGCTTCTACTCCACCCGTTTTTCCTACAACTTCTTGAATAGCTATGATATCATAATCCTGAACTGTTTTTGCAATAAATTCAAGGGTTTCTAAAGATTTTGTTCTTCCAAAATGTTGGATATTCCATGATAAAACAGTAACATTTTTAGCAAAAGCGGAAAATGATGATAAGAAAAAAGCAATCAAAAAAAACAGAACTTGTGCATTTCTATGCATATCTTTTTTTCACAAATATACTAGTTTTAAAAGAAGTAGAAAATTCAAGTATCATTAATATCAATAGTAGTATTTAAAAAAGAAAAAATTGATAATATATTTTTCTCGTACCTTTAATTAAATTGAAATATTTAAATTATGATTTATACCGCATCTTTTTTAAAAGATATTGTTAGTAGAGAAGATAGAGTACAACCTTCTTTGATTTTAGAAACTCCTTTTACTAAAGAAATTAGACTTGTTTTTAAAAAAGGACAAGAAATGAAAGAGCATATAGCTCCTTATCCAATTGTTGTTCAAGTATTTAAAGGAAAAATAGATTTCGGTGTTTCTGAAAAAAGATATGAATTAGCTGAAGGCGATTTAATCAGTTTAGATGGAAAAGTAAAACATGATTTGATTGCTTTGGAAGATAGTATTGTTCGATTAACTATTTCTAAGCAAGATACTATTGAAAGAGTGGAAGCTATTCATTAAATTTGATAGAAATTAAGGAAATATGAAGGATATTCAAAACAGGTCTGACATTGAACTGCTTGTAAATACTTTCTATGATCGCATTAGAGCTGATGATTTATTAGGCCCTATATTTAATTATCATTTAAAACCAGAAGATTGGCCACCGCATTTAATTAAATTAGCAGATTTTTGGGAAACTAATTTATTTGGAATTCGGAAATTTAAAGGCAGCCCAACAGCAAAGCATATTATTGTTGATGAGCATTTAGATTATAAAATGGATGTCAAGCATTTCGGCATTTGGCTACAAATTTGGTTTAGTACTATAGATAGTTTATTTGAAGGTCATCTAGCAAACCGTGCTAAAGAAGCAGCTCGACGAATGGCCCATGGACAATTTATGATGGTTTTTCATCATAGACCTGAAGAAGTAAAAACAGCACAAAGAAAAGCAATAGAAGAAAAAAATAAATAAATAGCAATTAGTATAAAATGTTATAGAAAAATCAGGGAAAAAAGTATTAACAAATGATTTCATTAGCATTTATTCTTTGCTTAAAATCTTTAAACAAAGCCAATCACTAAAATAGCAATTGGCTTTAAACTATAGTACTAATTATAAAAAAATATATTACTCTAAATGACCAAACTTACCATTATTAAAATCATTAAAAGCTTCTATCAATTCTTCAGAACTGTTCATTACAAATGGTCCATGAGAAACAATAGGTTCATTTATAGGTTCGCCACTCATCACTAATACTATTGCATCTTCAGAAGCTTTTATCGTGAACGTTTCTCCGTCTTTAGCCATTAAAACAAAATGATCTGTTGGAATTTCTTTATCTTCTACTTTAACGTTTCCTTCAATCACCAAAATTGCAGTTGTATAATGATCTGGAAAATTAAAGCTTGCTATTGCATCCACTTTTAATTTTGCATTCATTAAATGTATAGGTGTAAAAGTGGAAGCTGCTCCCTTAATTTCCTTATAATTTCCTGCAATTACTTCAATATAACTTTCTTTATCTTCTAAAAAATATTTTCCCATTTTGTCAGCAGTAATAGCTTGATATTTAGGTGGAGACATTTTATATTTTTTAGGTAAATTCACCCATAATTGCACCATTTGAAAGATTCCTCCTTTTTTACTCCACTCCTCTTCATGAAATTCCTTATGCAAAATACCACTTGCTGCGGTCATCCATTGCACATCTCCCTCTTTAATAATTCCCCCTCCTCCACTGCTATCAGCATGCTGTACAGCACCTTTATATGCAATAGTTACTGTTTCAAATCCTCTATGCGGATGTACTCCTACACCTTT
>DATGSF010000149.1:0-2163 GCA_035302865.1 Chitinophagaceae bacterium
TATCGCATTTTTTTCATCTTGTGGATCTTTTGGAATTAATAAATGACGAATTTGTTCTTCGAGTTCTTCTTGTAGAGCTGTTTTTTCATCCAAGTCCTCTTTTGCCATAGCTTTTAACTCCGAGTCAGTTTCGGTTTTTAAAATTTCCTTATCCTCTTCAATATCCTCTAAACATTGTTTGTATTCCTTGTATGCTTTAGAAATTGGTTCTAATTTTCTATACTCTTTAGATAATTGAGTAAACTTTTCATTATTTGAAACAATTTCTGGATTGGTTAAAGCAATTCCTAACTCTTCGAATTTTGCATGTATTTCAGCTAATTTATCTAACATAAGTACTTTATCTTTCTATCTTAATTTGCTTTTTAAAGGTTTTAAAAATATGGGATTTTTTTTAATAACGCACAAAGATATAAATTTTATTGTTTGAAATGAATATTAAAATTAGAAATGTAGCATTTAAAATTAAAATTCTTAATTTCTCCTAACTTTCCTTTGAAAAGCGTGTATATTTGCAATAAATTTTTTAAAAATATACTTATCATGGATATACAATTAGTTTTATCAAATTTAGGAATTGAAGAAAAAAATTTAGGTACCTCAACTGGTTCTAAATGGATGCAAGGTTCTGGAGAGTTTTTAGAATCTCATTCGCCTGTTAATGGTTCTTTTATAGCATCTGTTGAAAAAACAAAGGCCTCCGAATTTGATGCAATAGTAGAAAAAGCAAATAATGCGTTTAAAGAATGGAGAAAATGGCCTGCTCCAAAAAGAGGAGAAATTGTAAGACAAATTGGAAATGCTTTACGTGAAAAAAAGGAAGATCTTGGTGCTCTAGTTTCTTATGAAATGGGGAAAAGCTATCAAGAAGGTTTAGGAGAGGTACAAGAAATGATTGATATTTGCGATTTTGCAGTAGGCTTGTCGCGCCAATTATATGGATTTACAATGCATTCGGAAAGACCGAATCACAGAATGTACGATCAATATCATCCTTTGGGTGTGGTAGGTGTGATTACTGCTTTTAATTTCCCTGTTGCTGTTTGGAGTTGGAATGCTGCTTTAGCATGGGTATGTGGTGATGTAACTTTATGGAAACCTAGTTCTAAAGTGCCTTTATGTGCTGTTGCATGTCAAAAAATTGTGGAAGAAGTATTTGCTAAAAATGATGTTCCTGAAGGAGTGAGTACATTATTAATTGGGGATGAAGTAAATGAAAAAATTAATAATCATCCACAAATTCCTTTAGTAGCATTTACAGGATCTACTGAAATTGGTCGTCATGTTGGTCAAGTTGTAGCAAAACGTTTTGGAAGAAGTTTATTAGAATTAGGTGGAAATAATGCTATTATCATTACGCCATCAGCCGATCTGAAAATGGTAGTTCCTGGTGCAGTATTTGGTGCCGTTGGAACTGCTGGGCAAAGATGTACTTCTACTCGTCGTTTAATTATTCATGAATCGAAATACGAGGAAACTATAAAAGTTATTACCAATGCTTATACACAATTAAAAATAGGTAATCCTCTAGATACTAATAATCATGTAGGACCGCTAATCGATAAATCCTCTGTTCAAAACTATCTAAACGCTATTGAAAAAGCTAAAAAAGAAGGTGGTAAAGTTCTGGTTGAGGGTGGAGTTTTAGAAGGAGAAGGGTATGAAAGCGGTTGCTATGTAAAACCTTGTATTATTGAAGTTGCGCCGCATTTCGAAATTGTAAAAGAAGAAACTTTTGCTCCTATTTTATATGTAATGAAATATAATGGCGAATTAGAAAATGCTATAGATATTCAAAATGATGTACCGCAAGGTCTAAGTTCAGCTATTTTTACAACGGATATGCGTGAATCTGAATTGTTTTTATCTCATGCAGGTTCAGATTGTGGTATAGCTAACGTAAATATTGGAACAAGTGGTGCTGAAATTGGTGGTGCCTTTGGTGGTGAAAAAGAAACTGGTGGGGGTAGAGAAAGTGGTTCAGATGCATGGAAAGTGTATATGAGAAGACAAACTAATACTATGAATTATGGAACAGAACTTCCTTTAGCTCAAGGTATTAAATTTGACCTATAATACTTTTTAATAAATGTATTTTTATAATAAGGCTTGCATTTTGCAAGTCTTATTTTTTTAGTATTAATTTGAAATTTAACTCTTATA
>DATGSF010000150.1:0-5211 GCA_035302865.1 Chitinophagaceae bacterium
TTTCCAAAGAGCATAATCGTATGCTAAACCGATAATTCCTCCAAAATAATTTCCTTTTATCTTATCCCAACTTTCATCTATTGGATGAACGTAGGGCTCTCCAGGTAGTGGTTCCGTCCATATTACATAGTCAAGATAATAATCTCCCCCATAGGCCATAGATAAACTGGAATAAGCTGAAAATTTATGGTTTTGATATTTATATATTTTGTAACTAAGTCCTAAATCAAAATAATTATATTGATTAGGTGAGATTAATTTTCCGACAGACTCCTCTAATATAGCATATTCTCTTTGTGCTAATAACTAACCATTTATTGGAGCTCTAGTATATTGTGCATAGATTCCTATATTGTTATTAATACTCCTGCCATATTTGATATTTATTGAATTGATTAAGTTATCTAATTGACCAATAACATTTAAAAATTTATAGCCACCTAAGCCAATTTCGATATTGTTTTTTTGCGCTGATAGAGGCAAGTAATTAAAAATTATAATAATTGTAAGAACTATTCTGCTTTTCATAGTTTATAATATTTGAAACATACCTTACACCTGATACTTTGGTGCAAGCTATCTTGGTTGATAATTAATGAATAATTGAAAGTTTTTGGGTTTGTGTAAATGCACCAGTTTGAACTTTAATTAAATAAATACCATTGTTAAAAGATGATGTGTTTATTTCAAATGTAGCTTGTGAAGTTTTATATGTTTTTATCAATCTTCCATTGATGTCATATAATTCTATTATTGCTTCTTTTTCAAAATTATCAAAAGAAATTTCAACTTTTTCATTAGCAGGATTAGGATAAATATTTAAGGAAAGTGGATTATTTTGTTGTTCTTCAATATTTACAGAAGAAATAACATTGCATTGTTGGAATATAGCCTCCATTATATCATCTTTATAACAACGGAAGCCTATTCTGCGTTGTTGGTAAAAATTAAAAGATATAGTATCCATTCCATTTTCTAAAACCCAATAAGGTTTAATGGGAGCTGGAGCAAAAGACTGTGCTAATGTTCCGATATTTCGTGCATATCCATTTTTATTTCCTGGAGAATGCTCTGGTTCTTTATAATACCCTTGTGCAAAATTATATGCTGGATATTTTATTTTATGATTTGTATTAATTTCTGAAATATCTCTAGTGAATATAGTTTCAAAATAAGCATCTCCATAGGTTCCCATGCGGATGGAATCAATTATAATACAAAAGAAACTATCTTTTTCAGCTATAGGATTGTACCAAGATTCAAAATTAGGACTTATGTAAGGGTGGGGAATAACAGGCAAGCACAAGGTATCTCCCTCTTCCACATTAAAAACATATAATGGAGTAAAATCATCAAAATAAGTATTGTAAATAAACACGGTATCTTCTGTGGAAGAAACATACATTGGCTCTAAAGGTATGGTGTCAACTACAACTGTATAATGAGTAGCTTTGACATAACGTTCCATTTCAATTTTTGAAGCTAATTTTCCATTGATGATTGTATCACCCACACTTTTACTATATACATGATAGTAGTTTGTAATGGGATTATAAAGATTAATATTTCCATGCCACCATTCTGCACCTACAGGAGCAAAAATTGTAGAATCGGATTGTGCAAAACTTATAATTGGAAGTATGCTTATCAGTAAAATGTGTACATATCTTTTCATAATTTTATTTTTAATGGATTATTTCATTTTTGTCTTTTTTATCTCTTTTCCAAAATCAACTTTTCTGTATATTCTTGCTCATCTATGGTAATTTTTAAATAATACACTCCCGAATTTAATTTAGAAATATCTAGAGTGTTTTCCTTATTTAAAAGCCTGCTTTCCAGTCGTAATCTTCCTAAATTATCATAGATTTTAATATTTCCTTCCCTAGAGAAATCTCCTGTTTTTATATGCACTTTTTCATTAGCAGGATTAGGATAAATATTTATGGAAAGTGGATTATTTTGTTGTTCTTTAATATTTACAGAAGAAATATAATCACAGTCTCCACCCTCTGGATAAAGATTGATATTTATATTATCGTCTTGATAGCAACGAAATCCTGTTACTTCAAATTCTTTAAAAGCTGAGGTGTCTAAACTTCCACCAACAGCTGCATAGAGGTCCACTGGAGTAGGGAAAAAAGAAATAGAAAGGGATCCTAATTTTTGAGCATATCCATTTTTATTGTAAGGTTCATAATGGTTGGCATCAATGTGTCCTTGCGAGAAATTATATCCTGGGAAAAGAATCCCATTATTATAAGTGATTATTTCTCTTGTAAAAACAGTTTTTAAATATTCCCCATCATAAGAAACCATACGAACTGAATCTACTTTTATGCAAAAAAAACTGTCTTTTTCAGCTATTGGATTATACCAAAATGAAAAATCTGTTTCTATAAAAGGGTGTGGAATAACAGGTAAGCATAAAGTATCTCCATCTTCCACATTAAAAACATATAAAGGAGTAAAATCATTAAAATAGGTATTATAGATAAAAACGGTGTCGATAGTATTTGCAATATAAATAGGTTCTAATTCAATTGTATCAATTATTTTTTCATTAGTATATTCTATTTTAGTATATTTTGTCAGGTTTATTTTAATAGCTTCCCTATTGTTTATTATAGTATCTTGCACACTTTTGCTATTTATTGAAAAGTTATGTGCTAATTGCGATTGTAAACCTAAATTTCCATGCCACCATTCTGCACCTACAGGAGCAAATTCTGCAATAGAATCGGATTGCGCAAAACTTATAATTGGAAGTATGCTTATCAGTATAATGTGTAGATATCTTTTCATGATTTTATTTTTAATGGATGATAATAAATTTCATTATTTTGTTGTGTTCTTTTTTATTTTCTATTCCTACCTTACAAGTATATACTCCAGGAGACCAGTTTTTTAAATACTTAATTAAATTTTATTATATAATTATAATACTATTAACTGAATAAACCTAGTATATATATAATGTTTTTTTTGCGTAAAAATACTAGCAGAAATCTTGAAAATATTGCAATGCTAAAGGGTTAAATTTCGAGTCTCTAATTCCTATTTAATACTAGACTTCTTCTAAATTATTCGTATCTTTGAATAAAAAGTTATGGCAACAAAAGCTTATGGAGTACAATCTGAAACAGAGGATTTACATTTAATGGAAATTGAAAGAAGAACTCTTTTGGAGCAGGATGTTTGGATAGATATTTTATACTGCGGAGTTTGTCACAGTGATATACATACAGCTAGAAATGATTGGGGGAAAACACAGTATCCCCTAGTTCCCGGTCATGAAATTGTAGGAATAGTTAGAGAAGTAGGGGGAAAAGTAAGTAAATATAAAATTGGAGATAAAGTGGGTGTGGGTTGCATGGTTGATTCTTGCAGGCATTGCAATTCTTGTAAAGAAGGTGTAGAAAACTATTGTGAAAATGGAAATACCATGACTTATGGCAGTCCAGATAAAATATCTGGGGGTGTAACTTTTGGAGGATATTCAGAAAGTATTGTGGTACACGAAGATTTTGTATTGTCCATTCCCGACAATTTAGATTTATCTAAAGTGGGGCCTTTATTATGTGCAGGGATTACAACATGGTCTCCTTTGCAGCATTGGAAAGTAAAAGCAGGTGATAAAATAGCTGTTGTAGGTTTAGGAGGTTTAGGACACATGGGAATTAAATTTGCAAAGGCCTTAGGTGCAAAAGTTGTAATGATTAGCCGCTCTCCAGAAAAAGCGAAAGATGCTACACTTTTGGGTGCGGATGAAGTGTTATTATCAACAGATAAAGAAGCTATGTATGCCGAAAAAGACAGTTTTGATTTTATTTTAAATACCATTCCTGTTGGACATGATGTAGATCCTTATTTACATTTATTAAAAAGAGACGGAACTATGGTCTTAGTGGGATCGATTGAACCTTTAACGCGTGTGAATGGTCGGCATTTGGTTTTAAAAAGAAAAAATTTAGCTGGTTCTTTGATTGGCGGAATAGCAGAAACGCAAGAAATGTTGAACTTTTGTGGAAAACATAATATCCTTCCCGAATGTGAGATAATTCCTATTCAAGATATTAATACTGCTTGGGATAGGGTATTGGCTTCGGATATAAAATACCGTTTTGTAATTGATATGCAATCATTGAAAAATATTTAAGAAGTATTTACCCTTTAAAATTTTAAATACATTTCTTTTTTATGAAAAATACCTCTTTAGATTTAAATGCTATTGCTTTTACTCATATAAATAATTATCCTGGCAGACCTACCTTAGTTTTTCTTCATGATTTCCTAGGATGCATCCGATTATGGAGGGGTTTTCCGGAGAAATTAGCAGCATTAACAGCATGTAATGTTTTGGTATATGATAGGCAGGGTTATGGAGCTTCTTGTGCGTTTTCCTATGAAAAAAGGGAGAAGAATTACATGGAATTAGAAGCAGATATTTTAAAGGATTTATTGCATTATTGGAAAATAGAAAACCCTATTTTATTCAGTCATAGTGATGGAGCATCTATTGCTTTAATTTTTGCAGGAAAATATCCCAAAACTCCAAAAGCATTAATTTTAAAAGGACTACACGTATTTATAGAGAGCATTACCATTAAAGGTATAAAAGAAGCGATTGAAAAATACAAAACAACTGATTTAAAATTTAGATTAGAAAAGTACCATGGTGATAAAACAGATGCTTTATTTTGGGCTTGGGCAGAGACTTGGACAAGTGAGGACTTTCAGGATTGGAATATAGAACATTTTCTAAAATACATTCAATGTCCTATTTTAGTATTTCAAGGTGAAAAAGATGAATTTGGAACTATTAAACAAGTTAAAAGCGTTGAAAAAAACACATTAAATCTAACACAATCTATTTTCTTAATTGGTATTTGACATAATCCCCATAAAGAAATTCCCAAAAGAGTTATAAATGAAAGTCTCCAATTTATTAATGAACATGTAGGGACATTCAGAAAACAAAATAATTTCTGTTTTTTCTAACAATAAAAAATAATTATTGCTTCTTTTTCATAAAGCTTTTATGAAAAAGAAGCATTATTATTAATTGAAAAACTCCCTTTAAGATATATTAATATATGTGGTGGTATTTTTTTGATTTTTAGGCATAGTTGTCTATGCCACTGAAAAAGCAGCTAAATATATGCCAGGTTTTGCTGTTTTTATGCTACAGATTGAAGTTGTTGAAACATT
>DATGSF010000151.1:0-2057 GCA_035302865.1 Chitinophagaceae bacterium
ATGCTATATTAAAAAGTGTATTAAAGATAGTAAATAGAGAGGGTTTTTATCACCTTAATATGAAAAAAATTGCAGAAGAGGCAAATGTTGCTGCAGGAACTATATATATATATTTTAAAGGGAAAGAAGAATTAATAAATGCGCTTTATAAAATGATAATAGAGCAATTTAATGAACAAATACTTAAAGCCTATTGTTTTGAAAAAGAACCTTGGGATAATTTTCAGGATATGTTTTCTAATGCAATTTGTTTTTACGTAAATCAACCTGATTATTTCAGTTTTATTGAACAATACACCTATGCGCCATTTCTATTTAAAGAGATACGTGAAGAGAACTTTCAATTATTAAATCCTATGTATAAAATTTTCAAAAAAGGCAAGGAAAAAAAGATTTTAAAACCTATCGATGATGCCTTTCTTATAAGTTTAATTCATGGGCCTTTAAATACTATAATAAAATTGCATTTAGCAAAAAAAATTGATTTAAAAATAGAAGAAAATAAACAAAAATTTATAGATGCTGTATGGACAGCTATTGCATTATAAAAAATGAAAAAAATGAAAAATAATAAAAAAATACAAAAAGTAGCAGTGCTTGGCTCAGGAGTAATGGGAAGTAGAATTGCTTGCCATTTTGCAAATATAGGATTAGAGGTGTACTTACTAGATATGCCGGATAAAGAAGAAAAAGATGTTAATGCATTGGTCAAAAAGCATTTAAAAAATGCCATAAAAACAAATCCATCACCTTTGTATTCAAAGAGCTTCTCTAATAGAATTACTTTAGGAAATTTTGAAGATAATAAAGATATGATTTCTGACTGCGATTGGGTGATTGAGGCAATAATAGAAAAATTACCTATTAAACAAACACTATTTGAATGGGTAGAGCAATATAGAAAACCTGGTAGTATAGTTTCTTCCAATACCTCTGGAATACCAATCCATTTAATGGCAGAAGGTCGTACTGAAGATTTTAAAAAACATTTTTTAGGAACACATTTCTTTAATCCTCCACGTTACTTAGAGTTATTAGAAATTATTCCGACAGAGGATACAGAACAAGAAGTAATTGACAGTTTAATGGATTTCGGGCAAAAAAATCTAGGTAAAAGAACTGTTCTTGCTAAGGATACACCAGCTTTTATTGGTAACCGTATAGGAGTTTTTGGAATAGCTTCTATTTTTAAACAAACCTTTGAAAAGTCATGGACCATTGAAGAAATTGATTTTTTAACTGGTCCTTTGATTGGTCACCCAAAATCAGCAACTTATAGAACGGCAGATGTTGTAGGTTTAGATACATTAGCCATGGTTGCACAGGGTTTAAGTGAACTATTAAAAGAAGATCCTTATCGTAAGTATTTTGATTTGCCTGGAATTGTTAAATGGATGGTTGCAGAAAATAAATTGGGAGCAAAAACTGGAGAAGGTTTCTTTAAAAAGATTAAAAATAAAGAAGGTAAATCAGAAATTCTTACTTTAGATTTTGAAACTAAAGAATATAGAGAAAGAAAAAAGGCACATTTTCCAGAAATTGATTTAATTATAAAGGAAGAAAATTTAGGAAAAAGAATTCAAAAATTATATGATTTACCTGGTAGAGTGGGGGAGTTTTATAAAACCACATTTACAGAATTACTCTCCTATGCAGCATTAAATATACCAAATATCTCCAACACTCTTTATAGTATTGATGATGCAATAGAAGCAGGGTTTGGGTGGGAAATGGGTCCTTTTAAGCTCTGGGAAGCAATAGGATTTGATAAGGTTTTAAAAGAGATGCGTAAACAGGAATTGCATATTGCTCCTTGGATAGAGAAAATGGAAAAAGAAGGCAATAAGCAATTTTATAAGTTTACAGATGGTAAGCAATTATATTATGATCAAAACACGGCGACTTATAAAGAAAATACTACACGAAAAGGACAGTTAGATTTCCAGTATTTAAAAGAGAATCATACTATTTGGTCCAATTCTGAATTGAGCGTAATTGACTTAGGGGACGGGATATTAAATGTGGCATTTCATTCTAAAATGAATACTATTGGCTCA
>DATGSF010000152.1:0-3053 GCA_035302865.1 Chitinophagaceae bacterium
AAATGGAATACCGATTTAAAAAATAAAGAAGTATTATTTTATAATTTAAATCAAAGTAATCCATGTCCATTTGCTACTTTTATGAGAAAGGATAATACATATATATTCTCAACATCTCCCGAGAGATTTTTTACTATTGATTATCCTTATATTCACTCTCAACCTATAAAAGGAACTATAAAAAGAGGAAAAAATGCACAAGAGGATGTAATAAAAATGCAAAAACTAAAAAACGATCCTAAAGAACTTAATGAAAATCATATCATTGCTAATATGGTTATAAATGAATTTCAGACCTTAGATTGTTGTTCCTCAGTTACTTTAATAGAAGATGCTGTTCTTTATTCTTTTCCTAAATTGCATCATTTGATTTCTACTATTCGAGGGGAATATAATACATATAAAGAGATAGAAACCTTAGCTTTTAACGCTTTTGCTGCGCTTTTTCCTATGGGGAGCATGACGGGAACACCAAAGAATCATGTTCTAAACATCATACATGACATTGAAGATAGTGAAAGAGGTTATTATAGTGGAACTATTGGCTATATTGATCCTGATAATAAAATAGATTCTAATGTAATTATACGTACACTAATATACGATGATGAGAGGAAGCTAGCATCTTTTCATGTTGGAGGCGCTATTACACTCGAAACTAATGCTAAAAGGGAATGGAAGGAAATCATTTTAAAATCTGAATTTTTAAAATAAAAGTTTTCATTTCTTAAAATATTATATTAAGTTTGTTTCAATCTTTATAATTATGAATGCTAATTTAAAAACAATACTATTAACTGTATTAACATTATCTATATTAACTATTGCTATTATAGAATTAATGGGTGTTAGTTCTACCGCTTTTATCAATCCAAAATCACAAGATCATGTTCATGTTTCTTATTTGGATGAAGTATCACAAGAAAATAATGAAAATGAATTAGCTTTAACTACAGTAGAATTTACTACATCACATCATGATTTTGGTCAAATAAAAGAAGGAGAAATTGCAAAACATCAATTTACATTTACTAATACAGGGAAACATCCATTGCAAATAGAAAGAGTTATACCTTCTTGTGGCTGTACCGTTCCGCATTATCCAAAGGAGCCAATAAAACCCAATGAACAAGGGGTAATAGAATTTGAATTTAATTCACAAAATAGAGTAGGGCAAAACCATAGAGATATTCGTGTAGTTGCAAACACTGCTGAAGAACATATTATTTTGACCTTTAAAGCTGAAGTTTTACCTGCCGAATAAAAATATTTCATAGCTTTTTTAAAATTTATAAATTCTGTCGTAAATTGTCCTATAAAGGAAACTTAAGAGTATGACAGAATTTAAAAATGATGCAAGATTTCATGCAATTTTAAAGAAGTATTGGAATTACCCTTCTTTTCGTTCTGTACAATTGGATATTATCCGATCTGTGGCTAATGGAAAGGATACTTTTGCTATTCTGCCTACAGGTGGAGGGAAATCTATTTGCTTTCAAGTTCCTGCATTGTTTCTATCTGGACTTACCGTTGTAATCAGCCCTCTTATTGCTCTAATGGAAGATCAGGTATTTCAATTACATAAAAGAAATATTCCTGCTGCATTTTTACATAGTGGTTTGAGTCAAGATAAGCAATTGGAAATTATTGAAGATGCTATTTCGGGAGTAATAAAAATATTATATTTGTCGCCAGAAAGAGTAAATTCAAGTTTTTATGAGAAATATTGGCATCTATTTCCCCTTTCCCTGATTGCTATTGATGAATCACATTGCATTTCACAATGGGGACATGATTTTCGACCAAGCTATCTTCAATTAACTCATTTACGAGAAGATTTTTCTAATGTTCCCATACTTGCAGTAACCGCATCTGCTACACCACTTGTACAAAAGGATATAATTAAGTATTTAGAATTAAAAAATGTACAAAGATTCTCACAAAGTGTAATTCGGGATAATTTAAGATATAAGGTTAGCTATGCAGAGAATAAACTGAAAAGTATAATTGATTATGTGGCCTCTTTTAATGCAACTGGTATAGTTTATGCAAATAGCAGAAAGCTAACCCACAGTATTTCTGAAATTCTTGAAAAAGAAGGCTTAAATTCTTGTTTTTATCATGCGGGTTTACCTTTAGAAAAAAGAAAAGAACAGCAAGAATTATGGATGCAAAGCAAAAACCATATTATTGTAGCAACAAATGCTTTTGGTATGGGTATAGACAAACCAAATGTTAGACATGTTTCTCACTTTTTATTACCGCATAGCTTAGAAGAATATTATCAAGAAGCAGGGCGAGCGGGTAGAGATGGAGAAGAGGCAGAAGCAATGGTATTCTATAATAACAAAGATATTGAAAAATTAGAAGAATATATTACAATACAGTTTCCTCCAATAAAATGGATCAAAGAAGTATATCATAAAGTATGTGATTATTTAAAAATTGCAAATAATAGCGGAGCAGAACAATACTTTAGTTTTGCTATTGAAGACTTTTTAAAAAAACAGAACTTGCCTGCTTTACCCTGTTTAGCAGCTATAAAATTAATAGAAAAAGAAGGTTATTGGGAATATGAAAATGCAGGGGAAACACAAACCAAGTTAACCTTGAATTTAAATAATGAAGATTTAAATACCCTAAAAACATATCACCCTAATTACCATGAAGTGATTGTCCAAATTTTAAGAATGTATGGGAGTGTTTTTAATTTTGAAACAACTATTGATACCCATTTAATAGCAAAAAACTTACAAAAAACTCCCTATTATATACACCAAGTTTTACTTGCGCTCAGAAGTATGAATTATATTTATTACACTCCTGCAATTAAAGGAGCATATTTATATTTTCTTAAAGACAGAAAGAATAAATACGAATTTGAGTTAAATACCAAAAAAATCACCTCTTTGAAGGAAGCTTATAGAACAAGAATTGAAGCATTTAAAGAGTACTTACTTAATAAAACTACATGTAGAAATTTACTTATTGCAACATATTTTGGAGAAAATATTCAAGAATTATATCCATGTGGAAAATGTGATAATTGTCAA
>DATGSF010000153.1:0-2818 GCA_035302865.1 Chitinophagaceae bacterium
AAATATCTACTTCCTCAAACTCACCATTTTCCATTTGTTTCATCGCTGTTTCCGGAGCCATATCTATTAATTCTTTAATTGCAGAACGAGTTTTATTTAATGTACGTTGTTCTAAATATGCTCCAAATAAAAATAGAAATGTGACAATCGCTGATTCTTCATAGTTTTTAATTAAGATAGCTCCAACAACGGCAATCGTTACTAATACGTCAATACTGACCACTTTTACTTTTAATGCTTGATACGCTTGGATGGCAATCGGTGAAATACCGATAATCGATGCTATCATAAGCGACCAATTAAAAATTGCCATATTATCTAAAGCAAATCTACCAAAAAACCCAAAAACAATTAAAATAGCGTTAATCAAAGTAATTAAATTTTTCTTTCCTAAAATAAATCTTTGCATGTTAATCCCTCCACATCATAGTCTGTTGATTTTTATTTTTTTAAGCTCATTTACATTTCCGTTTATAAAACATCTGTAAATCCTAACGACATCCTTAGTATAGAGGGATTTTTAAAGTATATCTTTGACCTACATCAAGATTGGATTAGTTTTTTAAATCTTTAATTAAATATAATTGGTCATAAAAAAATTTCCTTAGCTCAAAAAGTATAAAGCCAAGGTAATTACAAAAAATTTATGTTAGTTATTTTCTTTTAATTCCTATCGTTCTCCCAACTTCCTTAGGTTTAGGTAAATCTTGATGCTCTTTAGCTAATGATTGAACTTTTTTATCAATTTCATTAGGAAATGAACCTGCCCGACCCGTATCTTTATTAATTCCAATTAACATTTGTTCACTTGTTGCAAGTTTTTCTCCTTTTTCATTATTCATCGTGAAAAAAACATGGAGAAGTTTATCATTATAATCAAGCAATTATAGTGTGACATGAATCGGATCACCTTTATGTGCTTCGTCTAAATAACAATGATGGTTCTCTAAAGTATAAATAGTATATGACTGCACCGCCTCTTGAAGACTAGTTGCAAAAGTTAATCTGTCTATACTCGCTCCCTCTACCAAACCTACTTGTTCTAATGTCGGCCATACTTCCTTTACAGTCTGTCTTGTTTTTTCTTCTGCACCTTCTGCCGCGTCATAAGCAATCACGTCGTATCCATTAGCAAGAAAACGGGTGACCCAACCATTTCCGATAACACCAGTCCCTACGACAGTAATAGTTTGAATTTCATCTTCATTTTTTCTATTTAATTCTCATCCTCAATTTGTGCTTTTATTTTTTTAAAAACCTTTTCGGCAATATTTAGTTCAATCATTTCTCGGACTACTTGGCTCATTCTCATTTTACTCATTCCAGTCACCTCAGATAACTGCTCTAAAGTCATAGGCTCCCTATTCATATATACCGTTCCAAGAACCCTACCTACTGTTTCTGAAACGCCAAACGTATGCATATTATCAGCAATCTTATCAATAAATTTTTGTTCAATTTGCGCTAATTGATTTGACGTAACCATTTTCATAATGACTCCTTTTTCTGACGATATTTTTAAATATAGTTGTTAATATAATATAACTTATTTTAAAAACAAAAACGGACATCAGTATGTAAAATAGAGGAAATGGAAGAAATTTAAAGACATTGTTATAAAATATATATTTTATGAATTTTATAATTGTGACATATTCTCTATTTATTGCTTATACACTACCACTTAAAATTGATTTCGTTCGATAGTATTTAAAAGTTATTTTAATGAAACTATTTTTTAAGGACAAATGTTAGCTTCCAACACTGTATTCGCTTGGTTCTTTTGAATGTTTTGTAAGGTTACTCATTTGTCGTATCCATGTTCCGCTTTTAATAAAAAATTTAGATTAAACAGGATCTTCCTGAATTGTTATATCTGTATCTAAACATTAATGATATTTGAAAATTTTACATGAATTAATCAAAATAACACAAACTAGATAAATAAGTTACAAAGGAGGATGAAACTTGGGAAAAGATGAGCATCGGACACCTAAAGGAAAGAAACAATTATCGCAAACACCGAAAACACAAATAACAGATAATACGTATGTTGAATTTTCTGAAGATTTGTCGGGTCATCATGATAAGAAAACTCAAAAAAGAAAACGGGCCACTGGGCGAAGGACAAATAAAAGAAGTTAACGATGTGAGAGCCCCATTCTAATAGGGGCTTTTTAATTTCATGGATGTTTACAAATTATTTTAGCAATATAGGTAAAAACTGTTTACATATTGTGTTATTTTTCTTCATTATTAGTAAATTTTCAATTTTTCCATTTATTAATACCTTTTCTTTTTTCTACTAGATTTCTTCAAGAACTTCAATTATTTCTTTAACTTCATCGCCATCTATTGGTAAAATCTCAACTAGATAAGCACAAATGCAAATTCAAACCATTCTATCGCATTTCCCATTACTGTAACCACTACAACTTTTTTCACAATAGTAGAATCAAGAACTGTCACATCACTCTTTTTAAATCGTTTCTTATTTTTTCTTAGACATCATTTTCTCTTTTGAGCAACTACATATTCTCAAATATAAATTTCCAGAATTTTGTAAAATAACACGTATTGTTTTGTTTAGAGTTAAACAAACAATTTTATCCGTTATTAAACACAAAAATGATTTAGAGAATAGCAGGTATAAAAAGAATGAGCTATAATTAAATATAGAGAGGCTCTCTTTTTCGACTAACTTGAAATGTTCTATTAAATAATTATTCTCACTATCTGAATAAATGTAAATCCTTTTTATTTTGAACTAAAATAAAAATGCTAGTATAAAATACTAAAAAATATTTAATTTCTTGGA
>DATGSF010000154.1:0-4382 GCA_035302865.1 Chitinophagaceae bacterium
GCAGAGTTGTTATTAAAAGAAATAAAAAATGTTATAATTAAAACGAAATAACTAACTATCTGTGTTTTGCTTTTCATTTTCTTTTTTGTCTTTTTTAATAGGTCGCATTTGCGGGAAAAATAGAACGTCTTGTATGGTTTCAGTGCCTGTTAAAAACATTAATAATCTATCCATACCAATTCCTAATCCACTTGTAGGAGGCATACCGTATTCTAAAGCATTAATAAAATCATAATCCACAAACATAGCCTCGTCATCACCTCTATCTGCTAGCGCAGCCTGCTCTTGGAAGCGATCTTTTTGATCAATAGGATTATTTAATTCACTATATGCATTGGCTATTTCTTTTCCACAAACCATTAATTCAAATCGCTCAGTAAGTCCTTCTTTTTCTCTATGTGATTTAGCTAAAGGGCTCATTTCTACTGGGTAATCCGTAATAAAGGTAGGTTGGATATAATTTGGTTCGCATTTTTCTCCAAAAATTTCATCAATTAATTTTCCTTTCCCCATAGAATTATCCACCTGAATTCCTAAATCTTTAGCAGCTTGCCTAAGTTCATCTTCGTTCTTACCTTCAATATCAAAACCAGTAAATTCTAAAATAGAATCACGCATGCTTATTCTTTTATAAGGAGCTTTAAAGTCTATTTCTTTCCCTTCAAATGTAGCTTTGGTGCTTCCGTTTACAGCTATTGCACAATGCTCTAAGAGATTTTCAGTAAATTCCATCATCCAATAATAGTCTTTATATGCAACATAAATCTCCATTGCTGTAAATTCCGGATTATGATTACGGCTCATTCCTTCATTTCTAAAATTTTTAGAGAATTCATATACCCCTTCAAAGCCACCTACAATTAACCTTTTTAAATATAATTCATTTGCAATTCTCAAATATAAAGGAATATCCAAAGTATTATGATGAGTAATAAACGGCTTTGCAGCTGCTCCTCCTGGAATTGGTTGCAAAATAGGAGTTTCTACTTCTAAATAGCCTTGGTCATTAAAATAATTACGCATGGCTTGAAATAGCTTTGTTCTTTTTACGAAAACATCTTTCACATGTGGATTTACAATTAAATCCACATAGCGTTGTCTATGTCTTTGTTCAGGATCTGTAAAGCTATCGTATGTGTTTCCTTCCGCATCTACTTTTGGAAGAGGCAAAGGTTTAAGAGCTTTAGATAATAATGTGAATTTATTTACATGAAGGGACACTTCACCCGTCTTTGTGGTAAAAACATAACCTTCAAAACCAACAATATCTCCAATATCAATAAGTCTTTTCCAAACAGTGTTATATAAAGTCTTATCTTCTCCAGGCGCTATATCATCTCTGCGCATGTAGATTTGCATTCTCCCACTTTTATCTTGAATTTGTGCAAAGTTTGCTTTTCCCATATTTCTTACGGTCATAATTCTTCCTGCAATCACTACCAATTGAAAATTATCTTTTGTTTCTTCAGAATAATTTTCAAGAATATCTTTTGCTGTATGGGTAACTTTAAACTCTGCAGCAGGATAGGGGTTAATTCCTAATTTGTATAATTCATCTAATTTTTCTCTACGTATTATTTCTTGTTCAGACAAGCTATTATTTTGCATAAATATTCAATTTTAATTTAAAGGAGCGTTTTCTAATTTTTGTAAATGCTTTTCCCATTGCCAAGCAGTTTCCATCATCGCATTTATATCATATTTTGGTTTCCAGCCTAATTCTTCTAATGCTTTCTGGTTATTTGCATATATTTCAATTACATCTCCTGGACGTCTTGGACCTATTTCAAAATTTAATTTAAGATTTGCAGTGCTTTGGAAAGCTTCAATTAATTCCAAAACAGAAACTCCATTTCCAGTACCTAAATTATAATAATCGATATTACCACGTTTTTTATCATTAATTAATTTTTTTAAAGATAAAGTGTGGGCATGTGCTATATCGCTAACATGTATATAATCTCTAATGCATGAACCATCTCTAGTTGCATAATCATCTCCAAAAACAGTCATTTTTTCTCTTTTCCCAATTGCAGTTTGCGTTATTATGGGAACTAAGTTTTCTGGTGTCTTATTTCGTTCTCCAATTAAACATGAGGGATGCGCACCTACAGGATTAAAGTAGCGCAACAATGCAATATTAAAGTCAGGATTTGCAAAACTGAAATCTTCACAAATTTCCTCTCCCATTTGCTTGGTTCTAGCATAAGGAGAAGCAGCAGCCTCAAAAGGCGTCGATTCTGTAACAGGCAGTACATTCGTATTGCCATATACTGAGCAAGAAGAGGAAAAAACAAAATTGTAAATTTGATATTCCTTACATACCATTAATACATTAATTAAAGACCCTAAGTTGTTTTTAAAATACATTAATGGATTATCTACTGATTCAGGAACACTTTTATAAGCAGCAAAATGTATTACACCTTGTATGTCTTTATTTTCTTCAAATACGGCTCGAATATCCTCCAAGTTATATAAGTCAATATTATAATTTTTTATGGGTTTCCCGACAATTGCAGAGGCGCCTTCTATAAGTTCTTTGTGCCCTCTAGAAAGATTGTCAATAGAAACTACCTCGTAACCATTTTCTACTAAATCAACTATAGTATGACTTCCAATATATCCTGCGCCACCTGTTACTAAAATCTTTGCCATAATATTTTTAAATTATTAATTTACATCTAAAAGCTCTACCTCAAAAATTAAAATTTCATTAGGTCCAATTTTTCCTTGACTTTGATTTCCATAAGCTAAAGTAGAAGGAATATATAGAGTAGCTTTTTGACCTGGCTTTAATAGCGCTATTCCTTCATCCCAACCTTGTATCACCTGACCACTTCCAATTTTGAAATTTAATGGTTCTACATGATTAAAGGCAGGATCAACATTACTATCAAATTTTTCTCCGTCCATCTTTGTCCCTGTATAGTTTACCGAAACCATTTGACCTTTTTCTGGTCTGTTTCCTTTACCTTCATTATGTAAAACATAATAAATTCCAGATTCTGTTTTTTGAGGATTAATGTTATTTTTCTTAAAGTACTTTTGTAATAATTCATCATCAATTTGCAATTGTTTCTTTGCGAGCTCTGCCATTTCAGCTTCTGCTTGTTCTTGCGTTTTTAAGCTTACTAATTCTACTTCCCAAGTAAAATAATCACCTTCCTTTGCAAAGGGAGGGATTGGATTTCCTGTTTTAGCTTGCAAGCTATCTGCTAATATGCGAAACTCCATTTTATCTCCTTCGCGCATTTGCATTAAACCTTCAGGTAAATCACCAGGAAAAGAAGCTTCTTGAATTAATTGAGGAACTGGTTGATTGTTATTCATTTCTAATGTATTTATGATTACACTATCACCAATTTTAAAAATAACATTCATTTCAGCTATGTCACCAATTTCTGGCGCTTTTAGTCCTTCGCCTTTAACTAAACGTTTATACTCTAATCCACCTTCTGTTACTTTATATTCACTTTGTGCACAAGAAGAAAGTGTGATGCCTGTTCCTAAAAGGATTGCTAATGATAAATTTGAGATTTTTTTAAGCATTTTAATTTTATTATGTGTTGTTATTAATTGATTATTTCTTTTTTAAAGTATTGAATAGCATCTTCAATGTTTCCGTAAAACGTTCCTCCTGCTGCATTTTTATGACCTCCTCCATTAAAATAGTTTGCTGCTATTTCTCGTATATCATAATCTACATTACTTCTAAAACTTAATCGAACCTCATCATCTCCTCTTTGCGAAAATAACACTGTTCTATTAATTCCTTGAATACTTAAACCATAGTTTACAAAACCTTCAATATCTTCTTTTCGCATATTGAACTGCTTAAAGTCTTCTTCTGTAATATAAATGTAAGACCATGAATGCTTCTCTAAGGTTTTTAATCTATTTGCTAAAATATGCCCTAAAAAGCGTAAACGGTTTTCAGACCAAGTATTAAATAGTTTTTCATGAATTGGTGTATGTTCTAATCCTTGGTCTTTAAAAAAAGCTAAAATTCTATGCACATCACCAGAAACACGATCAAACCTAAAAGATCCGGTGTCCGTAACTAATCCTGTGTACAATAGCTGCATCATTTCTAAAGAAAATGCCTTGGCTCCTTTATGATTAAAAATATAATAATAAATCATTTCACAGGTGCTTGAAGCTTCAGGATTAGACCAGCTAAAATCAAAAGCCTCTAATTCTGGAAATAGGTGATGATCAATTAATATTTTTTTACCTTTAGCCTCTTCTAAAAAACTTTGCATTGCTCTTGTTCTAGAAAAATGATTATAATCCAAGCAATATATAATGTCTGCTGCCTGTATTAATCCTTTTGCTTTTTCCTCTTCCTCTTCAAAGTTGATTAATGTTTCTGTAAAAGG